>NZ_JBVVPC010000029.1:0-113390 GCF_055807355.1 Bradyrhizobium sp. Ken01
AAGCAGGTTCCCGGCGAGAGGATGCCGCAAAAAGGGATTGACTAACCAAGGCCCGTTACAGAAGCCCGGATGGAGCGCAGCGAAATCCGGGGCGACATCGGCAGCGGTCCCGGATTGCGCTTCGCTCCATCCGGACTACGACAGCGGGGCTAGACGAAAAGCTACCGGCCCATCGCCTGGTAGATCAGTGTCTTCAGCGTCAGTTGAATCCGGCCGCGCTGCGTCGGGGTCTGCACCATGAAGATCCCGAACAGATCGTCCTCGGGATCGATGAAGAAAAACGTGCCGCCGACGCCGTCCCAGCGATATTCCCCGAGCGGCCACGCCGTTCCAGGGGGCACCGAGGTGCGCACGGCAAAGCCGAGACCGAAGCCCGAAGACCCGCCCGGATAATAGTTCTGATCGCGCGCGATCTTCGTTTCCGGCTCGATATGATCCGAGGCCATCAGCGCGATGGTTTCTGGCTTGAGATAGCGCCGGCCCTGATAAGTGCCGCCGTTGAGCAGCATCTGGGCGAAGCGGGCATAGTCACCGACTGTGCCGACCATGCCGCCGCCGCCCGATTCCCAGATCGCGGGCCGCCTGATGTCACGGACCTGCGTCGTCGGATTGATGTTGCGATCCTCCGGCATCGGCTCGGCGATGAGCGGGAATTTGGCGGGATCTGCGACGAAGAAAGCCGTCTCGGTCATGCCGAGCGGATCGAGCAGCCGCTCCTTCTCGAATTGCAGCAGCGTCTTTCCGGCAATGATTTCGACAACGCGGCCGAGCACGTCGGTGGAATAGCCGTAATCCCACACCGTGCCGGGCTGCTCGACCAGCGGCAATGTGGCGATCTTGGCGGCGAATTCGGCGTTGGTCAGATTGCTGTTGAAGAGATTGGCGTCCGCGTAGAGCTCGCGGACCATACCGCCGCCGTAATAGCCGTAAGGCAGCCCTGAGGTGTGGCGCAGCAGATCCTTGATCGTGATGGGTCGCTCCAGCGGCTCCAGCGCCAGGGCGACTTTGCCGTCCTCGGCCTTCCTCTCGATGCCGACCTTCATGCCGGCAAAGGCCGGAATGTATTTCGAGACGGGATGGTCGAGCGAAAGCCTGCCCTCCTCAACCAGCATCATCGCCATGACTGAGGTGACCGGCTTCGACATTGAGTAGAGGCGGAAGATTGTGTCGGCGCTCATCGAGAGTTCGGTCGCGACGTCGCGGACGCCGAAATTCTGGTAATACACCGGCTTGCCGTGCTGCTGAAGCAGCAGGATGGCGCCGGGGATCTTGCCGGTGGCGACCTCGTTGCGGATGTAGTCGGAAACCTTCGTCAGCCCCGCGGGCGAGAGCGGGCGGGCCGCAGGTCTCTCCGAGCCCGCCTTCGCAACGATGCCGCCGGCGAGAAGGACGAGCGCCGCGACCAATGCGCGGCGCCCGAACATGTCAATTCTCCATCGCTTCATAAACCAGCTGCTTCAATGTCCGCTGCACGCGCTGGCGCTCGGTCGGGGTCTGCTCCAGCAGAACGAAGAACATGTCCTGCTTGGGGTCGATCACGAAATAGCAGCCGGAGGCGCCGTCCCATTTCAATTCGCCGAGATCGCCGGGCGGCGGCGGTTTGGCGTTGCCGGGATCGGTGCGGACCGCAAGTCCGAGACCGAAGCCGAAACCATCGCCGGGGAAGTAGAAATAATCGCGATCGACGCCCGATTTGGGGCCGATCTGGTCGGTCACCATCAGCTTGAACGTCTCCGGTTTGAGAATCGTCTTGCCGTCGAGGCTGCCGCCGTTGAGCAGCATCTGCGTAAAGCGCTCATAATCGGCCATGGTCGTGACCATACCGCCGCTGGCGAACTGGATCTTCTTGACGACCGTCGGATCGTTGATCCGCCCGACCCGGAAATCGCTGTCGTTCGGCACCGGCTGCGCCAGCAGCTTCTGCTTCTCGGGATCGGTGACGAAGAAGCCGGTGTCGACCATGCCGAGCGGGTCGAGCAGCTTCTCCCGCTCGATCTCGATCAGCGGCTTGCCGGCCGCGACCTCCATCACCCGCGCCAGGATGTCGGTGGAATGGCCGTATTGCCACAGTGCGCCCGGCTGGTTGTGCAGCGGAAGTTTTGCGATGCGCTCGGCGAACTCCGCGAGGTCGAAATCGCCGGCATAGATGTTGGCCTCGCGATAGGCCTTGCGGACCAGGCTGTCGCCGTAGAAGCCGTAGGTGACGCCCGAGGTGTGCGTCATCAAATCGTGCACCGTCATCGGCCGGTTCGGCGGCACGAGCTCGAGCGACTTGGTGCCGTCCTCGGCCTTCTTCTCGACGCCGACTTTCACATTGGCAAAGGACGGAATGTATTTCGAGACGGGATCGTCGAGCTTGATCGTACCTTCCTCGATCAACTTCACTGCGACAACGGAAGCGATCGCCTTGCTCATCGAGAACAGACGGAAGATCGTCTTGTCGGTGATCGGCGCCTTGCTGACCGCGTCCTGCACGCCGAAGACTTCGTGGTACACCGGCTTGCCATGTTGCTTGATGAGCACGTTTGCGCCGGCGATCTTGCCGGTCGCGACCTCGTTCTTGAAGAACTCGGTGATCCTGGCGAGCTTGTCCGGATTGAAATGCGCACCGGCCGGAATCTCGTAGGTGCCCTCCGCCCGCGCGAACGACATCGTACCCAACGACACAAGCGCGGCGCAGACCAGCGCGCGCAGTCCAGATTGTGCAATCATATCCCCTCCCCGGAACATGGCCCGGCGGGAGTGTACCGACCGCGTCATCAGGCACAAGGGCCGCCATACCGCGCCAAAACGTCCGCGTGCAGAGCCGCGCTCTTTTCCGAGAAACAACAAAATATGGCGTCGGCGACCAGCGGCGCGGCCGGCAGGGCTTCAATGGTTGCATGGACCGCAATCTTTGCGGCCTGGTCGGCCGGAAAGCCGTAAACCCCGGTTGAAATTGCGGAGAACGCCACGGAGGTCAGCTGATTGGCCTCACAGAGCTCAAGCGCACGGCGATAGCAGGAGCCCAGCGCCTCTGCCTCACCGCAAGTGCCGCCGTGCCAGACCGGGCCGACGGCATGAATCACATGGCGCGCAGGGAGAAGGTAGCCCGTGGTGATCTTGGCATCGCCGGTCGGGCATCCTCCGAGCTTCCGGCACTCGGCGAGAAGCTCGGGCCCGGCCGCCCGATGAATCGCGCCATCGACGCCGCCCCCGCCCAGGAGCGACGTATTGGCCGCGTTGACGATGGCGTCAACGCTCAGCGTGGTGATGTCAGCAACGACGACCTTGAGCTCCGCGCCGCCGATCCGGCGCGTCAGCTGGGTCACCTATCAGGCCGCGACAGCGACGCCCTTTTCGGAGAAGAGCTGCTGCAATTCACCGGCTTGGAACATCTCGCGGACAATGTCGCAGCCGCCGACGAACTCGCCCTTCACATAGAGCTGCGGAATGGTCGGCCAGTTCGAATAGTCCTTGATGCCGTTGCGCAGTTCGGCGGATTCGAGAACGTTGAGGCCTTTATAGCCGACGCCGATGTGGTCGAGGATCTGGACGACCTGGCCGGAGAACCCGCACTGCGGAAATTGCGGTGTGCCCTTCATGAACAGAACCACGTCGTTCGACTTCACTTCGTTGGCGATGAATTCCTCGATGCTCATATCCGTGTCCTTATGGGGCGGAGCCCACTCCAATCGCTTCGGGCCGGCTCAGCCGATTTAACCCGATCCTTGCCTATATATGTAGCCCAAACCGTTGTGCATCCAAAGTAAAATGGCGGCGAGCGGCCGCTGGGCGGACCTCTCTCGGCACCGCCGGCCCGTTGCATGATGGCACGAATATCATGGTCAGGGAGGACTTTCATACCGTCCCGGAGCCCCTATCTAGGACGAACCCGGCGTTTTGGAACCCGGCAACGCCAACAACGTTCTCTTGTCCTGTCTGGAGAAAAACGTGACGAAACAAGCCTCCGCTACGGCCAGTCCGCCGCTTTCGTCACCGTCGGTCGACCCGAGCAACCTCGCCCGGCGGCTTGAGGATGCCTTTCTCACCGTCCGCAACGAGACCGAGCGCCGTGCCGCGCCGCTCTCGCCGGAGGACCAGCAGATCCAATCCATGCCGGATGCGAGCCCGGCGAAATGGCACCGGGCGCACACCACTTGGTTCTGGGAGCAGTTCGTGCTCCGCGAACATTGCCCCGGCTACCAGCCCTTCCACCCCGATTTCGCCTTCCTGTTCAATTCCTATTACGTCAGCGCAGGGCCCCGTCATGCCCGGAATCACCGCGGCGACATCACCCGTCCCAGTGCAAGCGAGGTCGGCGCCTATCGCAGTTATGTCGATGCTGCGGTCGTGAAGTTCTTCCGCGAGGCCGGCGAGGACAAGCTCCGTGCCCTCGCCCCATTGGTCGAGGTCGGGCTCAATCACGAGCAGCAGCATCAGGAATTGATGTTCACCGATATCCTGCACGCCTTTGCGCAGAACCCGATCTATCCCGCCTACGATCGGGACTGGCGCTTTCCGTCCGCAACGCGCGTCGGCAACGACTGGCTGATTCTCAACGAGGGCATCCACACCGTCGGCCATGTCGAGGACAGCTTCCATTTCGACAACGAGAAGCCGGCCCACCGCGCGCTCGTCGGCCCGGTCAAGATCGCACGCAATCTCGTCACCAATGGCGAATGGCTGGCCTTCATGCGCGATGGCGGCTACGCGAACGCAACACTGTGGCTGATGGACGGCTTTGCCGCCGCCAACAAGGACGACTGGCAGGCCCCGGGCCATTGGCGCGAGGTCGACGGCCAATGGCAGGTCATGACGCTGGCCGGCCTCAAGCCGGTCGACCCCGACGCACCGGTCTGCCATGTCAGCTATTACGAGGCCGACGCCTTCGCGCGCTGGGCCGGAAAGCATCTGCCGACCGAGATGGAGTGGGAGGTCGCGGCCCGCGCGGGCCAGCTCAACGATGCCTTCGGCATCGTCTGGCAGTGGACCCGCAGCTCGTATTCGCCCTACCCCGGCTATCGGGCGATCGAAGGCGCGCTCGGCGAATACAACGGCAAGTTCATGGTTAACCAGCTGGTGCTGCGCGGCTCTTCGCTTGCAACCCCGGAGGGGCACAGCCGTATCAGTTATCGCAACTTCTTTTATCCGCACCACCGCTGGCAGTTCACGGGACTGCGGCTTGCCGACTACGAGTAAAATTCTCATCCGACGACAAAATGCGCGCCGGACAGCGCGTTCAGGAGAGTACCATGAATGTGCACGCCAGCGCTTTGGCCGAAGCCCATCTTCCCGACGAGCAGACCACTGCCTTCGCGCGCGAGGCCATTGAGGACCTCTCGCAGCAGCCGAAAAAGCTGTCGCCGAAATATTTCTATGATGCGGCCGGATCGGAATTGTTCGAGGCAATCACGCGCCTGCCCGAATATTACCCGACGCGCACGGAGCTTGCGATCCTGAAGGAGCGCGGCAGCGAGATCGCGAAAATCATCCCGGAGCACGCGGCCCTTGTCGAATTCGGCGCAGGCGCGACCACAAAGGTCCGCCTGCTGCTCAACCACTGCAAGTTCGCGGCCTATGTGCCCGTCGACATCTCCGGCGATTTCCTGACGGCGCAGGCGAACGGCCTGAAGCGGGATTTTCCGTCACTCGGCATCTACCCGGTGGCGGCCGACTTCACCACCCCGTTCGAGCTGCCCAAGGCGGTGGCGCCGATGCCCAAGGTCGGGTTCTTCCCGGGCTCGACCATCGGCAATTTCGAGCCGCATGAAGCGCAGGCCTTCCTGAGCAGCGCGCGCGCCATCCTGGGCCGGGGTGCGCAGATGATCATCGGCGCCGACCTTGAGAAGGAGGAGCGCCTGCTCCACGACGCCTATAACGATGCCGCCGGCGTCACCGCACGTTTCAACCTCAATGTACTGGTGCGGATCAATCGCGAGCTCGGCGGCAATTTCGATCTCTCCGCCTTCACCCATCGTGCGATCTACAATCGCGAGCGGCACCGCATCGAGATGCACCTGATCAGCAAGAAGAGCCAGACCGTGCGCCTGCTCGGCACCAGCTTTTCGTTCCGCCCGGGCGAGAGCATTCATACCGAGAACAGCTACAAATACAGCATCGAGCGTTTTGCCGCGCTGGCGCAGGGCGCGGGCTGGCGGGTGCGCGAGAGCTGGACGGATGCCGCGAAGATGTTCTCGGTGCACGCGCTGGAGGCGGCGGAGTAAGCGCTCTGGCGCCGATGGCGCCGGCTCAATGCTCCCCAGCCTCGTCCGGCGCCGATCCCAGCGACACCGACTCCCACACCGCAACGACGATCATGATCACCGTCGCGGCGACCGACAGCCATAGAGGGGACAGCTCGGCAGCGAACCACGACAGCGCCGCGAGCGCGATGATGCCAATCCCGTGCGAGAGCTGGAGGAAGCCGCGGATCGCGTGCTTGAACAGGATGGTGCCAACAAGGAATAGCAAGGGACCGCCGATCGTGCTGACGATGGTCCTGATGTCTGAATGGCCGAGCGGATGCTTCAGCACCAGCTCGTCGGAGACCGCGGTCAGGATGATGCCGGCGACGATCGGCATATGCAGATAGGTATAGGCGAGCCGCGCCAACCGGCCGGATTCGGCGGATTTCGAGATGCGCTCGGCGCCGGCCTCGGCGCCCTTGTGGAAATAGACCCACCACATCGCGATGCTGCCGACCAGCGCGGAGACGAAGGCCAGAATGTTGTCCGCGGTCCAGCCCAGTTCGGCAAAGGTCGCGCCGTTGACGACGACGGCCTCGCCAAGCGCGATGATGACGAAGAGCGAGCAGCGCTCGGCCATGTGGCCGCCTTCGACGGCCCAGGCCTCCACCGACGAGAAGCCCAGCTTGGGGACCCAGAAGCGCACCGCCGGCGAGATGTATTCGATCGTCAGTGCCACGATCCAGAACCACAGCCGCGTCTCGTCATGGGTGAGGCCGCCGAGGATCCAGAAGATTGCGGAGACCGAGAGCCACGTCAGGATGCGGATCGCATTGTGCCGGACCGCAGTTCGATGCCGCGGCGTTGCAAACATCCAGAAGGCGGTGCGCCCGACCTGCATGGTTGCGTAGGCGATCGCGAACCACAGGCCCCGCCCCTCGAAGGCGGTCGGGATCGTCGTCGACAGCACGAGGCCGCCCAGCATCATCAGGAAGATCAGGATGCGGACCGGCGTCAGCTCGGGATCGAGCCAGTTGGTGACCCAGGCGGTGTAGACCCACACCCACCATACCGCGAGAAACAGCACCGCGACGTGCACGGCACCGAGCGGGGTGAAATGGTGCAGCAATGTGTGCGAGACCTGCGTGATCGCGAAAACGAAGACCAGGTCGAAGAACAGCTCGGCATTGGTGACGCGGCTGTGCTGGTTCGGCAGGATGACGCGGAACATCGCGCCGCGCGGATTGTCCGCAGCCATCGTCATCCCCCCGTCACGATCAGATCAGGCGCCCGGCACCCCGGTTTGCAGCGCCAGCGCATGCAGCACGCCGCCCATCTGGCCGCGCAGGGACTGATAGACGATCTGGTGCTGCTGGACGCGGGACTTGCCGCGGAAGGTCTCCGAGATCACGGTCGCGGCATAGTGATCGCCGTCCCCGGCGAGGTCACGGATGGTCACCTCGGCATCGGGGATCGCCGCCTTGATCATCGCCTCGATATCGTGGGCGTCCATTGGCATTCGGGTCGTGCTCCTGTCTCGGCTGCAATCAGCCTTGTCGTCGAATCGCTGCCGGGGTCCATATCTGCAAAGCCAAACTTGCCGGCGGGGCCAAACTTAGCGTGAACGGCCTTCTACGTCACGCCTTCCGGCACTATATCGGTGATCCGATCTGGATAAAGCCACGACAAAGTGCCGCGCGCGGCAGAGTGATCGAAAAGGCGTGAAATCATGAAGCTTCCAGGGCCCGACCACCCCATCACCATTACCCCAAATCCCCGGCGCGTCCGCGTCACGGCCGGCGATATCGTGATCGCCGAGACCACCAAGGCGCTGACGCTGAAAGAGGCGAAATATCCGGCGGTGCAATATGTGCCGCGACAGGACGCCAACATGGCGCTGCTGGAGCGCACCGACCGCGTCACCCACTGTCCCTACAAGGGGGATGCGAGCTATTACAGCGTCAAGGCCGACGGCAAGACGCTGGATAACGCGATCTGGACCTATGAGGCGCCCTTCCCCGCGATGACCGAGATTTCCGGTCATCTCGCCTTCTATCCGGACAAGGTGAAGATCGAGGAAGTGGGGTAGCTGCTTGCGTCATGGCCGGGCTCGCCCCGGCCATCCACGTTCTTGGCCAATCGCGGATACAGCGACGTGGATGCCCGGGACAAGCCCGGGCATGACGACTGGGAATGCTGGAGCAGCCCCGCTACGCCCTGAATATCGTGAGCCCCAGGATCAGCAGCACCAGGAAGATCGCGACGAACACGTAGAACAGGAAGCGGGCGATGTCGGCGGAGGCGGCCGAGATGCCGGTGAAGCCGAGCACGCCGGCCACGATCGAGACAAGTAAGAAGATCAGCGCCCATTTCAGGATCGTCATCGCCAGCTCCGAAATTGTACCGCTTGCCGCGGTCCCAAGCCCTTTTGGCGAACGCTAACTTCGTCGCGGGGAACTGGTTCCTAGCGGTCTTGAGACCTGCGGGCGTCCCAAACGACCCTTGCTGAATCCGGTTCCCGGCGGCAAAGTCCGGCCGGGACGGAAAGCGCGACCGGGGCGGCCACGATGACGATGTCACATTCAGCGACGATCGGCGCAGAGGCGCACGCGGTGCCGAAGGCCAAGGCGCGCAATCTGTCGCTCGATCGCGCCCGCACCTTCCTCACGCTGGTGGTGCTGCTGCACCACGCCGTCATTCCCTACACCTATTTCGGGCACACCGACCCGGCGTCCTGGGCCGGTTTCGACGTGATCGTGCTGGCCACCGACAGCTTCTTCATGGCGATGTTCTTCTTTCTGTCGGGACTGTTCACCTGGTCGGGCATCGCGCGCAAGGCGCCGTCAGTTTTTCTCCGCGACCGCCTGTTGCGGCTCGGGCTGCCGTTCGCGATCGCGGCGTTCACCGTCATCCCGCTCGCCTATTACGCGATCGCGCTGCGGCACGATCCCGGGCTGAGCTTCACGGCATTCTGGTGGAAGACGATCACGGTTGGCCCGTGGCCGAGCGGCCCGATCTGGTTCGTGTGGGTGCTGCTGGCGTTCGACCTCACCGCGAGCCTGCTCTACCGGGTCTCCGCGCATCTGGTCGACCCAGGCAACCGCGTGTCGCTGCGCGGATTCGACCAGCCGGCTGTATTCTGGCTGCTGCTCGTCGTCGTCACGACCATCGCCTACGTGCCGGCGCTGCTCTATTTCGGCGGCAGCAAATGGTTCGAGCTCGGGCCGTTCTCGGTGCAGGCAAGCCGCATCCTGCTCTACTTCGCCTATTTCTTCATCGGCGTCAGTGTTGGAGCTGCGAACTTCGACCGCGGCATCCTCAGCGCCGGTGGCCAGTTGCCGAAACAGCGCTGGCTGTGGGTGATCGCGACGCTGATCCCCTACTGCCTGATGTGGGGCATGATCTACATCAAGCGCGAAGTTCTGGGCAATCCAGACCCGCAGCCGCACTGGTACCAGGCCATCTACGGCACGTTCTTCGTGCTGTTCTCAGGTTCGATCCTGCTTGCGATTCTCGCGTTCTTCCTGCACCAGAAATCGCCGGGCCCGAACCTGCTCGACCGCATGCAGGCGGACGCCTACGGCATCTTCCTGGTGCACTATCCGATCGCGTTGTGGATCCAGTACGCGCTGTTCGACTATACGCTGCCTGCGATCGTGAAAGCCACGATCGGCTTCGTGCTCACGGTGATCTTGAGCTGGGGCCTGACGGCGGGCTTGCGGAAGATTCCGGGGGCCACGCACGTATTGTGAGGCCGAGCTCTTTCCATTCGTCATTGCGAGGAGCTCTTGCGACGAAGCAAATCCAGAGTGCCTCGGCGGTGAGGCTCTGGATTGCTTCGCTGCGCTCGCAATGACGGAGTTTGCGGAAGCGCCTTACGCCGCCTTGCCGCCCATATACTCCGGCAGCCAGCGCTCGAACGAGGTTCGCAGCGCCTTGATCGTTACAGGTGCCTCGCCCGCGATCGCGAGGGCGTCGCCGCCGGTGGTGCCGATCCGCACGCAGGGCACCTCGCAGCCGCGCATCTTGGCGAGCACGCGGCCGGCTTCCGTTTCCGGCACGGTAACGAGATAGCGCGCCTGGTCCTCGCCGAACCAATAGGCCTGCGGCACCAGCGCGGTCGGCGCCGCGAGCAGTTTTGCGCCGATGCCGCTCGCCATCGCCATCTCGGCGAGCGCGATCAAAAGGCCACCGTCGGAGAGATCGTGCACGGCGGTCGCGGTGCCCGCATGGATCATGCCGCGCACGCAGTCGCCGTTGCGCTTCTCGGCCGCGAGGTCGACCGGCGGCGGCGCGCCCTCCTCGCGACCGCAGATGTCGCGCAGGTAAACGGACTGGCCGAGCCAGCCATGGGTCTCGCCGATCAGGAGGATCGCCTCGCCCTCGGCCTTGAAGGCAAGCGAGGCCGACTTGGTGAAGTCGTCGAGCAGGCCGACGCCGCCGATCGAGGGCGTCGGCAGGATCGCGCGGCCGTTGGTCTCGTTGTAGAGCGAGACATTGCCGGACACGACCGGGAAGTCGAGCGTGCGGCAGGCTTCCGAGATACCCTTCAGGCAGCCGACGAACTGGCCCATGATCTCGGGCCGCTCGGGATTGCCGAAATTTAGGTTGTCAGTGATCGCGAGCGGCTTACCGCCGACGGCGGTGATGTTGCGCCAGGCTTCCGCCACCGCCTGCTTGCCCCCTTCAAACGGATCGGCTTCGCAATAGCGCGGCGTCACGTCGACGGTCAGCGCCAGGCCCTTCGGACCGTCCTGCACCCGCACGACGGCGGCATCGCCGCCCGGACGCTGCATGGTGTTGCCGAGAATGACGTGGTCGTACTGCTCCCAGACCCAGCGCTTGCTGCACATGTCGGGCGTGCCGATCAGCTTTTCGAGCGCGGCACCGAGCCCCATCGGGGCCACCACTTCGCGCGCATGCACGACCGGCAAAGCGGCGGAGGGGACATGCGGGCGGTCATAGAGCGGCGCCTCGTCGCCGAGCTCCTTGATCGGCAAATCGGCCATGACGTCGCCGCCATGCTTGACCACGAAGCGCTTGCTCGGCGTGGTGTAGCCGACCACGGCGAAATCGAGGCCCCACTTCTTGAAGATCGCCTCGGCCTCTTTCTCCTTCTCGGGCTTGAGCACCATGAGCATGCGCTCCTGGCTCTCCGAGAGCATCATCTCGTAGGCGCTCATGCCGATCTCGCGCGTCGGCACCGCATCGAGATCGAGATCGACGCCGAGGTCGCCCTTGGCGCCCATCTCGACCGCCGAACACGTCAGCCCCGCCGCGCCCATGTCCTGGATCGCGATGACGCAGCCCTTCTCCATGATCTCGAGACAAGCCTCTAACAGCAGCTTCTCGGCGAAGGGATCGCCGACCTGCACGGTCGGACGCTTCTCCTCGGACTTGTCGTCGAACTCGGCCGAGGCCATCGAGGCGCCGTGGATGCCGTCGCGGCCGGTCTTGGAGCCGAGATAGACGATCGGCATGTTCACGCCGGAGGCGGCCGCATAGAAGATCTTGTCGGTATCGGCGAGGCCGACCGCCATCGCGTTGACGAGAATGTTGCCGTCATAGCGGGTGTGGAAGCGCACCTGACCACCGACCGTCGGCACGCCGAAGGAATTGCCATAGCCGCCGACCCCGGCGACGACGCCGGAGACGAGATGCCGGGTCCTGGCATGTTCGGGCGCGCCAAAACTCAGCGCGTTGAGGCAGGCGATCGGACGCGCGCCCATGGTGAAGACGTCGCGCAAGATGCCGCCGACGCCGGTGGTCGCGCCCTGGTACGGCTCGATGTAGCTCGGGTGGTTGTGGCTCTCCATCTTGAAGACCACGGCCTGGCCGTCGCCGATGTCGATCACGCCGGCATTCTCGCCCGGGCCCTGGATCACCCAGGGCGCCTTGGTCGGCAAGCCCTTCAGATGGAGGCGGGAGGACTTGTACGAGCAGTGCTCGTTCCACATCGCCGAGAAGATGCCGAGCTCGGTGAAGGTCGGCTCCCGCCCGATCAGCTTCAGGATGCGCTCATACTCGTCGGGCTTGAGCCCGTGGGCGGCAATCAGCTCGGGGGTGATCTTGGGTTCGTTCTTCATGGAATTTGGGCTTTCGGCAGCAGTTGGCCGTTCTTAGGAACATCGGGCGGCTTGGAAAAGCCCTTTATGGCGCATTTTCCCGCTGTCCCACGTTTTGCGGCCGGGGGCTGCGGGAACAGGAATTGCACAGCGCGGACAGATCGGATTTAAGGGCAAAAGACCCGCAATTGAAGGCCCATTTCCTTGCACGAATTGACCAAAGCGCCCCCGCCTCGCCGCCCCGACCTCCACATCGCCACCGATGGGGAATTCCAGGGCTGGCGAACCTGGATTCGCGACAGTTTTGAGAGCCATATCGGCCCGTTCTGGCACAAGATAGAAGACGACGGCAGCGTCCGCTCGGCGTTCCGGGTCGAGAAAAAGCACCTCAACGGCTCCGGAAACGTCCATGGCGGCTGCTTCATGGCGTTTGCCGACTATTGCCTGTTCGCGATCGCCACCCACGAGCTGGATGGGCCGGCCGTGACCACCAATTTCGCCTGCGACTTCCTCGACGCGGCGCGCGAAGGCGAGTTGATCGAATGCGTCGGCGAAGTCTCCCGCGCCGGCGGCTCGCTGATCTTCCTGCGCGGCAAGCTGACATCAGGCGGGCGGCCCCTGTTCACGTTCTCCGGCACGATCAAGCGGGTGAAGCGGAAGCCTGCACCGCAGCCAAACGCATAGCTCGCTACCTTTCCTTTTGGCGCCCCGTCGCCCAGACTTGTATCGAGCGCTGTCGCGCCGGGGAGCAACACCAAGGTGCCGCAGAGCACACCGCCGACGGCTCGCGCCACGGCCCCGCAATTGCCGTCCATGCCCGCCGCCGGCGCGCGCAACTGGCGCGACTATGCGCTGCTGGTCGCGCTGGCCTGCTGCTGGAGTTCAACCTATCCGCTGGCCAAGCTCGCGCTGGATACGATCCCGCCCGTGACCTTCATCTCGGCGCGCTCGCTGATCGCGGCCGCCTTCCTGTTCGCGATCCTGTGGATGCGCGGCGTCAGGATCCCGACCGACGCGAAGGCCTGGAAGCTGTTCGCGGTCCAGCAATTGATCAACTCGACCGTTCCGTTCTTGATCATCACCTGGTCGCAGCTCTATGTGCCGGCGTCGAACACGGTGGTGCTGGCCTCGACCACGCCGATCTTCGCCTTCCTGATCACCTCGCTGATCACGCGTCACGAGCCGGCAACGCTGCTGAAGCTGTTGGGTGCGATTCTCGGCCTTGCCGGCACCATCGCCATCGTCGGCTTGGATGCGCTGCGCGGCTTCGGCAGCGAGATCGTGGCGGAGATCGCCATCCTGCTCGCCACCATCTCGTTCGCCTGCGCAACCATCTTCGGGCTGCGGCTGTCCGAATATGATCCCATGGTGGTGGCAGCCGGCTCGCTGCTGTTCGGCGGCCTCGTGCTGCTGCCGCCTTCGCTGATCATCGACCAGCCATGGACGCTGCACCCGACGCCGACCGCGATCATGGCGACCATCGTCATGGGCATCGTCTCCAGCGCCTTGGGGCTGATGCTGTTCTACATGTGCCTCGGCAGGCTCGGCACGCTGACGACGAACGCACAAGGCTATTTACGCATCCCGATCGGCGTCGGCCTCTCCGTAATGCTGCTCGGCGAGAGCGTGCCCTCGAACCTGGCGTTGGGACTGGTGCTGGTCATGGCGGGCGTCGCCGCGATGACGGTGCCGACGGAACGGCTGAAACGGCGCTAGCTATGGCTTGGCGTCGTCCGCCAGCATCTTGCGGTACTTCTCGATGTCGCGCGTCACGAGCTTTTGCAGCACCTCGGGCGTGTGCTCGTCGGCATCGGGGGCCACGGTCGAGAGGTCGGCGAACCGCTTCTTCACCGCGTCGGTTTCGACCGCCGTGCGCGCAGCGGCATTCAGCTTGGCGATGACCGCCGGCGGGGTGCCCTTGGGCGCGAACAGGCCATTCCAGCCCTGCGCTTCGAATTCGGGCAGGCCGGCTTCGGCCGACGTCGGCAGATCCGGCACTGTCGCGAGCCGCACGGTCGAGCCGACCACGAGCCCGCGCGCCAGCTTCTCGTTGATCGACTGCGAGACGGAGGCTGCCGCATCGCAGACGCCGTCGATCTGGCCGCCGATGGCGTCGGTGAGCGCGGGCGCGGCGCCGCGATAGCCGACCAGCGTCGCGTCGATCCCCGCGGCTGTGATGAAGCTCTTGCAGATCAGGTAATTCGAAGAGCCGACGCCGGCATGGCCGAGATTGATCTTGCCGGGGTTCGCCTTGGCGTAGGCGACGAACTCCTTCAGATCCTTCGCCGGAAAATCCTTGCGCACGGCGATGATGCCGAACGTTTTCGCCACCATGGCAATCGGCACGAAGGAGTCCGGCGTGAACGGCAGTTTGAGATAGATCGTATAGGTCGCGGCGTTGGTGCCGGCATTGCCGATCGCAATGGTGTAGCCGTCAGGCTCGGCGCGGGAGGCGCGCGCCAGTGCGGTCGAGCCGCCGGCGCCGGCGACGTTCTCGATCACCATGGTCTGGCCGAGCGCGATGCCCATCTGCTCGGCAACGGTGCGCGCGATCACGTCGGACGTGCCGCCGGCCGCGAACGGCACGATCATCGTGACGGGACGCTTGGGGAAATCCTGCGCGAACGCGGCCGTCGCGAACGCAACGACGGCGACAGCGGCCGAGAGCCGCTTCAGCACGAACGCAATCACGCGGCTTTTTCCAGATGCGCGGTGAGGCCGGCGAACAGGCCGCGGCCGTCGGTGCAGCCCATGATGTCTTCGACGTGGTTTTCCGGATGCGGCATCATGCCGAGCACGTTGCCCTTGTCGTTGACGATGCCGGCGATGGATTGCGCGGCGCCATTGATGTTGCTGACATCGTCGATCGCGCCGTCGGCCGAGCAATAGCGGTAAAGCACGCGCCCCTCGCCTTCGAGCCGCTTGATGGTCTCCGCGTCCGCCGCATAATTGCCCTCGCCATGCGCGATGGGCACGCGGATCACCTGCCCTGCATTGTAGCCGCGCGTGAACGGCGTGTCGGAGCGCTCGACACGGAGATGCACGTCGTGGCAGATGAATTTCAGCCGCGCATTGCGCATCAGGACGCCGGGCAAGAGGCCGGATTCGCAGAGGATCTGAAATCCGTTGCAGACGCCGAGCACGAGGCCGCCCTTGGCCGCGTAGTCGCGCACCGCGTCCATCACCGGCGCCCGCGCCGCAATCGCGCCGCAGCGCAGATAATCGCCATAGGAGAAACCGCCGGGCACCACCACGAGGTCGGTGCCATCGGGCAGCGACGTCTCGGCATGCCAGACCATTGTGGGCTCGCTCCCCGAGATCAGCCTCAAGGCACGCGCCATGTCGCGCTCGCGGTTGATTCCGGGAAAGACGAGGATGGCGGCTTTCATGGCAGAGGTTCCGAACGAGGATTGGAATGGGGCTGGCACGACTGCCAAATCGGCAGCAGACATATCCATTTGACGGGGATTTTACCAGTGCTAGCCTTGGCGGCGAGCGTTGTGCACAGGCCATAGCCCGCCATTCGGCCGATCGATTCGCCCGGGATTAAAGCCATGAATGTCCCGTCGCTGCCCGCATCCCTCTCCGAGCCGGTGTCCACCGAGGGCGTCATTGCCGCCGGTGCCTATGTCGACGGCCGGCGCGTCGCCAATATCGCCATCAGCGAGGCCTCGAGCTGGCGCGCGAAACCCGGCCACGTGGTCTGGATCGGGCTGCACGAGCCTGACATGGCGCTGCTCAGCGCGGTGCAGAAGCAGTTCGACCTGCACGAGCTCGCCATCGAGGACGCCAACCACGCCCATCAGCGACCGAAGATCGAGCAATATGGTGAGGCCCTCTTCATCGTGGCGCGGACCGCGCAGCTGATCGAGGGCCGGATCGCCTTCGGCGAGACGCACATCTTCGTCGGCGAAGGCTATCTGGTCTCGGTGCGGCACGGCGCGTCGACGTCCTACACGCCGGTGCGCGAACGCTGCGAAAGCTGCCCGCGAGCGCTCGCGCGCGGCGAGGACTACATCCTCTACGCCATCCTCGATTTCATCGTCGACAACTACTCGCCCGTGCTCGAGAGCATTCACGAAGAGGTCGAGAGCATCGAGGATGACGTGCTCTCCAAGGCGATCAGCAAGGCGCAGATCGAACGGCTCTACATGCTGCGCCGCGACCTCTTGCGGCTCCGGACCGCGATCGGCCCTCTGGTCGAGGTCTGCCGCCGGCTCGAGCATGACGAGCTGGCGATGGTGCGCGCGACGATGCAGCCGCTGTTCCGCGACGTCACCGACCACGTCAGGAACATCCAGGAGCGGATCGATTCGATGCGCGAGGTGCTGGCCTTCGCCTTCGAAGCAAGCCTGCTGGTCGGCCAGGCCCAGGAGACGGCGGTCTCCAAGAAGCTTGCCTCCTGGCTCGCGATCATCGCGATCCCGACCGCGCTTGCCGGAATCTACGGCATGAACTTCAAGCACATGCCGGAGCTGGACTGGGAGTACGGCTATTACACGCTGCTCGGCGTGATGCTGACGGCGTGCGGCGCGCTGTACTGGCGCTTTCGTCGGGTCGGATGGCTGTGAGCCATCCCGTTCACCCGATCAGCTCGACCCGATAATTCTCGATCACGGTGTTCGCCAGCAGCTTGTCGGCGGCGTCCTTCAACGCCGCCTCCGCCTTCGCCTTGTCGGCGCCGGCGAGCTCGATGTCGAACACCTTGCCTTGGCGAACGCTGGCGACGCCGTCGACGCCGAGCGACTTCAACGCACCCTCGATCGCCTTGCCCTGCGGATCGAGGATGCCCGTTTTCAACGTAACGGTAACACGTGCCTTCACGTCAGATCCCTCTTAGCTCTTCACCAGCACCGGGCCGGAGCCCGCCGGACGCTCGTTCTCCATGAGAATGCCGAGACGCTTGGCGACTTCGGTATAGGCCTCGAGCAGCCCACCGAGATCCCTGCGGAAACGGTCCTTGTCGAGCTTCTCGTTCGACTTGATGTCCCACAGACGGCAGCTATCCGGCGAGATCTCGTCGGCGACGATGATCCGCATCATGTCGTTCTCGAACAGTCGGCCGCACTCCATCTTGAAGTCGACGAGGCGGATGCCGATGCCGAGGAAGAGACCGGTGAGGAAGTCGTTGACACGGATGGCAAGCGCCATGATGTCGTCGATCTCCTGCGGCGTCGCCCAGCCGAAAGCAGTGATGTGCTCTTCCGACACCATGGGGTCGTTGAGCTGGTCGTTCTTGTAGTAGAACTCGATGATCGAACGGGGCAGCTGCGTGCCCTCCTCGATGCCGAGGCGCTGCGACAGCGAGCCGGCGGCAACGTTCCGCACCACCACTTCCAGCGGCACGATCTCGACTTCGCGAATCAATTGCTCGCGCATGTTGAGGCGGCGGATGAAATGGGTCGGCACCCCGATGTCGTTGAGGTGCTGAAACAGGTACTCCGAGATCCGGTTGTTGAGGACACCCTTGCCCTCGATCACCTGGTGCTTTTTCGCATTGAACGCGGTGGCGTCGTCCTTGAAGTGCTGGATCAGGGTACCGGGCTCCGGGCCTTCGTAAAGAACCTTTGCCTTGCCTTCATAAATGCGACGCCGACGGCTCATGGGGATGTACCGTGTTTTGTTGAAATCCATGTATCTGGTGTGCTCCGGTTGACGAGACTACGACCCACAGCGGAGCTGCCGTGAACGGCCCGGAACCCCTAGAAACAGAACGGGAACCCAGCCTGAGGCAACCTATCCGATTGGCTGTCCCAGCACAATCGATCCGGCCGTCCGGCATCAAACTTATACCGTCTTGCCTGCGGCTTAACGGCTCGTTGTTTTGCCGATTCGTGCCCCCTATCTAGGCATGCACCGGGGCTCTCGCAACGAGGGCCAGCCGGGTCCAGTCAGCAGGGAATTGGAAAAGGCATGAGCACGTTGGACAAGCGCGAGGAAGGCTTCGAGAAGAAGTTCGCCCTCGACGAGGAGCAGAAATTCAAGGCGGAAGCCCGCCGCAACCGCCTGCTCGGGCTGTGGGCGGCCGAAAAGCTCGGGATTACCGGCGATGCCGCCACGGCCTATGCCAAGGAGGTGGTCGCGGCCGATTTCGAGGAAGCCGGCGACGCCGACGTCCTGCGCAAGGTCATGGGCGATTTCGCCGCCAAGAACGTCGCCGTCACCGAACACGCGATTCGCGCCAAGATGAACGAGCTGATCGCGGTGGCGGCGGCCGAGGTGAAGGCCGGGAAATAAGGCGAAAGCGTCATTCCGGGGGCACGTCGAGGACGCGCCCCCCGGAGCCAACAAGCTATCCCTCCTTGAACCCGTATTCCGGCACGTTGCCGCTGGCGCCATAATATTTGTACGGCAGGAATTTGCCGCTCATGGTGATCTTGACGCGGTCGCCCTTCGGGTTGGGCAGGCGCTCCATCACCATGTCGAAATCGATCGCCGACATGATGCCGTCGCCGTACTCCTCCTCGATCAGCGCCTTCCAGGCCGGACCGTTGACCATGACCAGCTCGTAGAAACGATAGATCAAGGGATCGGTCGGCGGCATCGGCATGCCGCGCATCGGCGTCTCGTTCAGCATCGTGGTCTCGGCCTTCGTCAGGCCGAAAAGCTCAGCGGCGTTTGCGGCCTGCGGCTTGGTCAATTTCATTTGGCCGAGGATCGCGCCTGTTATCAGCACCTCGGAATAACCGCCGATCTGCTCGCAGATGTATTTCCAGGTCCAGCCCTTCTCGCGCTTGATGTCGAGCAGCTTCTCGGTGAGGTCTTCGCGTTTCATGTCAGGGTCTCCTTTTTCAAGCAGTCAGCCCGGGACTCGTCCCGGGTATCCAGGTCTGTCGTTGCTCGTCGCCACCGGACGCGACGGTCAGTCCGGGCTTGCCGATACGCACCACCGGCACATTGCGCGGATCGTGACCGGGCGTCTCGGCCGCGAAAGTCTTGCTGCGCGTCACCAGGAAATCAACGATGTGGTTGCGCAGCGCGTAGTACAGCGGATGGCGGTGCAAATCGGTGCGGCCGCGATCCCGCGGCAACGGGTTCTCGACCACTTCCGCCAGCACCGCGCCGGGTCCATTGGTCATCAGAAAAATCTTGTCGGCGAGATAGATCGCTTCGTCGACGTCATGGGTGATCATGAACGCGGTCTGCCCGGTCTCCAGACAGATGCGCCGCACCTCGTCCTGCAGCGTGCCGCGCGTCAGCGCGTCGAGTGCCGAGAACGGCTCGTCCATCAGCATCATCTTTGGCGTGATGGAGAGCGCACGCGCGATGCCGACGCGCTGCTTCATGCCGCCGGAAAGCTCGGAAGGTCGCTTGTGTTCCGAACCCGTCAGGCCGACGAGATCGATAAATTTCTGCGCATGCGCCTTCACCTTGGCGCGATCCCAGCTCCGCCATTTCGAGCTCACGGCGTAGGCAACGTTGCCGAGCACGGTGCGCCAGGGCAGCAGCGCATGGCTCTGGAAGATCACGGCGCGATCGAGGCTCGTCCCTGAAATGGCCTGCCCGTCGACGATCACCGCGCCCTCGCTCGGCGCGTCGAGACCGGCAAGGATGTTGAGCACCGTGGTCTTGCCGCAGCCGGAATGGCCGATCACGCAAGCGAACTCGCCGCGCGCCATCGACAGCCACAGATTCTCGAAGACCGCAGTTGTCGCGCCGTCCGCGCCCGGATAGCGCTTTGCGATTGCTTCGATGGAGATGAATTTTTCGGTCAACGGCCCTACTCCGGAAACGTGACCATGCGCGTGAAGCGCGCGAGGATCTGGTCGAGCAGCATGCCGACGATCCCGATCAGCAGGATCGCGATGATGACGTTGGTGATCGACAAATTATTCCACTCGTTCCACACGAAATAGCCGATGCCGGTGCCGCCGACGAGCATTTCGGCCGCGACGATCACGAGCCAGGCGATCCCGATCGAGATGCGCATGCCGGTCAAAATCGTCGGCGCCGCTGCCGGGAGGATCACGGTGAAGGCGCGCCTGATCGTTCCGACCTCAAGCGTTCGCGCGACGTTGATCCATTCCTTGCGTACGCTCGCGACCCCGAACACGGTGTTGAGCAGCATCGGCCAGATCGAGCAGATGAAGATGACGAAGATCGCGGAGATCGAGGAATCCTTGATGGTGTAGAGCGCGAGCGGCATCCACGCCAGTGGCGAGATCGGCTTCAGCACCTGGATGAAGGGATCGAGCGCCTGGCTTAGCAGCGGCGACATGCCGATCAGGAAGCCGAGCGGGATGGCGACGAGCACGGCAAGCAGATAGCCGGCGCCGACGCGCGCGATCGAATAACCGAGCTGGATGCCGAGCCCCTTGTCGTTCGGCCCGTTGTCGTAGAACGGCCTCCTCAAATGCTCCCAGAGCTTTGCGCCGACATCGAACGGTCCGGGCATGGCAGATTTTCCCTGCGTCGCGGTCAGGCCCATCAGCTTGGCGTATTCCGCGCTCATCGTGGCCACCGGTGCCGTCGAGCGCACGGCGAGATGCCAGACGCCGAGGAACGCGACGAGCAGCACGATCGATACCAGGCCGGCGCGGAGACGGAGGGAGGCGGTGGTCATCGCGCAAAACCTCTCCACGCGTCGTCCCGGCGAAGGCCGGGACCCATAACCACCGAGCTGGCTTGTTGTGCGGGATATCCGCCCGCGCGGCCCATCGCGAGAGCACGGCGTATGGGTCCCGGCCTTCGCCGGGACGACGGTGTTGAGAAAGCGCGGCCTCTCACGACGCCTTCCTGATCTTGAAGCCCGCCAGATAATCCTCGGGCTTGGCCGGATCGAAACTCTTGCCCATCACCGCGAACGATTTGTAGCTACCGGCTGGCGGCGCCAGGCCCATCTCGGTCATCAGCTTCCTGGTGTCGGTGGCGAGATACACCTGCTCGGCGATCGCCTTGTAGTCGACGTCGCCCTTGATCTGGCCCCAGCGCTTCATCTGCGTCAGCATCCACACCGCGAAGGACTGCCAGGGGAACGGATCGAAATCGACGCGCTTTTCATCCGTCTTCACGCCGCCGAGGCCGTCGGCATAGGTGCCGGTCAAGACCTGCTCCAGCACCGTGACCGGCGCGTTGATGTAGTTCGCCGGCGCGATGGCTTCCGCGATCTGCTTGCGATTCTCCGCCTTCGACGCATAGGCGGTGGCATCGACGATCGCGCGGGTTAGCGCTGCAAAGCTGTTCGGCGCCGTGGTGATGAACTCGCGGCTGGCGGCGAAGCTGCAGCAGGGATGGCCGTCCCAGATTTCCTTGGACAAAAGATGCATGAAGCCGACGCCGTCATAGATCGCGCGCTGGCAGATGTTGTCGGGCGCGAGGAAGCCGTCGATGTTGTCGGCGCGCAGGTTTGCCACCATTTCCGGCGGCGGTACCGAACGCAGTTGCACGTCGGTGTCGGGGTCGATGCCGTGTTCGGCGAGATAGTAGCGCAGCAGATAATTGTGCATGGAATAGTCGAAGGGGATGGCGAATTTCATGCCCTTCCAGTCCTTCGGGTCGCGCTTGTCCTTGTGCTTGCTCGCCAGCACGATGCCCTGCCCGTTGATGTTCTCGATCGCGGGCACGGCGAACGGAATGGCGTTGGCACCTAAGCCAAGCGAAATCGCCAGCGGCATCGGCGCCAGCATGTGCGCGGCGTCGTATTCCTTGTTGATGGTCTTGTCGCGGATCACGGCCCAACCGGCGGTCTTGACCACGTCGACGTTGAGGCCGTGCTTGGCATAGAAGCCCAGCGGCGCGGCCATAATGATCGGCGTGGCGCAGGTGATCGGGATGAAGCCGACCTTGAGATCCTTCTTTTCCGGCGTGCCGGCTTGCGCAAAGACTTCGGTGGCGGTCTGAAGCGGGAAGAACTGCGACAGCGCGGCCAGCGCGGTGGAGGCACCGACCGACTTCAAGAATGCGCGCCGCGCAACGTCCTGCGGAAACATCGCGCGCATCACGGCAGAGGCGACGACGCCCTCGTAGCGCTTCTCTTCGCTCTCGACGGGATCACAGCGCAACGCGGTGGCCTGTTCGTGCTCAGCCGCGGATTGATGCTGACCACAGGCACAGCCGGCTCGCAGGTTGCGATCGGGATCAAACGGATTGTCGAAAGTGGACATCGGACCTCCTGCGCGTCATTTGCGAGGAGAATTACGCAAGGAGCATGCCATCACCTCCAGGCCGGCCAGTGCCCTGATGACGCAGCACTTTCGCTCACGCTTGGTCATTACGAAAATTCGTGATAAACGATATTTCGTAGCTAGATAACGAGATTTCGTAATGGCAACGACGCCAATCCTCGCCCACGACGATGTGGCACCGACGATCGATCCGCGCGTCGCGGCCTTCGAATCCTCGGTCGAGGCGACGCTGCTGGTCGACCCCTTCGGCGACCAGATTGTCGATGCCAATCCCGCCGCCTGCGCCCTGCTCGGCTACGACCGCGCGCTGCTGCGCCAGACCAGGGCGAGCACGCTGCATGCCGGTGAGCTTCCGGCGCTGACCGTGTTCACCCAGGCCGTGCTGCACAAGGGCGCCTACTGGACCACGGCGCTCAACCCGCGCCATGCCACCGGGCAAAATCTCCGGCTCGAATATGCCGGAAGCGTCCTGCCCCATGACGGGCGCACGCTGGTTCAGCTCACCCTGACCGATCTCGAAGCGCGCCGCCGCCGCAATGTCGATGCCGCCGCCGAAGACCACATGCGCAGCGGCATCTCGACCTGGCAGCGGGTCGAGCGCGTGTTCCAGGACATCGAGCGCGAGAACCAGCTGATCCTGCGCGCCGCCGGCGAAGGCATTTACGGCGTCAACGCGGAAGGAAAGACCACCTTCGTGAACCCCGCCGCCGAGCGGATGCTGGGCTGGACGGCCGAGGAGCTGGTCGGCAAGGAAATCCATCCCATCATGCACCACACCCACCATGACGGGCGGCACTATCACAACCACGATTGCCCGATCTACGCGGCGTTCCGCGACGGCGCCGTGCACCAGGTCGACGGCGAGGTGTTCTGGCGCAAGGACGGCTCGCCGGCCTGGGTCGAATACACCTCCACGCCGATCCGCGACCGTGGCGTGGTGGTCGGCGCCGTCGTGGTGTTTCGCGACGTCAGCCAGCGCCGCGAGGCGGACGAGAAGCTGCACGCCGCGCTCGCCGAGGTCGACCGCCTGCGCGAACGGCTCGAGCTCGAAAACGCCTACCTCCAGGAAGAAATCCGCATCGAGACGAATCCGCGCGGCATCATCGGCGGCAGCGAGGCGATCCAGAAGACACTGCGCCAGGTCAAGCTGGTGGCGCCGACCAGCGCGGCGGTGATGATCACCGGAGAATCCGGCACCGGCAAGGAGCTGATCGCACGCGCCATCCACGAGGATTCCACCCGCAGCGACCGGCCGCTGATCCGCGTCAACTGCGCCGCGATCCCGCGCGAATTGTTCGAGAGCGAGTTCTTCGGCCATGTCCGCGGCGCCTTCACCGGCGCCACGCGCGACCGCATCGGCCGGTTCGAGCTCGCCGATGGCGGCACGCTGTTCCTCGACGAGGTCGGCGAGATTCCACTCGAATTGCAAGGCAAGCTGCTGCGCGTGTTGCAGGAGGGCAATTTCGAGCGCGTCGGCCAGGAGCGCACCCGCGCGGTCGATGTCCGCGTCATCGCCGCGACCAACCGCGACCTCAAGCAGGAGGTGCAGCGCGGCCGTTTTCGCGAGGACCTTTATTTCCGCCTCAACGTGTTCCCGATCGAGACGGTGCCCCTGCGCGAACGGCGCGAGGACATTGCGCTGCTCGCCCAGCATTTCCTCACCCGCGAGAGCAAGGCGCTGAAATCGAATCTGCGCCTGTCGGAAGGCGATGCGCGTCGGCTGACCCGCTATGACTGGCCGGGCAATGTCCGCGAACTACAGAACGTGATCGAGCGCGCTGCGATCCTGTCGCAGAACGGCCGTTTGCGGATCGATCTGCCCGACTCCTCCGGCACGCAGGCCCCAGCCGGCGCCGCGCGGCAGAAGGCTGACGCACGGCCCGCTGTGATGACGTCATCCGAAATGCGGGACCACGAGCGCGCCAACATCCTGGCCGCGCTCGAGGGCTGCGCCGGAAAAGTGTTCGGCCCCGGTGGCGCGGCCGAGATGCTGGATATCAAGCCGACCACGCTGGCCTCGCGGATCAAGGCGCTGGGAATCGCGCCCCGTCCGCGGGCCGGCGGCTAGCAGCGATCACGCCGCCTTGATCGTGAGCTCCGATGCGACCGGCAATCCCTGCTCGATCGGCAGTGACGGATCGCGCGACCATTCGTTCCAGGAGCCGAAATACATCCGCACGTCCTTCACGCCGGCGTTCTTGAGCGCCAGGAACGTGTTCGAGGCGCGCGCCCCCTTGAAGCAATAGAGGTAGACCGGTGTGGACGGCGAGATGCCGACCGTGGCGCATTCCGCCAAAATCTCGTCCTTGGACTTGAAGCGCGGTCCCTCGGCGGTCGGCTTCATCATGCGGTACCATTCCAGCCACACCGCGCCGGGGATGCGGCCCTTGCGCGGGCAGAAATCCTTCCCATAGGGCGACGAGCTGTCGCCGATCCACTCGTCGACGTCGCGCACATCGAGAATGGCGACGCCCGGCTTGCCGACGGCCGCCAGCATGGTCTTGGCGTCGATCAGGATATCGCCCGCTTCGGGCACGACTCCGAACGACGCCTTCGCCGGCGCCGGCACATCTTTCGTCACCGGAAGACCCGCGGCCGCCCACGCGTCGAAGCCACCATGCAGCACCTTGATCTTGGGATAGCCGAGCATGGTGAGCAGGTAGTAGCCGCGGCAGGACTGGCCGAAGCCGGAGTTCATCGACTGCTCGTAGATCACGGCCGTCTCCTTGCCGGACAGGCCCGCGCCGCCAAAGGCGTCGGCGAACTTGGTCTTCAGCTCGCTCATGCCTTCCGGCGTCGATGTCGCAAGAAACGTGAATATCTCATGCACGTTCACGGCGTTGGGCAGGTGCCCGGCGCCATAGGCGTCGGGGTTGCGGGTGTCGATCACGACACAGGGCTCGGTCTTCAAGAGATCGGCAAGTTCGCTGGCAGAGATCAGAACGTCCGTCATTGGCAGCCTCTCCGTTGAGGTTGGATGGTGGGTGGGCTCGTAGAACTCAGGAATCGGCGAGCATCTTGCGCAGCTGCTTGGTGGCAGGCGTGACGATCGCGACGAAATAGGCCTCGCGCAGGCGGCGCTGCGCGCGGTGGGACTTGAGGTAGCCGCGCGCGCCACAATGCAGCATCGCCGCATGCGCCGCCGCGACGCTGGCCTCGCCGGCACGAAGCCTGAGCGCGATCACCTTGCGCCAATAGGTCTCCTCTTCATTGTAGGGATCGCGCGCCAGCGTCATGGTCTCGGTCTCGAGTTCGGCGGCGAGATCGCGGAAATGCACCGGCTGTTGCGGCAAATAGCGGTTGATGTGGCCGAGGGGATTGTCGACCTCGTCCATGATGTTGATGCAGTCCTTGATGAGCCCGAGCGCCATGCCGGCCTGCAGCAGGATGAACCCGGCGCGGATCTTCTTCACGAAGGGGCCGGCGGGATCGGCTAGGATCAGCTCGTCCGGCACGAAGGCGTCGCGGAATTGCACGCCGTAAGTGCCGGTGCCGTCCATGGCGAGAAACGGCTTGCATGGCGCCAGCGAGATCGCGGGGTCCGAACAGTCCGCGAGGAACATGACAGTGCCCGGCTCGTCCTCGCGTTCGAAGATGGTGCCGAAATAATGGTCGGGGCCGAGATTGGAGACCCACGGCAGCGCGCCGCGCACGATGTAGCCGCCTTCGACCTTGCGCCCTTTCAGCTTCAGCTTCTCGATGCCGAAAAAGCTCTTCATCGGATTGGAGAGCCCGGTGCCGCCGAGCACGCGACCGGTCGAGAACCCATCGCCGAAGCGCTTGGCCAGCTTCATGTTGGTGGAGTTGGCGGCGTACCAGACCAGCGTGTTTTGGCACCACGCCATAAAGGCGGTGCTGCCGCAGACCTCGCCGATCGCCGCCATCGCCTGGATCGCACAGCGCAGATCGGCAGGCCCTTCGTGCGGCACGTGACTGCCCCAGGCGCCGACGTCGCCGAATTGGCGCAACACCGCGGCAGGATACATCGTGCCGGCATCGATGCTGGCGGCGAGCGGCGCGAGCTGCTCCCGCGCAATTCGCGCCACCTCGCCTGCAATGGACTGTGCGGGCTGATCCAAAACCTCGGTCCGTGATAAAGCCAGTGAACCCATGATCGTCTCCCGCACCTTGTCCTGTTGCCGTCAGCTCAGATGCCGACCTCGAGATTGACCGGGCGGGTGAAGGTGTTGGCGACGGGCGACCATTGCTTGACATGGGCGACCAGCGCATTGATCTCGTCCGGCGAGATCCCCTCACATTCCATGTCGACCTTGACGCGCACGTCGGTGAAGCCGACCGGCTTGTCGGAGACATCGCCGGTGCCCCAGACCGCGGTGATGTTGAGATCGCCCTCGAGTTCGAGCTCGAGCTTGTTGACGATCCAGCCGCGATGCACGGCGTTGGCGTGCAGGCCGACGGCAAGGCAGGAGCCGAGCGCGGCGAGCGAGGCCTCGGACGGATTCGGCGCAGTGTCGTCACCCAAAAGGCCCGGCGGCTCGTCGACGATGTAGGGCGGCAGACTGCGGATGTAGTTGGCGTGACGGAATTTTCCTTCCGCGACCGTCTTGCACTTCAAGGTCTTGATGACCTTCGGATTGGCCTTGCCGTTGGCGATCAGTTGCTCGAGGCCATTCTTGTCGATGGGCGCGAGGCAACCCGTCAGCACTGTCTTTTGAACGACGGCAGTCATCATCTTCTCCCTGGCAGAAGTGGAAATCGGTAGGATACCGAACGGTCTGTTTCCTTGCATGGAGCGTGCCAGAGCCGGACAAAATCAAAAGGCGAAGCATTGGAGCCGCTTAGCGAACGCTGCCTGCGGATTGATCAGCGGCCGTCTGCTCAAAGGCGATGCAGACGGGCTTTCCCGTGCGAATCTTTTCAGCGCGAACAGATGCGGCTTGCTGATGCGGCGCGGCTGCGGGTAAGTTTGGACTCATGGCCAAGCCCTCACTGAACAAGACGTCAAGGAAGAAGTCTCATTCGCCGCACGGCGGTGCGGGTGACGACGAGTCCGCGCGCGGACGCCTGCTCAGCGCCGCGACGCATCTGTTCTGCAAGAACGGCATCAACGCCACCGGCATCGACGCGATCATCGCGGAAGCCGGCACCGCGAAGACCACGCTCTATAAATTGTTCGGCTCCAAAACCAATCTCGTCAACGCGGTGCTGGAGAGCGAAGGCAAGCAGTGGCGCGAATGGTTCATCGCGGCCATGGAAGAAGGCGGCGGCGACGCGCAAGCCAAACTCACGCGCATCTTCCCGGCCCTCAAGAGCTGGTTTGCGGAAGAGCGCTTCTACGGATGCCCCTTCATCAACGCCGTCGGAGAGCACGACAAGGACGCCAAGCAGTTCCGCAACATTGCGATGAAGCACAAGAAGATCGTGCTCGGCCACATCGAGAAGCTCGCCGGCGAGCTTGGATCGAACGAGCCCGTCGTGCTCGCACATCAGCTCGGGCTATTGATCGACGGCGCGATCGTCGCGGCGATGGTGTCGCGCGATCCCGGCGTGGCGGATACGGCGGCGCTGACGGCAGGTCCCCTGCTCAGCCAGTCCAAGGCAAAGAAGAAGCGCGCGGCGGATCAATTAGAGGCGGTGTGACCTCGTAGCCCGCATGGAGCGGAGCGCAATGCGGGGACACTGTCCCGGATTGCGCTCCGCTCCATCCGGGCTACAGCACCTTACGGCCCGCTCTCGCCTCCCGCGGCAACAGATCTAAGAATCTTTTGATCGCCGCCAGCACCGGCCCCTGATCGCCTGCAAAGAACCAGTGATCATGGCCGTCGAGCTCGACGAATTGCGCACCTTCGATCCGGCTCGCCACATCGCGGCCGGCCGCAATCCGTACGGCCTTGTCGTCCCGACGATGCAGCACCAATGTCGGCATGGCAATCCGCGGCAAAAGCTGCCGCACGTCGGCGTCGCGAAACGCCTCGAGCACCGCCGAGATGCCGCCGGGACTGGAGGCCGCGCGTAATAGCCCGGCCCACCAGGCGCGAGCCTGGGGATCGCCGGCAAGGCTGGGCGCGAAGGTTTCAATCTCCACCGGACCTCCCCATTGCGCAACGAGGCGCTTGCTCCAGGCGTCGTACTGGCTGGCGCGCAACGCGTGCGGATAGTCCTGCGACCAGCAGCCCTTCGCCAATGCACCGAACAGGATGAGTCCGGCCACGAGACGCGGTTCATCGACCGCAAATTTGATGCAGGCCGGTCCACACTCGGATGCGCCGAACAGCACGACGCGGCGCGAGCCGGTCGCGCGGAGCACCGTGCCGATATCCTCCGCGGTGCCGTCGATATCGGGCGCCGATCCGACCCGGTCGGACAACCCGATGCCGCGACGATCGAACACGATCAGGCGCCCAAGCTTCATCAGTGAGGCCAGAAACGCCCGGCTCGCCGGGTGCTCCCAGGCGCGCTCCACATGCGACACGAAGCCGGGCATGACCAGGATGTCGAGCGGACCGCTGCCATAGGTCTGATACGCCAGATGCACGCCGGCGCCCTTGACGTAACGCGTGTTCGGAAGGGCGGCGAGTGACGAAGCCGCGTTGGGGTCCATGAGCGTCTCGGTCTCGGCTTCCGGCGCGACCCCAAGTTCGTCACGCAGCCGCTGCGTCAGCGCGGCGTGGTGCCGCTCTGCCGCGCTGCGGTCACCCGCCAGCAGCAGGCTGCGGATCAGATGCCGGCCGTAGACCTCGCTCAAAGGATCGAGCTCGACCAGACGGGTCGCATGCGTGGCCGCGGAAAAGTAGTCGCCGGCGGCGGTTTTGTCCTGCACCAGGCGCTCCAGCGCGTGCATCAGCCGTCCCCGCAGCGCCTCGCGGCGAAAGAACGCCCAATCGTCGAATTCCGGACAATCCTCCGGCGAGAAGCCTGCGAGGAAATCTCCCCGATAAATCCGGCAGGCCTCGTCAAAGTCACCGCGATCGCAGGCGCTCTCGAACAGATGTGCATCGACGCTCAAGGCGACTGCCGGAGACCATCGCAGACTGGTCCGATCGGTCTCGAACACCTGCTGACCGAGCGTCAGCTCGATGCGGTGAAGCAGCCGCCGCAATCGCGCAAGCCCAGTCTCGCGGTCAGTTTCAGGCCACAGCAGCGTGGCCACGATTTCGCGGGCCACGGCGCTCTTGGCCTCCGCGAGATAGACCAGCAGCGCGAGTCCCTTGCGTAGGGCCAATTTGATCGGGTGGCCGTCGGCGTGGACCTCAGGGAACCCGAACGTCCCCAGCGAGAAAGCCGTCATGAAAGTCCTCCCTCCCCTCGCGGCGCCCCCGGGGGACGCACAGGGGACGGTCCAGCAATAGCAATCGGGGCAGATCGAGCCTGCTCGCCGGCGAGCCATTCAGACTCCTGCATGCGGCACGGCTGCATCAGGCACAATAGGAAAAAACATGATCTCGCGCCTCCTGATCCTGCTCTACGCCATCGTGAGCTACGTCATCTTCACGGTCTCCTTTCTCTATGCGCTCGGTTTCGTCGGCAATTATGTCGTGCCCAAATCGATAGATATGTCGATTGATAAGTCGATCGACATGCCGATCGGCGTCGGCAGCCCGACGGACCTGAGCGTGGCCATCGTCGTCAACCTGCTGCTGATGAGCCTGTTTGCAATCCAGCACAGCGTCATGGCGCGGCCGGCTTTCAAACGATGGTCGGCCAAATTCCTTCCCCTCGCCTGCCAGCGCAGCACCTACGTGCTGCTCTCCAGCCTGATTCTGCTGCTGCTGTTCTGGCAGTGGCGCCCGATTCCGACGCCGGTCTGGCAAACGAGCGGGATAGCGGCCTGGTTGCTGATCGGCGTGCATTGGCTTGGCTGGGTGATCGCGTTCGCCTCGACCCACATGATCGATCATTTCGATCTGTTCGGCCTCCGCCAGGCCTTCATCGCGTTCCGCGGGAGCGAGATACCAGGTCAATCGTTCAGGACGCCGCTGCTCTACAAGCTCGTGCGCCATCCCATCATGCTCGGTTTTCTGCTCGCGTTCTGGGCCACGCCCGAGATGACCGTTGGCCACCTTCTGTTTGCGCTCGCCAACACCGCCTACATCCTGGCCGCACTTCAGTTCGAGGAGCGCGACCTGATCGCCGAGTTCGGCGCGACCTACCAGGACTATCGCCGACGCGTTCCCATGCTGCTGCCGCGTCTTTTCGGAGCGCCCCGATGAAAGCGATTCTATGCAGCTCGTTCACCGGACCTGGCGATTTGCGCCTCGGCGAGATCGACGAGCCGAAACCGGCCGGCGACGAGGTTCTGATCGAAGTCCATGCGGCTTCGGTCAGTTTCATGGACCAGTTGGTGGTCTCGGGCCTCTACCAGATGCGGCCGCCGACGCCCTTCGTGCCCGGCACGGAAGCATCCGGTGTCGTCGTCGCAATCGGTGACGAGGTCACGGCATTCCGGCCGGGCGACCGCGTGGCGTGCACCGCCTGGACCGGCGGCTACGCCGAACGGATGATAGCGAAGGACTCGAAGTGCGTGCGTCTGCCTGAAAGCGTCGCGTTCGAAGCCGCGGCGACGGTCCTGCACAATTACGGCACGGCCTATTATGCGCTGGTCGAGCGCGCCGGGGCGCAGCGCGGCGAAACGCTGTTCGTCACCGGCGCTGCTGGCGGAGTTGGCCTTGCCGTGGTCGATCTCGGCCGCCATCTGGGCCTGCGCGTCGTCGCCGGTATCGGCTCCGACGACAAGGCGGCCTTGGTGGAGAGTTATGGCGCTAGCGAAATCGTCAACTATCGCAGCGAAGATCTGCGCGGCCGGATCAAGGCGATCACCGGCGGCGAAGGCATCGACATCGGCTTCGACAATGTCGGTGGCGCGATATTCGAGCAGATGGCCCGCTCGATGAAGTGGGGCGGACGGCTGATGCCGATCGGCTTCACCAGCGGCGAGATTCCCCAGCTCCCGATGAACCTGCCGCTGTTGAAGAACTATTCCATCCTCGGCATCTTCGTCGGCGCCTGGGCGGAGAAATTTTCCGCGGAAGCCGCGCGTATGAACGCCACGCTGATGCAATTGCTGGCCGGCGGAAAAATCCGCCCGCACATTGATCGCGTCCTCCCTTTGGAGGAGGCCGGCGAAGCCATGCGTGCCGTGGCCAACCGAACGGTTCAGGGGCGAATTGTCCTCAAGATCAGGTAAAGTGCACGGGGAAAAGAGAACAAAACCGATGACACAGATCATCATCGACAAACGCTTTTGCGGTCCTCCGAACTCCGGCAACGGCGGCTATGTCTGCGGCCGGTTGGCCCGCCACATTCCCGGCGCCGCGGAGATCACGCTGCGCGCACCGCCGCCGCTGGACACGCCGCTCGATGCGGTCGCGACGAACGACGGTACATGGGAGCTTCGCGACGGCGGCAAGATCGTCGCGACCGGGCGGCCGGCAAGCGTCGAGCTTGCGCGCGTGGAAACAGCCAGCGTCGAGGAGGCGTGCGCGGCCGAATTGTTGACGCCGGTGAAGCCGCACGAGCATCCGCTGCCGACATGTTTCGTCTGCGGTCCCGCGAGGGCGAAGGGAGACGGCCTGCGCATTTTTGCCGGCTCGCTCCGTGGTCACAACGCCGTTCTCGCAGCGAGCTGGACGCCCGATCCAAATCTCGCCGCCGAAGACGGTCTCGTCGCCCCCGAATTCCTCTGGTCCGCGCTCGATTGTCCCACCGGCTTTGCCTGCAATTGCGATCAGCAGACCGGCAGCTTCGACCGGACGCCGCTGCTGCTGGGCCGCATGTCGGTTCGGATCGAAGCCCGCCCGCGTGCCGGCGACCGCTGCGTCATCACGGCCTGGCCCACGGGCCGCGACGGCCGCAAACGCACCGCCGAAGCAGCCGCGCACGATGAAGCCGGGAGGTTGCTGGCGGTCGCGAAGGCGACGTGGATCGCGGTCGACCGCGACGTGCAGCGCGGGCGTGGATGACGGTCTCGTAGGTGGGCAAAGGCGCGTAGCGCCGTGCCCACCACTCCTGTCTCAGCTCTCGAGCACATGGTGGTGGGCACGCTTCGCTTTGCCCACGCTACGAGAGCTACACGCTTTGCTCGATCATCCCCTGCAGCCGCACCAGCTCCGCCTCGAGATCCCGCTCCACATCCGCCGCCCGCATCTCGATCACCCGATAATCCCGCGCCTCGAGCCACATCCGCCGTCCCGCACGGTCCGCCGCGATGGTCTCCCCCTCCCCCGCGTTCACCAGCTCGATCGCGATCCGGTGCGGGAACGAAACGAAGTCCGGGATGTGCCGCCCCACAGGGGTCTGGCGCTTGAACCCGCCTGCGAAGCGGCGATCACGGGTTAGGGCCTGCCACAGCAGGCGCTCGGCATCGGTCGGGTTGCGGCGGAGCAGGCGGGCGAGGCCGCGTACGGTGGAGCCACTGTCGGGCACGCCGCCGCCCTGCCCGTGCTCGGCCAAAAGCGCACGCAGCCGCGTGGCCTGCTCGCCGTCGAGCACGCCGCCCTTGGCCGGGCCTTTCCGTCCTTCTGCGATCGCCATCACCACCCCGTGGAGAGTGTGCATGTCCTGCTTGGTCGGCTCCATCCGGCTGAAGATGTTGCGCAGGTTCACCAGCATGGTGTCGCGCTTCTCGGCCGGGCGCAGAAATTCGACGCGATCGAGCTCGCGGATCAGATTGTCGAAGAACGCCTGCATCTGGTGCTGCGAGGCGCGCTCGGAGCGCTCCGGCATGGCGTGCGGCAGCTCGCCGGAGGTCGCCCGCTTGAACCATTCGTAGCCGACCAGGAGCACGGCCTGGGCGAGGTTGAGCGAGGCAAAGCCCGGATTGACCGGGAAGGTGATGATGCGGTTGGCGAGCCCGACCTCCTCGTTGGTGAGGCCCCAGCGCTCCCGGCCGAACAGGATACCGGCCTTGCCGCCCGCCGCGACGTGCCCTGAAATCTCGCTAGCTGCGGCTTCCGGCCCCACCACCGGCTTGGCTTGGTCGTGGGGACGCGCGGTGGTGGCGAACAGCAGCTCGAGATCGGCGACGGCCTCACCGACCGTGTCGAACAATTCGACCTTGTCCAGAATATAGTCGGCCCCGGCCGCGGCGCGCTGGGCGGCGATGTTGGGCCAGCCGTCGCGGGGGTTGACGATGCGCAATCGGCTCAGCGCAAAATTGCCCATGGCGCGCGCGGCCATGCCGATGTTTTCGCCAAGCTGCGGCTCGACCAGGATGACGATGGGACCGTCGAGGGAAAGGCCCGCCTTGCTCTTGTCAGTCCCCGACATCTCGCTTCGCTTTCACACTGGTTCTCAAGGCCTTGGACAGGCGCTCTTAGGATTTGATTCAAGGCCGGTCCTGACCTGGTCTCGACCCGGTCTTGACCTGCTCTCGGGCCGGCTGCCCGTTCGCCTGTCGTTTGCCTGTCCTGACGAAATTCTCAAGAGAAATAACGGGTTGGATTCGACTTTTGAATCTCGCGTGAAACTTCACCCCGGCCCCCGCGGCGCGGCTGCTCCCGCCCCCCATCTGCGGAGGCTGGATGAGCTAAAAGTGCATAATCCCTTGGCTTTCGCCGGCTGCTATCAGGTGCTAAGAGGCGGCGGATATTCCCGTGGCGCGCCAAAAGCGCCGTTCCCAAGAGGCTTCCCCGATCATGGCAAAAATCAAGGTGTCCAACCCCGTCGTCGAACTCGATGGCGACGAGATGACTCGGATCATCTGGCAGTACATCAAGGACAAGCTGATCAACCCGTTCCTGGATGTCGAGCTGCAGTATTTCGACCTGGGAATGGAGTACCGCGACCACACCAACGATCAGGTGACGATCGACGCCGCCGAGGCCATCAAGAAGGTCGGCGTCGGCGTCAAGTGCGCCACCATCACTCCGGACGAGGCCCGGGTGAAGGAGTTCAATCTCAAGCAGATGTGGAAGTCGCCGAACGGCACCATCCGCAACATCCTCGGCGGCGTGATCTTCCGCGAGCCGATCATCTGCAAGAACGTGCCGCGCCTGGTTCCCGGCTGGACCAAGCCGATCATCATCGGCCGCCACGCCTATGGCGACCAGTATCGCGCCACCGACATCAAGTTCCCGGGCAAGGGGACGCTGACGATGAAGTTCGTCGGCGAGGACGGCACCGTGATCGAGAAGGAAGTGTTCAAGACCCCGGGCGCCGGCGTCGCGATGCAGATGTACAATCTCGACGATTCCATCATCGACTTCGCCCGCGCGTCGTTGAACTACGGCCTGCTGCGCAACTACCCGGTCTATCTCTCGACCAAAAACACGATCATGAAGGTCTATGACGGACGCTTCAAGGACATCTTCCAGGACATCTATGAGCGCGAGTTCAAGAAGGAATTCGACGCCAAGGGCCTGACCTACGAGCACCGCCTGATCGACGACATGGTGGCTTCGGCGCTGAAATGGTCCGGCGGTTACGTCTGGGCCTGCAAGAACTACGACGGCGACGTGCAGTCCGACACGGTGGCGCAGGGCTACGGCTCGCTCGGCCTGATGACCTCGGTTCTCCTCACCCCCGACGGCAAGACGGTGGAAGCCGAAGCCGCCCACGGCACGGTGACCCGCCACTACCGCGAGCACCAGAAGGGCAAGGAGACCTCGACCAACTCGATCGCGTCGATCTTCGCCTGGACCCGCGGCCTGTCGCACCGCGCCAAGCTCGACAACAATGCCGAGCTCGCCAAGTTCGCGAACACCCTTGAGAAGGTCTGCGTCGACACCGTCGAGGAAGGCTACATGACCAAGGACCTCGCGCTCCTGGTCGGCGCCGACCAGCGCTGGCTCTCGACCACCGGCTTCCTCGACAAGGTCGCCGAGAACCTCGGGAAGGCACTGGCGGCGTAAGCCGTCCGCAATTTCGCCCGACTGGGCCGGACATCATCACGGGCCGCGCCGCAAGCGCGGCCCGTTCGCGTATTTGGACCTTTGCGTGGAGATGCGACCATGTCGATCAAGCTTGCCCTCCCCTGCCTGTTGCTGCTCGCTGCGATGGCAGCACCCGCCGCAGCTGCAGAGCCCGAAGCGGCCGAGGCCCCACGCGGACAACTGAAGCTCAGCCTGCCGGAGACCATCCGAGCTCCGGGCGAGCAACTCGTCACGGTCCTGAACGCTGAAGGTGCTCAGGTCTATGAATGCAAGGCGGCCGCCGACGGTAAGCTGGCCTGGACCTTTCGCGAGCCGATCGCGACGCTTCTGTCCGAAGGCAAGACGGTCGGTCGCCACTATGCCGGGCCGAACTGGGAATATGCCGACGGCAGCGCCGTCGTCGGAAAGGCGATCGGCAACGCGCCGGGTGCCACCGCGGCCGACATCCCTTGGCTGAAGCTGGAGGTGACAGCGCATCGCGGCAGTGGCGTTCTCACGCCCGTCACAACGGTCCAGCGCATCAGCACCAACGGCGGCAAGCTCGACGGCGCCTGCGAGAAAGCTGGCGAGTTCAGGAGCGTGCCCTACTCGGCGGTGTACGTCTTCCTGAAGAAAGGTTGAGCCCTCAGCGGTCGGTGCCGTCGCGCTCCGCCTGCGCCAGCTCCGCCACCGCAAGATCTCCGCTGCCCTCCAGCCGCGCCTTTGCCGTCTTGTGCACGTGCGCGGCAAGCGTCGGCATGCGTTCGATCAGAGCATGAAAGTCCTGGGCATCGAGCACCAGCAGCCGGGTCTTGCGCGTCGCCGTCACCGTGCCGCTGCGTTTTGTCTTGTGCAGCAGCGCGATCTCGCCGAAGAAAGTGCCATCCGCGAGCCGCACCTGCTGGTTCGGCAGCGCGATCTCGACCTCGCCGGCGGTGATGAAGTACATCGACGAAGCCGCATCGCCCCGCCGCACCAATATCTCGCCCTGCTCGATCGTGCGCGCCCGGAGCAGCCGCATGATGTCGGCGATCTCGGATGCGCTGAGATGCGAGAACAGCGGCACCCGTGCCAGCATGCTCCAGGTGACCACGAAGTCGCGCCGCTTCACCTCTTCCGCAAAGGCCGTCGAGATGATCGCGACCGGCAGCGCGATCATGGCAAATCCGCTGATGATGGTGAAGACGGAGATGAACTTTCCGAGCGCCGTCACCGGCACGACGTCGCCGTAGCCGACGGTGCCGAGCGTCACGATCGCCCACCACATCGCCTGCGGAATGGTGCCGAGCTTGTCCGGCTGCACATCGCGCTCGATGGCGTAGAGCAGCGAGGCAAACGTCAGAACCGCGCCGATCAGGATGACGATGCAGCCGATCAGCGCCCGCCGCTCCGCGTGCACGGCCGCGAGCAGCGAACGCATCGCCGGCGAGTAGCGCACCAGCTTGAAGAACGGCAGCACGCCGAGGGCAGCCAGCGTCGCGTGCCGACCCGTAGCGAGCACGATCGCAGCCGGCAGGAACGCGAGGAGGTCGATGATGCCGAGCGCGGAGAAGACATAGCTGAGCCGGTCGGACAGCGCGGACCCCGTGCGCTGGGTATGGCCCGCCACCGTCCACAACCGCGCGGCATATTCCAGCGCGAACACGATCACGGAGAGGATGGAGATGCCCGCGAACAGCGCGCCGAATTGCGCATCCAGCTCCGGCACCGAGGCAAGGATCATCGCGGCCACATCGAGCACGATGACGCCGATGATCAGCTGGATGAAGCGCGACCCGACCGAGTAGGCCAGCGGATCGTGCTCCAGCAATTCGTAGAGGCGATCCCTCAGATTGGGATCGCGAAGCCCAATTCCTCGCGGAACGGGGCGCACCTGCCTACGCGCCGGCCGATTTTTGTTCAGTCATGGCTTTTTCGATCGCCGTGAGCGCCGCGGCCGCATTCGCACCATCAGGGCCGCCGGCCTGGGCCATGTCGGGCCGCCCGCCGCCGCCCTTGCCGCCAAGCGCCTCGGAGGCGACCTTCACCAGATTGACCGCATTGAAGCGCGAGGTCAGGTCAGCGGTGACGCCGACCACGACTCCGGCCTTGCCCTCCTCGGTGACGCCCACGATGGCGACGACGCCGGAGCCGATCTGCTTCTTGCCGTCGTCGGCAAGGCTCTTGAGATCCTTCATCTCGATGCCCTCGACCGCGCGCGCCATCAGCTTGACGTCGCCAACCTCGCGCACGCCGGAGGCTGCGCCGTTGCTCGAAGCTGCACCGCCGCCCATCGCCAGCTTCTTGCGGGCGTCGGAGAGCTCGCGCTCGAGCTTCTTGCGCTCCTCCATCAGCGCGGCAATGCGCGCCGGGACGTCGTCGATCGAGGTGCGCAGTTCGTGGGCCGCGGTCTTCGCCAGCGCCATGGTGTCGTTGGCATGTTTGCGCGCGTAGTTGCCGGTCAGCGCCTCGATCCGGCGCACGCCCGAAGCCACCGCGCTCTCGCCCGTCAGCGTGATCAGCCCGATGTCGCCGGTGCGCCTGACATGCGTGCCGCCGCACAGCTCGACCGACCAGCCGAGCGCGTTGGCGCCGCGCTCGCGCGCGGTCCGCCCCATCGAGACGACGCGAACCTCGTCACCATATTTCTCGCCGAACAGCGCACGCGCGCCGGCCTCGCGGGCCTCGTCCACGCCCATGACGCGGGTCGAGACCTCGTCATTCTCCAGCACCACGTCGTTCGCGATATCCTCGACGCGCGCGAGCTCTTCCGCCGTGATCGGCTTCGGATGCACGAAGTCGAAACGCAAACGGTCCGGCGCGACCATCGAGCCGCGCTGGGCGATGTGATCGCCGAGCACCTGGCGCAGCGCCTCGTGGATGAGATGGGTCGCCGAGTGATGCGCGCGGATCGAAAAGCGCCTGCCGTGGTCAACTTCGAGCTGCAGCGCGGTGCCGAGTTTCAGCTCGCCGCTCTCGACCGTGCCGACGTGAACAAAGAAATCGCCGAGCTTTTTCTGCGTATCGGTGACGCGGAACTTGATGCCCCCCTCGCCGGTCAATACGCCGGTGTCGCCGACCTGGCCGCCGGACTCCGCGTAGAACGGCGTCTGGTTCAGCACGATCGCGCCGGTGTCGCCGGCCTTGAGGCTCGTGGCTTCCTTGCCGTCCTTGACCAGCGCGGTCACCACGCCTTCGGCGCTCTCGGTCTCGTAACCCAGGAATTCGGTTGCGCCCAGCTTCTCACGCAGCGGGAACCAGATCGCCTCGGAAGCAGCTTCGCCAGACCCCTTCCAGGATTCGCGCGCCTTGGCCTTCTGACGCTCCATCGCATCGGTGAACGAGGCCTGGTCGACGCTGATGCCGCGCGACTTCAGCGCGTCCTGCGTCAAATCGAGCGGGAAGCCGTAGGTGTCGTACAGCGTGAAGGCGACGTCGCCGTCGAACATGTCGCCCTTCTTCAAGGAAGCACTCTTCTCGTCGAGAATGGCGAGGCCGCGCGTCAGCGTCTTGCGGAAGCGCGTCTCTTCCAGCCGCAGCGTTTCCTCGATCAGATTTTCCGCGCGCATCAAATCCGGATAGGCCTGGCCCATCTCGCGCACCAGCGCCCAGACCAGGCGATGCATCAGCGGCTCTTTGGCACCGAGCAGCTGCGCATGGCGCATCGCACGGCGCATGATCCGGCGCAGCACATAGCCGCGGCCCTCGTTCGAGGGCAGCACGCCGTCGGCGACGAGGAAGGCCGACGAACGCAGATGGTCGGCGATGACGCGGAACGAGGCCACGGTCTTCTCGTCCGGTCCGCTTCCGAGAGCCGACGCGGTCGCGTCGATCAAATGACGGAACAGATCGGTCTCGAACACGCTGTCGACGCCCTGCATGATGCAGGCCATGCGCTCAAGGCCCATGCCGGTGTCGATCGAGGGACGCGGCAGATCCACGCGCTCCTCCTTCGTCACCTGCTCGTACTGCATGAACACCAGATTCCAGAATTCGAGGAAGCGGTCGCCGTCTTCCTCCGGGGAGCCCGGAGGGCCGCCCCAGATGTGCTCGCCGCGATCGATGAAGATCTCCGAGCACGGACCGCACGGGCCGGTGTCGCCCATCGCCCAGAAATTGTCCGAGGTCGGGATGCGGATGATGCGGTCCTCGGAGAAGCCCGCGATCTTCTTCCACAGCCCGGCCGCCTCGTCGTCGGTGTGGTAGACAGTGACGAGCAGCTTGTCCTTCTTGAGCCCGAACTCCTTCGTGATCAGCGTCCAGGCCAGCTCGATCGCGCGCTCCTTGAAATAGTCGCCGAACGAGAAGTTGCCGAGCATCTCGAAGAAGGTGAGATGGCGCGCGGTGTAACCGACATTGTCGAGGTCGTTGTGCTTGCCGCCGGCGCGCACGCATTTCTGCGACGTGGTGGCGCGCTGATAGGGCCGCTTCTCGACGCCGGTGAAGACGTTCTTGAACTGCACCATGCCGGCATTGGTGAACATCAACGTCGGATCGTTGCGCGGCACCAATGGCGAGGACGACACGATCTCGTGGCCGTTCTCGGCAAAGAAGTTCAGAAAGGTCGACCTGATCTCGTTGACGCCGCTCATGTTCATCCAATCGGGTGTGCTTGCACCCGCCTTCCAGCCATCCAAACCGCAAGTTTGGGCTGATATCTGCGGGTCAAAGCGCTTTTAGACAAGGCCAGCTTCGCTGTCCAGAAACTGTGCAGCCAGATCAAGGCGTTGCCGCAGTCGCGTAATCCGTTGGAAAGCCGCCGATGCCGCGTTGACAGGCTTGGCCGGCCTGTGGTCTTTACCCATCTGTATCGTACGGCCACGTCGGGAGAGACCGGCACTGGTAGCCGGCGCCGAAGGAGCAACCGCCCCGGAAACTCTCAGGCAAAAGGACCGCGTGGCTTTGACAGCATCTGGAAAGAGGCGCCGACGGGTTTAGATCCGGACAGCGTCCGCCGACGGGATAATACTCTCAGGCACAGCGACAGATGGGGCTTCGACTGGTGTCCACGGGAAATCGTTCCCGGGGAACCGCCGAGGGCCCCCCGATGCTTGCACGTGACGACAAAGACTCCCTGAAACGCACCCCCCTTTACGACCTGCATGTTTCGCTCGGCGGCAAGATGGTGCCGTTCGCGGGCTATGACATGCCCGTGCAATATCCGGCCGGAGTCCTGAAGGAGCACCTTCATACCCGCAACGCAGCCGGCCTGTTCGACGTCTCCCACATGGGCCAGATCGCGCTCCGGCCGAAATCCGGCAAGGTCGAGGACGCCGCCCGCGCGCTGGAACGGCTGGTGCCGCAGGATATTTTGGCGATCGCGCCGGGCCGGCAGCGCTACGCCCAGTTCACCAATGCCGAAGGCGGGATTCTGGACGATCTGATGGTCGCCAATTTCGGCGATCACCTCTTCCTGGTCGTCAATGCCGCCTGCAAGGCCGAGGACGAGGCGCATCTGCGCGCGAATCTTTCGGACGACTGCATCATCGAGCAGCTCTCCGACCGCGCGCTGATCGCGCTGCAGGGGCCGAAGGCGGAATCGGCGCTGGCGAAATTATGTGCAGAGGCACCCGCCATGAAGTTCATGGATTCCGGCCCGCACAAGGTCGCCGGCCTCGACTGCTTCGTCTCGCGCTCCGGCTACACGGGCGAGGATGGATTCGAGATTTCGGTTCCTGCGGAGGATGCCGAACGGCTCGCCAAGGCGCTGCTGGACAATGCTGACGTCATGCCGATCGGGCTCGGCGCCCGTGACAGCCTGCGGCTCGAGGGCGGGCTTTGTCTTTACGGCCATGACATCGATACCGCGACCACGCCGGTCGAGGCGGCACTGGAATGGTCGGTGCAGAAGAGCCGCCGCACCGGCGGCGCGCGTGCCGGCGGCTTCCCCGGCGCGGAAAAGATTCTCGCTCATTTCGATCACGGCGCATCCCGCCGCCGTGTCGGCCTGCGCACCGAGGGCCGCGCGCCGGTGCGCGAGGGCGCGCTGCTGTTTGCGAATGCGACCTCCGCCGAGCCGATCGGAAAGGTCACCTCGGGCGGTTTCGGCCCGAGCCTGAATGCGCCGGTCGCGATGGGCTATGTGCCCACCGCATCGAGCGCGATCGACACAAAACTCTTCGCCGAAGTGCGCGGCCAACGCCTGGCCGTGCAAATCGCCGCCATGCCCTTCGTGAAAAACACCTACAAACGCTGAGGACTGAGAAAATGACCACGACGCTCTACACCTCCGACCACGAATGGCTCGCGATCGACGGCGATGTCGCCACCGTCGGGATCACCGACTACGCGCAGTCGCAGCTCGGCGACGTCGTGTTCGTCGAATTGCCCAAGCTCGGCCGCACGCTGAAGAAGGCCGAACCCGCCGCCGTCGTCGAATCGGTGAAGGCCGCATCGGACGTCTACGCGCCTGTTAGCGGTGAGGTGCTCGAGACCAACCCCGAGCTTGCGAGCGAGCCGGCGCTGGTAAACTCTGACGCGCAAGGCAAGGCCTGGTTCTTCAAGATCAAGATGGCCGACAAGAGCGAGCTCGGCGGTCTCATGGACGAAGCGGCGTACAAGGCCCACACGGCGTGAGATGATGCGAACTCTAACCTCATATTCGGTGTCATCACCCGCGAAGGCGGGTGATCCAGTACGCCGCGGCTTCTCGGCCCTAGCCGAAGCGGCTGCGTTTACTGGGTGCCCCGCCTTCGCGGGGCACGACAAGAACATCTAAAGCGAGGACCCATGATGACCGCGCACCGCAAATCCAACGGCGACACCACCGGCTTCGTTCGCCGCCACATCGGCCCTTCCGCCCGCGACGTCACCGCGATGCTCGAGGCGGTCGGCGCGAACAGCGTCGACGCGCTGATGGCGCAGACGCTGCCGGCCTCGATCCGGCAGGCTGCCCCACTCGATCTCGGCAAGCCGCTCAGCGAAACCGAGGCGATCGCGCATATGGGCGAGCTCGCCGCCCAGAACCAGGTCTTCACCTCGCTGATCGGCCAGGGCTATTCCGGCACGATCCTGCCGGCGGTGATCCAGCGCAACATTCTGGAGAACCCGGCCTGGTACACGGCCTACACGCCCTACCAGCCCGAGATCAGCCAGGGCCGGCTGGAGGCGCTGCTCAACTTCCAGACCATGATCTGCGATCTCACCGGGCTCGACGTCGCCAACGCCTCGCTGCTCGACGAGGCAACCGCGGCCGCCGAAGCAATGGCGCTCGCGGAGCGGCACTCGCGGGTCGAAGCAAAGGCCTTCTTCGTCGACAAGGACGTGCATCCGCAGACGCTCGCCGTGATGCGCACCCGCGCGGAGCCCCTGGGCTGGACCCTGGTCGTCGGCGATCCCCTTACCGATCTCGACAAGACCGACGTGCTTGGTGCGCTGCTTCAATACCCGGGCTCCTCAGGCGCGGTGCGCGACCTCAGGCCCGCGATCGCCAGCCTGAAGGCCAAGGGCGCGCTCGCGGTCATCGCCGCCGATCTGCTGGCGCTGACCCTGCTCGCCTCGCCCGGCGAGCTCGGCGCCGACATCGCCATCGGCTCTGCCCAGCGCTTCGGCGTGCCGATGGGGTATGGCGGCCCGCACGCGGCCTATATGGCGGTGCGCGATGCGCTGAAGCGTTCGCTGCCCGGCCGCATCGTCGGCCTCTCCGTGGATTCGCGCGGGATGCCGGCCTACCGTCTCGCACTGCAGACCCGCGAGCAGCACATCCGCCGCGAGAAGGCGACCTCCAACATCTGCACCGCGCAGGTGCTGCTCGCCGTGATCGCCTCGATGTATGCGGTCTATCACGGTCCCGAAGGCTTGACGCAGATCGCGCGCAATGTGCATCGCCGCACGGCGGTGCTGGCCGCCGGCCTGCGCAGGCTCGGCTTTACGCTGAGGAGCGAAAACTTCTTCGACACGCTCAGCGTGGTTACAGGCGCGAAGCGTGCCGAGATCGTCGCGCGCGCGGCCGCCGAGAAGATCAATCTCGGCGTTGGTGACGACAGCTTGCGCATCGCGCTCGACGAGACCACCACGCCCGCGGCGGTGGAAGCGGTCTGGCGCGCCTTCGGCGGCCAGCTTGCCTACGCCGAGATCGACGCGACCACGCGCGAGGCGCTGCCGGAGGCGCTGAAGCGCGCGACCTCCTTCCTCACCCATCCGGTGTTCCATGCGCATCGCTCGGAGACCGAGATGCTGCGCTACATGCGCAGGCTCAGCGACCGCGACCTCGCGCTCGACCGCGCGATGATCCCGCTCGGCTCGTGCACCATGAAGCTGAACGCGACCACCGAGATGATGCCGCTGACCTGGCCCGAGTTTGGCTCGTTGCATCCTTTCGCCCCGCGCGAGCAGGCACGTGGCTATCACGCGTTGTTCGCGCGCCTGGAGAAATGGCTGTGCGATATCACCGGCTATGACGCGATCTCGCTGCAGCCGAATTCCGGCGCGCAAGGAGAATATGCCGGGCTTCTGGCCATCCGCGGTTATCACGCGGCGCGTGGCGAGACGCATCGCAAGATCTGCCTGATCCCTTCCTCCGCCCACGGCACCAACCCGGCTTCCGCCGCGATGGTTGGCATGGACGTGGTGGTTGTTGCCTGCGAGAAAAATGGCGACGTCGATGTCAACGACCTCCGCGCCAAGGCCGAGAAGCATTCGAACGACCTCGCCGCGGTCATGATCACCTATCCCTCGACCCATGGCGTGTTCGAGGAGCACATCCGCGAGATCTGCGACATCGTGCATGGCCATGGCGGACAGGTCTATCTCGACGGCGCCAACCTCAACGCGCAGGTCGGCCTTAGCAGGCCCGGCGATTACGGCGCCGACGTCAGCCATCTCAACCTGCACAAGACCTTCTGCATCCCGCATGGCGGCGGCGGCCCGGGCATGGGCCCGATCGGCGTCAAGGCGCACCTCGCACCGTTCCTGCCCGGTCATCCCGGAACGAATGCAGACGCGCCAGTCGGCCCGGTCTCGGCCGCGCCGTTCGGCTCAGCCTCGATCCTGACCATCTCCTACATCTACATCCTGATGATGGGCGGCGAAGGCCTCAAGCGCGCCACCGAGATCGCGATCCTCAACGCCAACTACGTCGCAGCAAGGCTCGATGCGCACTTCCCGGTGCTCTACAAGAACGAAAAGGGCCGCGTCGCGCATGAGTGCATCGTCGACCCCCGCGGGCTGAAGACGACGTCCGGCGTCACCGTCGACGACATCGCAAAGCGCCTGATCGATTACGGCTTCCATGCGCCCACCATGAGCTTCCCGGTGCCGGGCACGCTGATGATCGAGCCGACCGAGTCGGAATCCAAGGCGGAGCTCGATCGCTTCTGCGACGCCATGATCGCGATCCGCAAGGAAATCGCCGAGGTCGAGACCGGTCGCTTCAAGATCGAGGCCTCGCCCTTGCGCCACGCCCCGCACACGGTGCATGACATCGCGGACGACGATTGGAAGCGCGCCTACACCCGCGTCGAGGGCTGCTTCCCCGCGGGCACCTCGCGCACGGACAAATATTGGTCCCCGGTCGGGCGCGTCGACAACGTCTATGGCGACCGCAATCTGGTGTGCTCGTGCCCGCCGGTGAGCGATTACGCGGAAGCCGCGGAGTAGGACCCGACGGAGGTTTTGTAGGGTGGGCAAAGCGACTCGTCCGCCGTAGCTCGAAGAGCGAAGGCGGAAGCGTGCCCACCTCCTTCGTCTGAGTTGAAATATGGTGGGCAAGCACTTGCGCGCCTTTGCCCACCCCTACGGACCCTGCACCCTGGATGCCGAAGCGTGCTGCCGCAAGATGGTTCGTGGTCAGAATCAGATGTGACACGATCACCTCTCAAAGGAGTCCGGCGCGCTGCGTGGCGTCGGCAACGGCCAAATCTGTCGTCGAAACAAGGTGCGTCATGCCCATGACTTCACGATGGCTTCGTCAAAACATGGCTGCAACGCCACAGCCGGTCGTTGGTCAGGTGCGTGCCACCCCACCAGCGGTCGATCGGGTTGTGGCGACTGAAATCTTCCTGATGGGCCACGACAGCCTCCCCGAACTCAGTCAGTGACAGTCGGCTGCGTAGATATGCGGCGTGGCGATCCCTGTGGTTCTCGCGATCGATTGTCCGCAGTTCGTCGTCCAATCCGGCCACTGCGGGCCTGGGGCCGAGCGCGAGCCCGTCGAGCAACCGACCCAACTCAGTCTCTCCAAACACGAACGTGCGCCGATGCGAGCGCAGGTGAAACAACGCACCCGTGTTCGCAAACCCTCTGGCAAGCATCTCCAAGAACCGCATCTCCGTCGCACCGAGTCCCGTCGAAGGCGACGGGAGTTCTGCTAGGAGATCGAGCAAGGCCGGGCGCAGCATCAGCAATGCACTGAGATCCTGGTGAAGGAGATCGACGCAGGCCTCAGGGGTCGTCGCGCGGTAGGCCGACCACGCCAACCGGGCAGTCTCGAACTCCTGGGCCCTAACAGGCACGACATGAATGTGCGGCTCGGACGCAGCGAGATCTTCACCGCGTTCCGTCGTCAGCTCGGATGCCACAAGTCGAAGTTTAAGCTTTGGCAACAGCGAGGAGCAGGAGCTGAGGTGGTCCAGCAGGCAGACGAGCTGCAATTGATCCCGGGGAGCTGGGTCGAACCAAAGTTCAACCACGTCATATTGCTCGCAGAAGTCCGCAAGGGACAAGTCTTTGCGGTCCTTGATGCCCTTGGGCCACCGGATGCCCCAGTCAGACCAATGATCACCTGGCCCGAGATTCGCCGAACGCGCCGCGAAAAAGGCTGCGAGCTTCTCGGGCGAGGGCAGCGGTCCCCACTCAAGGTGAAACGAGGACGAGATGACAAGCTCCGCCAACCCGGATCGTGCGAGCTGGCCTCCGGACGAACTGGTCAGAATCAACCGCTTCATCGCGCCCCCCGAGCACGACCGATCCTAAACGAAACAGGCGCCGAAGACGTCGGCAACTCAACGTCCTCAGCGCCCGCTCCTCGCGAAAAACTCTACCCGTTGAGGCTTACTCCTCGCCCGGCTCCTCGCCGTCGGCGTCACGCTCGGGGCTGCCGGCGAGAATCTGCTCGGCGATCAGGCCGGAGTTCTGGCGGATCGAGGTCTCGATCTTGGCGGTGATGTCGGGGTTGGCCTTCAGGAACGCTTTCGAATTCTCGCGGCCCTGGCCAAGACGCTGGCTGTCATAGGAGAACCAGGCGCCGGACTTCTCGACGATGCCGGCCTTGACGCCGAGATCGAGGATCTCGCCCATCTTGGAGACGCCCTCGCCGTACATGATGTCGAACTCGACCTGCTTGAAGGGCGGCGCCAGCTTGTTCTTGACGACCTTGACGCGCGTGGTGTTGCCGACCACTTCGTCGCGTTCCTTGATCGCGCCGATGCGGCGGATATCGAGGCGGACGGAGGCATAGAATTTCAGCGCGTTGCCGCCGGTGGTGGTTTCCGGCGAGCCGTACATCACACCGATCTTCATGCGGATCTGGTTGATGAAGATCACCATGGTATTGGACTTGTTGATGGACGCCGTCAGCTTGCGCAGCGCCTGGCTCATCAGGCGGGCTTGCAGACCCGGCAGCGCATCGCCCATCTCACCCTCGAGCTCGGCCTTCGGCACCAGCGCCGCGACCGAATCGATCACCAGCACGTCGACCGCGCCGGAGCGCACCAGCGTGTCGCAGATTTCCAGCGCCTGCTCGCCGGTGTCCGGCTGCGAGATCAGGAGCTCGTCGATGTTGACGCCCAACTTGCGCGCATAGACCGGGTCGAGCGCGTGCTCGGCGTCGATGAAGGCGCAGATGCCGCCCTTCTTCTGCCCTTCCGCAACCGTGTGCAGCGCCAGCGTGGTTTTGCCCGAGGATTCCGGCCCGTAAATCTCCACGACGCGCCCCTTCGGCAGACCGCCGATCCCGAGCGCGATATCGAGCCCGAGCGAACCCGAGGACACCGCCTCGACATCCATCGAACGGTCGTTCTTGCCGAGCTTCATCACCGAGCCCTTGCCGAACTGCCGCTCGATCTGGGAGAGCGCGGCGGCCAGAGCTTTACTCTTGTCCATGGAAGATCCTTCGACGATACGCAGGGCAGTGGTGGACATTGGGTCGTGCTCCTTATGGCGAGGATTCGCTAGAGGGACAAACGGCTGGCGAGGCGGCGCGGCGATAAAATCAATGTACCCTATTTGTTCTAGGTTCGCAATATGTTCTTTTGCGGATTTGCGCGTTAAGTGACGTGCATCAAAGACGGATGAGCTGCGCGCCGTCAGAATTCCGTAATCCTGCGGCACCGAACCTTTTCGCGGTCTGCGGCCTTCTCTGGGATGGGACCGTAACTCTGGGGACCTCAGTCATGACGGACAACACGTATCACGATACGATCCGGCGCATTCCGCTGCTGGAGGCGGCGCGGGAGGAGATGAGCAAGTTCGAGCGCAAGGAAAACGAGTTCCGCAAGAAGGACCGCGACGAGCGTGCCGCCGAACTCCATTTGCCGCTGGACGCGATCAAGGTTCACTAAGGCCGTCGGGACGAGGGCGTAGGAGCCGAGGCCAGCCGGCCGACGCGTCAGGCGTGGCGATGTTCGCCAGCGGCAACGCGCTGGCGACAGTGCCGGAGCGGCCGCCCGTTGATCTCAGGGAATCGGCACAGGAATCGAGATTCGGATCGCCATGGAGGCGAGTCCGAGCCGATATGGTATCCAAATACTACCAGTAAGCCATTGATTGAACGAGGGAATTTGTAGGCGGGCTACTGTGCATGGGGTTGTTTTCGTGTTTTTGAAAGGCGCGCATGGGCCTTTCCACCCCGGAGCCGTCTCCCGCAGCCAACACCGCCTACAGCAGAACCAGCAACCCGATCCCGATCACCAGCACGACGAAGCCAGCCGCCGTCGCGGCGGCGAATGACCGCTCTACGTTGTCCATGATGCCACCCCGTTGCCGGCACGCCACGTTTCCCCCATGGCAGCACCGTCATTGCGAAATCTCGCCTGCGGTTGTGTCCTGAGTTGTGCGAACGGATGTCGAAATTGGGACCGGTGCGGGGCCAGTGTGCGGCCCCCAAGCTCTGGCTTTCGCTGCCACCGTCGGGCCTTGTCAGGCTGTCGTAAGCTGAGCCGGCTAGGGTCGCCCGGCTATGGTGTTGCAGCCCAGCACCTCAGCCTCCAATAACCTTCTCCCCGCTTGGTTCTCCAAGCGGGGTTTTTTCATGCCGCCTTTCATGCCGGCCGGCCGGTTTGCGAACCGCCCTCCTCCCGCGTCAGGCGCAGCGAGAAGGCGCGGATCGCCGGCGCCGCGAGCAGCACGATCGGCAGCATCGCCGCCCATGCGATCAGCCACGACACCATCCAGTGCGCGAGGAAGTCCAGCGCATTCCCTACAGGAAGGCTGGCGATGCCCGCGGCGACCAGCGAGGTCAGTCCGGACTGGATGATTCCGAACACGAAATGAGAATAGCGGCGGGGAATGCCCAGCATGACGCGCCCATGTTGCTGACCGTCATCGGGCCAAGCAAGCCACATGCCGCCGCGTTCCGGAAGGCGCCCTTACCCATCCCAGGAACTCTGTTCTTGGCCGGAGAACCACGGGAGGGGTCTCGCGCCGCCGCTGGGCGGCAGCGCGTGTGTTTGCGAGATAGCCGTGGGCTATCCGGGACTTACCGACAGATTTGGTTTTCGCTGGAATATTATGCCCCCAGCATGTTCTCAGAGATGGAAGTGAATCGTGGGAGATGGCCATGAATCACAGGGGCATCGAGTTCACCGTCGCCAAGACGGCAATTCCCGGGATCTGGCGGTGGCAGTTCCGAATCGGCGAGCAGATCAAGACCGGCAGGACCGAGACCAAGATCGATCTCTTGGCGATCCGGCGGGTGCAGCTGAGGATCGATCGGGAGCTGAAGGCGATCGGGCGCAAAACCGCCTGAACGGCCGCACCGAGATCGTCGGCGGCATGGCTTGCAGGGCGCTCGCCGCGCCCACGGGGCTATTCCGTAGCCGCCCGGAATTGATCTGCCGATGGTTTGGGATTGGACTGCCGCGATTATGGCCGTGGGGACGGAGCCATCAGGCGCGATCGGTACGAACCATGCCGCTCTACTTTTTTCGAATCCGGAACGGCAGCTATTCCGGCTGTGCCGACCAGGCGTCGGAATTTGCCGATCGCGATTTGGCCTGGAAGGAGATGACCAGCGTCTGCGCCGACATGGCCGCCGGCATCGCCCGCAAGCTCCAGGAAAATTCCGAATGGAACATGGAGCTGCTGGACGAGGCCAAGGAGCCCGTGTTCCGGATCCGCATCACATCCGAAACGTTCGAATAGGGGCCAGGCCTAATCCGCGCTGGGCAGCCGCCGCATCGTGAATTCGATGTCGCCGCCGGGCAGCTCGCGCCAGGTCTCGACCGCGCTCATATAGCCGGCCTTGGGGTAGCGGGCGAAGAAAGCCTGCGCCCTCTCCCGCGCCGCCGCGCGCGGCAGCGTGAAGGTCTCGCGCAGATAGCCGTCGCCGGCCCTCGTGCCGGGCTTGCCGCCCATCTTGCGCCGGCGCGCCATCCGCTCGGCGAGATCCCGCGGACGATCGGCCATGTTCTGCTCTCCTCGACGCAATACGCTCCCGCGCAATGTAGGAAGCAGGCCGATCAAAGAGGAGTCCCGGCCGAGGCATCAACCGCCTCCGATCGGGCAGACGGTCAATTGGCGGTCGTGCCGGATTTCTTCTTCGGCGCACCGGTCGCGGCCGACGCCTTTGGCGCCGCCGCCTGCTTCGGCGGGTCGGAGCGCATGCCGCCCCAGGGATCGTTGGAGGCCTTGGAATCCGGAATCTTCTTCAGCGTCTCCTTGTAGGCCCTGTCACGCTCGGCTTCCGCGGCCTTCTCCTCGGGGGTCTTGCCAGGCCCCTCCTGCAGCAAATTGAGATTGGGCATTTGCGCATAGGCCGGTCCCGCCAGCACGGTCGGTCCCGCCAGAACAGCCAGCACCGCGGCCATACGGAAAAGCTTCATCATGTACTCCTTGATCATCCATGGCGGCGCGGGTCGCCCGTGCCTTGTCACCCCTGTCACAACCGCAGGGGCCGCTCGGCCCGCTAGAGCCGGTCCGATCTGCACGATTTCGGCGCGTGGAGCCAGTCGTCCCAGATCGGGCCGCACTTGGTGCACCCGTTCAGCAGCAGGCCGAGCCCGGCCAGACAAAACACGAGGACATACCGACGCAACATCACCCACCCATACCCACTCCGTGGCATCATACCGGGCGAAGTCAGGCATTTTCAAGCCGACGGGCCCGTAGCAGACCGGGTGACTTTGCCGCGCCGGTCCGCTCGGAATGCCGAACATGCGACAATACGGAGGGAACGACAGCAATGCCATCGCAGCCAGAAGCCGAGTTCGGCATCTCTGAGGCCCGACGCATCCTCGGCGAAGTCTTTGCCCCCTGGATCCAGGATCTCAATCTGTCGGTCGAGCGCATCGAGCACCTGCCGCCGCCGGACGTGCCGGACTGGCAGCCGGCAGCGCTCCTGCGCATGCCGTTCTCGGAACGGCTGTGCCGCAACGGCGGCGTGGTCTGCGGCCAGGCGCTGATGGCACTCGCCGACACCGCGATGGTGATCGCAAACCTCGCCGCCAACCGCGGCTATCGTCCGATGACCACCGTCGACCAGACCACGCATTTCATGCGCGCGGTCTCCTCGTCGGACGTGCTGGCCGACGCCCGCGTGGTGCGACTCGGGCGCACCATGAGCTTTGGCCGGGTCACGCTGCTCTCGGCCACCGACAACAAGCCGGTGGCGATGGTGTCGAGCGCGTTCGCGATGCTGCCGGGGTGAGCATCAAAGAAGAAAGCCGCGTGAGCGCACAGCGCACTGCGGCTCTCGATGGCGTCATGTCGAGACAGGAAGCGCGATCGCGCGTCGCGCCGTCACGGCAGAAGCTACTTGCCGAGCACTTCGTCAGCCGCGGTGACGATGCTGACGTTCGGATTTTTTCCGCAATAGCTGCCGAACTGCTTGGCGTTCTCGACGAACACGTCGGTGTCGATGATCGCGTTCTCTTCATCGCCCTTGTACCAGCCGTCCATCCAGGTCAGCACCATCTTGATGGTATCGTCGCCGCTCTCCAGGAACTGCTTGCAGCTCATGGTCGCGAGATCGAGCTTTGCGGCGTGGGCGGGCATGGACGAGAGCGAGAGCGCTGCGGCGAACAGAAGCGAAAGCGTGGTCTTCATCAATATCTCCATCGGCGCGTAGCGCCACAAAGGAACGGCTTGGGGGAAAATCCGCGGAGTGACTTCCGCTTCGACGTCGTAAACGAAATCTGAAGCGCTGTGCAAGTAGCGCCAGTATTGAGTTTAGTTCAACGTAATTTCTATGCACTACTTCACAAAGATCATTATGGATTAACGCGGATGATCGAGAAGCGTGCAGCGCAGCGTTACCGTGTTTTCAAGGGTGGAAAGATCACCTTTGAAAACAGCGGCATCACGTGCACGGTGCGAAATATGTCGGCGGACGGCGCCGCAATCGACCTCGATGCCCTCGTCACATTGCCGCAATCGTTCACACTCGCGATCGCGCGCGACAATTTCGTGCGCAAATGCCGCCCCGTCTGGCGCCACGAAAGGCGCATCGGCCTCGCTTTCGTACAGTAGTGCACATGATGTGAATGATCGTTCGCATCGCGCGCGCGATGCCGCGTCATGTTCGCGCGCTACGTCGCCGGCGCCGCGAGCGCAGGCTTGCGACAACGAGCGCGACAATCGCGAGCGCGATCACCGATGATGCCGCAAAAAATCGTCCACCGGGGCGATCGATGGTACGCGACCACAGCGACGGCCCCTCGCCCGGCCGTGCCAGGCGAAACGCAACGACGCTGTCGCCGATCGAGGTGCCTGCCTCGGAGTGGCCACCGGCGCCGATCGCGACATACTGCTCGCCCTTCCAGAGATAGGTCATGGGATTGGCGACGCCGGGCACGGGCAGCCGACCCTGCCACAGCTCCCTGCCGCTGCGCGCATCGAAGGCGCGCAAATAGGCGTCCATCGCTCCGGTGAAGACGAGCCCGCCTGCCGTGACCGCGAGCCCGTTGACGAGCGGCGCACCCCACGGCAGCGGCACGCCGAGCGGGGCGAGATCCTCGGTGGTGCCGACCGTCGAACGCCAGAGGATCTTGCCGGCCTTCAGATCGACCGCGACCATCTCGCCCCAGGGCGGCTTGTTGCAAAGAAACCCGAGCGGCGACATTACGACCGCACGCGACATCGCAAACGGCGCACCATTCTGCTGGCCGAAATCATGACCGGGCGGAGGATCGAATCCGGTCGCCTCCGCCCGCGGAATCAGCTTGATGAGATGAACGGCCCGGCTGGTATTGGCATAGAGGACCTGGTTGAGGGGATCGAAGGTTGCGCTGCCCCAGTTGACGCCGCCGCCGGTGAAAGGGAACTCCAGCGTGCCTTGCGTTGAGGGTGGCGTGTACAGGCCCTCGTTGCGTGCCTCCGCGAACTGCTTCTCGCAAGCTGAGCGGCGCAGGCCAGGAACGAGCGAGAGCGCATCCTCAGTCGAGATTTTTTGCGACATCAGCGGTGGCACATGCGTTGGGAATGGCTGCGTGGGCGACAGCCGTTCGCCTTCCGCGGCCCCCTGCGGGACGCTGCGCTCCTCGACCGGCCATACCGGCTTGCCGGTGTCGCGATCGAGCACGAAGACAAAGCCCTGCTTGGTCGGCTGGATCACGACGTCGCGCTGACCTTCGTCGGTGTCGATGCGCGTGAGTGTCGGCTGCGCCGGCAGATCGTAATCCCAGACGTCGTGATGCACGGTCTGGAATCCCCATACGAGCTCGCCGGTCTCGATGCGCAGCGCGACCACCGAATTGGCATGCTCGTTGTTGCCCGGCCGCTTGCCGCCCCAAAAATCCGGCGACGGCGAGGACGTCGGCAGGAATACCAGTCCGCGCGCCGCGTCGACCGACATCGGCGCCCAGACATTGGCGTGACCGGCTTCGATGCCGTCGCGCTTGAGCGGCTCGAAGGTCCAGCGCGGCTGACCGCTGCGCGCATCGAACGCGCGCACCATACCGCTCGGCGCGTCGACGCGGCGGTTGTCGCCGATCGCGGAGCCGACCACGACGACCCCGCGCCCGACCGCCGGCGGCGAGGTGATCTGGAATTCGCCGGGCCATTCCAGCTTCACGCCGATATCGGGCCTGACCTCACCACCCCTGCCGAATCCGCCACAGGGGATTCCCGTCTTCGCATCGAGCGCGATCAGACGAACATCGTTGGTGCCCATGAAGATGCGCGATCGACATGCGGCATCTACAGGCGCCTCGTCGTCGATCCAGTAAGTGACGCCGCGGCAGACGTAACGATTGGCGGGACGCTGGTTGATCGCGATCTTGGGATCGTAGCGCCATTTCTGCGCGCCCGTGCCGGGATCGAGCGCGATCACCTCGTTGAAGGGCGAGCAGAAGACCAGGCTGTCCTCGACGAACAGCGGCGTCGCTTGGAATTTGGTTCGCCGCATCACCCCGGGCGGCCGCGCCGCGAGATCGCCCGTGTGGAATTCGAAGGCCCGCACCAGGTTGCCGACATTGCCGGGCGTGATCTCTCGCAATGGCGAGAAGCGCGAGCCACCGGGATCGCCACCCCAGCTCTCCCAAGCGATGCCTGGCCACGACGAAAACAAGAGGAGCGTGACGAGAGCGGCCGAATAGCACGGGCGGCTCGCCAACGCCCGCCTCACCTATTTCGGCTTCTTGGCAGGTTCAGGCGGCCGCGCCCCGCTCCACGGATCGTACTTCTCCTTGGACTCGGGAATGCGCTCGAGTGCGGCCTTGTAGGCCTTCTCGTCGACCTTGGGCTTGTTGTCCGCCTTCTGGCCGCCCTCGTTAGGCTGACGCCTGCCGCCTCCCATCTGCGCCTGCGCGGAGGCAACCGCCAGCGCCAGCACGGCGGCCGCTATGATCAAAATCCTCATGGGCGCAATCCCCCTCGTCTAGGGTACAAACTAGCCGGCAATTATCGAATAGCCAATGCTGCGGGCTCCGGAGCTTGAGCAAATCCTGACTTCAGGAAATCCCGGCTTCAGCAAATCTTGATCGGCCGGGTCTTCGTCGGATCGCATTCGTGCCTATGTTTTGGCCCGCAGGGGACCTTCACGGATGTTACGGATTATTGCTCATGCCGCGCTGATCGCCAGCGCGCTCGCGCTCGGGGCCTGCGGCTTTGCGGACAGCCGCGCACCGGTGCCCGAGTTCATGCGCATGAAGGAGGCCGAGCAGCCTCCGCCCGAATCGCCCCCCGACGTCAAACGCGTCGTGCGCGAGCAGATCGAATTCGTCTTCCTCAGCACGTCCTATCCGCGCGAGGTGCATGTCGCCACACCCCATCGAGAGGTGCGGGGATCGGGTTGGACAGCTTGCGTCCGAGCCCACCTCACCTCGGCGACCGGCTCGCCGCTCGGGCCACAGACCTACATCGTGACCATATCAAGCGGAAAGGTGGTCGATCGCCGCCGCGCCGAAGCGGACGACATCTGCGGGTCGGAAAGCTACGAGCCGATCTAGGGAACGGATCAAGCCGACATCCGATCCGGTTCCGGGAAAAACCTGTAATTTTGCCGGAACGATCACGGCCTCCCCTTCTTGTTACCGCCGAGGGCAGTTTCGAGGAGGACATGATGAGGACATTCACGATTGCGTTGCTGACTGGTGTCGGAGCCTTGGCAGCGGTGAGCGGCGCGAAGGCCGCCGACGTTTACACGAGCAGCGAATACACCAGCCCCGATCTCGTCCAGCAAGTGCGACTGGTCTGCGATGATTCCGGCAATTGCTATCGCACCCGCGGCGGCTCGCGCGTGATCGTGCGCGACTCCTACGCGACCATGCCGCGCGACCGCTACTATGAGCGCCGCACCTATCGCGACTGGGACGACGGTCCGCGCGGCGGCGTCGGCATCCGCGCGCCCGGCGTCAGTGTGGGCGTCGGTGTCGGCGGCGACCGCTGGTAATCGATGAAGCCACGACAGGCGGGACCCGACGAGACAACTCGCCCGGTCCCGCCTCTGCAATTCGCATCGCAGACGTCAGGCGGCAAGCGTCTGCTGCTGGAACTGCTCGTAGGCCGCGATCGCATCCGCGGCATACATCAGCGATGGCCCACCACCCATATAGACGGCCATGCCGAGCGTTTCCTCGACCTCCTCGCGCGTTGCACCTAGCTTGACCAGGGCTTCGGTATGGAAGCCGATACAGCCGTCGCAATGCGCGGCAACGCCGAGCGCGAGCGCAATCATTTCCTTGGTCTTCTTGTCCAGCGCGCCGTCGCGCGTGGCGGCCTGGGCAAGCGCGGCAAATCCTTTCATGGTGTCCGGAATGTCACTGCGCAGCTTGCGCAGGTTGGCGGAGATTTGGCGGGTGATCTCGGGGTAATTCTTGTCCATGACTTACTCTCTGCGTTTACTCTTAGGTGTCGAACGGGTCGGCCGGCGTGATGAAGCGCGTCAACGACGGCAGGTGAGCGATGAAACGGGCGAGCACCATGCCGGCACTCATTGCAGCGACGAAGATGACGGCGGACACGGAGCCAAATCCAAGCGCGGTCAGCGCCGGCCCCGGACAGAAGCCCGCCAGTCCCCAACCCACCCCGAAGATCGCGGGGCCTGCGGTGATCCTGGGGTCGATGTCGCTTCGCGTTGGAAGATAAAATCGTTCGGCGAAGTAGGGACGCGCGAGCTTCAGGACCCGTTTGAGGCCGGTGAAAGTCACGGCCACCGCGCCGGCCATCACGAAGGCAAGGCTCGCATCCCACGTCCCCGCAGGAATGCCGCCGACGTCGAGGAAGTTCAGGACCTTCGCCGGATTCGCCATGCCCGAGACGATCAGGCCGAGGCCGAAGATCACGCCGATCAAGAATTGAACCGGTATAGCCATCGCCATCAGGTCCCGTGCCGCATCACGAGGACCGTCGCCATGCCGGTCGCCATGAAGGTCATGGTCGCGACCAGCGAGCGCGCCGAGAGCCGCGACAGGCCGCAGACGCCGTGGCCGGAGGTGCAGCCACTGCCCCAGACCGAACCGAAACCCGTGAGCAAGCCGCCGACAATCAAAACGACCGGCTGCGCCTCGATCGTCTGCGCCGGCAGGCTTCCGGTGACGAGCAGCACCAGCACGGGCGCGGCGACGAGGCCCGCGACGAAGGCAAGCCGGCCAGGAAATTGGCGGTCCTCGTAAGGGGGAAACAGTCGCGCTGCGATGCCGCTGACGCCGGCGATCCGCCCCGTCGCCCACATCAGCAGAACGGCAGACAAGCCGATCAGCGCACCGCCAACAAGGGAGGCGATTGGCGTAAATGATGTCGAGACCATGCGACCTCCGGATCGAGAGCACGCCCGGCGCGGGCACCGGATACCATTACTTTAGCGCTTTCGTATTTTCGAATATACTAATTTACATGTCGGCCATGAAACGCAAGGTCCGCAATCAAGAGTTGGTCGCGCTTGAGGAGAAGGCCGAGGAGGCTTCCCGCCTCCTCACGGCCATGGGCAATCCGAAGCGGCTGCTGGTCCTCTGCAACATGCTGGACGGCGAGAAGTCGGTCGGCGAGCTCGCCGACATCGCAGGCCTGTCGTCGGCCGCACTATCTCAGCATCTCGGCAAGATGCGCGCATTGAGCCTGGTCAAACCCAGAAGGGATGGTCAGACGGTATACTACAGCATCGCGAGCCAGGAAGTCCGCTCGTTGCTGGAGACGCTGTACCGCCTCTTCTGCACTCCCGGATAGGCGCTCGCCCGCGCTAGACGCGAGGAACGCAGGATGACCGACGATACCATCATCGAGGGCCCGCTTTACGAGAAGCGGAAGAAGGTCTATCCGCAATCGGTCCGAGGGCCGTTCCGCCGCATCAAATGGGCGATCCTCTGCGTCACGCTCGGGACCTACTATCTGCTGCCCTTCATTCGCTGGGACCGCGGACCCGGCCTGCCGAACCAGGCTGTCCTGGTCGACTTGCCGCATCGTCGCTTCTATTTCTTCTTCATCGAACTGTGGCCGCAGGAAGTCTATTACTTCACGGGCCTGCTCATCATTGCCGCTATGGCGCTGTTCCTGATGAACGCGGTGGCCGGTCGTATCTGGTGCGGCTACATGTGCCCACAGACGTTATGGACCGATTTGTTCTATGCAGTGGAACGCTGGGTCGAGGGCGACCGGCGCGAGCGCATGCTGGGCGACAAGCGCTACTGGACCTTTGGTCACATCCGAAAGGTCGCAACCAAGCACTTCCTCTGGATCATGATCGCCTGGTGGACCGGCGGCGCCTGGGTGCTCTATTTCGCTGACGCGCCGACGCTGGTGAAGGAGCTCGCCACTTTCCAGGCCCCCTTCATCGCCTATCTCTGGATCGGCATCCTGACCGCAACGACCTACGTCTTTGCAGGCCACGCCCGCGAGCAGATGTGCATCTACATGTGTCCCTGGCCGCGCATCCAGGCGGCGCTGACCGACGAATGGGCACTCAACGTCACGTATCGCCGCGACCGCGGCGAGCCACGCATGTCGGTGAAGAAGGCGCACGTCGCCCGCACCCAGGGCGACATCGCGGGCGACTGCATCGACTGCCAGCAGTGCATCAATGTCTGCCCGACCGGCGTCGACATCCGGCACGGCATCCAGCTCGGCTGCATCCAATGCGGCCTGTGCATCGACGCCTGCGACACCGTCATGCGGGAGATCGGCCGGCCCGCCGGCTTGATCGGCTATGATACCGACATCAACATGCAACGCCGGAGCGAGGGCAAGGCGCCGATTTACCGCATCATCCGCGCGCGCACCCTGATCTATACCGCGGCCATTGCCATCGTCGGCGGCATCATGCTCTACGCGCTCGCCACGCGCGCGACGATGGACGTCAACGTGCTGCACGAGCGCAATCCACTCTTCGTTCAGCTCGCCGATGGCGGCGTTCGCAACGACTACACCGTGCGCATCCTCAACAAGGGCGCGCAGCGGTCGTTTGCGCTCGAGGTCTCCGGCCTGCCGGGCGCGACAATTCGCGTCGCCGGCATCGGGACCGGAGCTGACGGCAAGCCCGTCGTCGAGGTCGGGCAGGATCAGACCCGCGAGGTCCGGCTGTCGGTGCAGGTCGGCCCGACCCAGCTGCCGCAGACCTCGCGCGACATCGACATCGGGATCACCGACACCGCCGGGGGCGGACGTGCAAGCGCCCGCGACCATTTCGTACCGGGTGACCGCTAGGCACCGTCTCCCGCGGTATCCGGCGGCTCGCGGCCGGATGCTCAACGAGACGTTAATATTACCACTCGAATTGAAGCGGCGTCCCAACGGTATTTTCCAATCTTTGCGCTAAGCATGGCCTCCTGAACGGGGACGACGGGACGTGGTCGACATCGCGCACCAGGATGCGATCAAGCCGGCATCGGCAAAGCATGCCGCGGCGGCGCGTGCGCGCGTCCCGCTTACGGCGATCGAACCCGGCCAGTGGCGCGCACTCGCGCAGCGCGCGATCGAGCCGAACGGATATTACCTGCCGGGCTGGGAACTCGCTGTCAGCGCAACCGCGCGCGACCGCACCGATGCCTCGGCGCTTCCCGCATGCGATGGATCGCGGCTGATCGGGCTGATGCCGGTGATCTCGCTCTGGCGGGCATGGAAGATTCCCCTGCCCGCGCTGGTGAGCGCGCATCCTTACGGCACGCTATGCAGCCCGCTGATTGACCGCGATGCCCCGATCGAGGGGGCGACGCGCCTGCTGCAGCAGGCCCGCGCGACCGGAGCGCATGCGCTCGTGCTGAACGATGTCGCGCTCGATGGGGCGGCAATGACCGCCCTCAGCCAGGTTCTGAATCGGGACGGCCTGAAGCCGCGCCTCCTCGACTCCTACATCCGCGCCAGTCTCGACGCGACGCAGGACGGTGAGACGCTGCTACGCGACGCGCTCGGCACCAAGAAACTCAAGGAGCTACGCCGCCAGCGCCATCGCCTCGAAGATCACGGCGCCGTCGTGTTCGACGTCGCGCGCAGCCCCGATGAGATCGGGCCGGCGCTCGAGACATTCCTGCAGCTCGAAGCCAGTGGCTGGAAAGGCAAGCGAGGCACCGCACTGGTCCAGCATGCCGGCGATGCAACCTTCATCCGCCGCGCCGTTCCCGCGCTGGCAGAAACCGCGCAATGCGAGATCATCACCCTTCGCGCCGGCGCCACGCCGGTGGCCGCCGGTATCGTGCTGCACCATCAGGATCGCGCTTTCTTCTTCAAGCTCGGTATCGACGAGCGCTTTGCCAGATATTCGCCCGGCGTGCAGCTCACGCTCGAGCTCACCCGCCGCCTTTGCGCCGATCCCGCCATCGCCAGCGCGGATTCCACCGCAAGCGCCGATCATCCCATGATCAACCCGATATGGCGCGGGCGCTTCGCCGTCGGCGACGTGCTGATACCGTTGCGGCGGAACGACCCGATCGTGGCGCTCGTTCACGGAGCGCTCGCGGCGCACGGCATCGCCTACGCGGCGGCGCGCCGCGCAGTTCGCCTGCTTCGTAAATAGGATAACTCCTACTCCGCCGCCTGGGCGTTGATCTCCGCCGAGACCTCGCGGATGGCGCGCGCGAGCATGTTGGGATCCTGCGCGCCGGAGACGGCGTATTTTTGCGCGAACACGTAGGTCGGCACGCCGGAGATGCCTTTCTCGGCGGCTTCCTGCGCGTCCGCCGATACGCGCGCGACGTCCTCGTCGGTCACAAGGCGCTTGCGCACGTCGTCGGCATCGAGGCCGACATCGGCAGCCGCCTGCACAAGCACGTTCAAATCGGTGAGGTCGCCGCCGTCGCGGAAGTAGAGCTCCATCAGGCGCTGCTTCATCTCGGGCGCCTTGCCGATCGCCTCGGCCCAGAGGATCAGGCGGTGGCAGTCGGTGGTGTTGGGCTGACGCGCGACAAGCTCGGGCCGATAGACGAGCCCCTCTTCGCCCGCGGCCGCAACGACGCGTCCGGCAATGCCCTTATAGGCCTCGACCGAGCCGAACTTCTTGGTGAGATACTCTTCCCGGCTGATGCCCTCGGACGGCACCCACGGATTGAGGAAGAAGGGACGGAAATTGAGCTTGACCGGAACATCGGGCACCAGCGCCAGCGCGCTCTCGATCCGGTGCTTGCCGATATAGCACCAGGGGCACACCACGTCGGAAACGACGTCGATCTGGAGCGGCTTTAGGGTGCTCATGAGCGCCTCCTTCGGGCGTTGCGGGTTGGGCCCAAAGATAAGCCGAACCCATTCCGAGGCAAGGCCGCTAGCTCATGGCTGCTGCCATTTGTCGGAGCCGCTCGGCAGTGCGCTCGTCGGCCGGGAAGAAGGTTTCCAGAGCCAGCTCCGACAGCGTGATATCGACGGGCGTACCGAACACCATGGTGGTGGAGAAGAAACTTAGTATCTCCCCGTCGTGTCGCAGCTTGAAAGGGATCGCGACATTGTCGCTCGACAGCGGCGCCGCGCGCGCCGGGATCGGATAGCTCTTCAGGTCGTTGTACAGCTTGATCAGCTCGGGATCGGCGGTCGCCTCGCATTGCCGGTGCAGCCGCTCCAGCAGATGTCCGCACCATTCCGCGAGATTGACCGTGCGCGGCGCCAGCGCCTCGGGATGGAAGGCGAGCCTCAGCACGTTGAAGGGCTGACCGAGCAGCCGCTGCGGAATGCCGGCGAGCAGCGGCGCCAGCATGCGGTTGGCCGAAACCAGATTCCAGTGCCGGTCATAGGCCAGCGCCGGATTGGGCTCATGCGCCCTGAGGACGAGGTCGATCGCCTGGCGGGCTGATTTCAAGGCGGGATCCTCCAGCGGGCGCTGTGGAAAGGCGGGGGCATAGCCGGCGGCGACCAGCAGCACGTTGCGTTCGCGCAACGGCACGTCGAGGCGCTCGGCGAGTCTGAGCACCATGTCGCGCGAGGGTGCGGCACGGCCGGTCTCGACGAAGCTCAAATGCCGCGCCGAGATGTCGGCCTCGCCGGCGAGATCGAGCTGGCTCATGCGGCGGCGCTGCCGCCATTCGCGCAAATGGTCGCCGATATGGACCGGCTGGCTGCGTTCGGCCTGTGCCGTGGATGCATGTGCGTTCATGGTCGAAAACCTAGCACGCAGATTTCGGCCCTTCCATTACGTCGGAGGTAATCGAATTGGGCCTTGGGTCGGCGCATCTTGGGTCGCACCAGGAGACGACCATGATCGCACTGCTGCTCTACCGGACCATCACAGACCACCTTGTTCCCTGGGCCATGGCGCTCGCAACCCGGATGCTGGCGCGCAGCCTCAACATGCCGGAGCCGCTGGTGCATTCGACCGGCGACTATGTCGTCGCGCAGGTCACAGCCTTCGAGCACAGCGTCGGCAGGAGCCTCTGCCCGTTCCGCCTTGCCCGCCTGCTCCGCGCCTGGTGGCGCGGATGGCACTGAGTTTCACCTCGAGCCCACCCTAACCATGGAGACCCACGATGATCGACGCATCCACCTTCCTTCGCCGCGCACTTCTTGCCGACGCCATCTTCAGCGGCGTCGCCGCTCTCGGTTTCACTTTCGGCGCCAGCGCGTTCGCGTCGCTGTTCAACCTGCCCGACGCGCTGCTGCGTGAGACCGGCCTGTTCCTGATCGCCTACACCGCACTCGTCGGCTGGCTGGCCTCACGCGCCTCCGTGGCAAAGCCGCTCGTGCTGCTGGTCGTGGTCGGCAACGCAGCCTGGACGCTCGGCAGCATCGCGCTGCTGCTCTCGGGCGCGGTGTCGCCGAACCTTGCCGGCGAGCTCATGGTCGTGGCGCAGGCAATCGCGACCGGCGTGTTTGCCGAACTGCAATATGTGGGATTGCGCAGGAGCGGGCGAGCGGTGGCCGCGTGAGGCCACATCACTCGCTGTCGTCGCCCGGCTTGATCGGGCGACCCAGTATTCCAGAGGCAGTCGTTGCATACGGAGAGGCCGCGGCGTACTGGATGCCCCGCTTTCGCGGGGCATGACAGTTGTGCCGGAAGCTCGAACTCAGGCTACGCCCGCGCGCGCCCGTTGGCTTTGCCAACAGCGACGCCGTTGAGCTTCTTCTTTTTGGCGGCCTTCGCACCCGCCTTCTGCGCTTTGCGCTCCGTGCGCGCCTTCACCTTGGCGCGCTCGGCCCGGGCCTCGGCGCGCAGCTTCTTGCGCTTCTTCTCGCAAGATTCGCACTTGCAGCCGATCGGCTTCAGGTAGGCTTTGAAATAATCGGTGCCGTAGTCGTAGTTGATCTCATCGCCCGGCTCGATGTTCTTGATGGCGCGGATGAAGACCTTGCGCTCGCGCGGCCGGACGTCGGATTCGGCGTTGGGCCGGCACGAATGGTTGATGTAGCGCGCGAGGTTCTTGCGCACCGAGCCGTCGATGGTCCAGCGGCCGTTGAGCTCGAACAGGTATTTGTTCTCGATGTCGTCGTGCTCGGGAATCCGGGAGTCCAGGATCGGTCCGTAATAACGGATGATCCGGGCGCCCTTCTTGATCGGCTTGGTTGCGAAGAGGCCGAGCCCGGTTTTCGAGCGGCCGACGCGATAAGGTTTGTTCGACGAGGTGGCTGGCATGATCACGAAAAACGAGGACGCGAACGAGGCTGAAAGAGCCCAAGCGAAGCCGTTCTTCTAGAACGATTCCGCGCCGCTGTCAGGTGTCTGTCGAGACTGTTTGAACCTTGCCCACAATCAAGACGTCTGATGGTACGGAGTTCCCGCTCGGTCAAAGGCGTCGTCATGTTCCGCATCACCACCGCAGCCCTGGCCATGTTGCTGATGTGCAGCGGTCTCGAACGCTCCGACGCCCAATCCCTGGGCAGCCAATATAGCTCGACGGCCCCGAAGGATTGCCGCCAGATCGGCAAGTCCAGCGAGCTCGACGGCAGCACGACTCGGGTCTGCAAGGGCAAGGATGGCCTCGTGGTCCTGATCGCCGAGGATGATCTTCGCGAAATCGTCTCCGTCGGCCGCAATCGCAAGGCCGCGGCCGAGGAACCGGCGGCAAAAGTCTGGTTCGCTCCGTTCAACTCGTCCGAGACCACCGTCGAATGGCGCACCGCGGCCGCCAAGCCGTTTGCGATGATCCAGCGCTGGCACATCGCCGATGGCACCGATCCCGACAAGCAGGGGCGGCCGAACACCAAGGCCATGCTGATCGTGACCCGGCTGCCACCCGGCCCCGTCTGCCACGTCGCCTATGTCGACGCGATCGCCAACCCGAACGCCAATGAGCTCGCGCGCAAGGCCGCGGACGAGTTCGCCCGCAGCTTTACCTGCGGCAAGGACAAGGTGAAGATCATCGGCGCACGCGGCCGCACGGTCGAGCTCGCGACGATGCGCTAGGCTTTCGTCTTGGCGCGACCACCGCAAAGGTTGCGTTCGTCCCGGCTGAATCAGGGACCCGGCGGCTTCCCCGTCACGGGCGACATCAGCATCGCCTCGAGCAGGCGTTCAGGCGTCGTCCCCTCGGGCAGGCGGCCCAGAATATCCTCCAGCCGCCCATCGAGCAGCAGCATGGTAAAACCGTGTACCATCGACCACGCGCGCGAGATCGCGGCGCCCTGATGGAGCGTCAGCGCGTCGCCGCTGATCTGCTCCTGCCGCATCATGCCGACGGCATTGGCGAGCCCGGCGAAGGACGCCTCGGCGGCCTCGTGCAGCGACGGCCTGGAATAGTCGAGGCGCTCGGTGCGGAACATGATGCCGTACATGCCGGGATGAGCCTGGGCATAGGCAACATAGGCCTTCGGCCGCGCTAGCGCGCGCTCGAGCGGGGTGGCGGCGGCGTCGCAGGACGACGCCATCGCCGCATTGAACTGGCGGAAGCCGACTGCAGCGAGCTCACTGAGAAGCCCGGTGAGGTCGCCGAAATGATGGGTGGGCGCGGCGTGTGAGACGCCCGCCTCGCGCGCCACCGCGCGCAATGTCAGGCCGGCGAGCCCGTCACGCTCCAGCACTCGTTCGGCGGCCTGGAGCAGCGCCTCGCGCAGCGCGCCATGGTGATAGGGCGCCTCGGCCTTGACGCTCGCCGGCCGTCGGGCGGGACGCGCCGGCGCGCTCGCCTTCTTTGGGGTACGCGCACCGCGCGCGGTTTCTGTCCTGATTTCGCTCTTGCCCATGGGCCAGCTATAGGACGCAATATTGACAGTGTAAAGATTTCACTTGACCAAGCCCCCTCGCACGGCTATTTGATCTTGACGATGTAAAGATAAGGAAGGATATGCCGTGCAGCAGGACGCCGTTGCCGAACGCCGCCACAACCTCGGTCCGATCCCGTTCGAAGCCGACGCGCCCTTCCTGAAAATCGTCGGTGAATTGCCCCGCGAGCTGAACGGCACGCTCTATCGCAACGGCCCCAATCCGCAGTTTGACTCGCCTGGCGCGCACTGGTTCGTCGGCGACGGCATGCTGCACGCCTTTCGCCTCGAGAACGGCCGCGCCAGCCATCGCAATCGGTGGGTCCGGACGCCGAAATGGCTGGCCGAGCACGATGCCGGCCGCGCGTTGTTCGGCGGCTTCGGCCGCAAGCTGCCGGATGCCCCAACGAACCTGACCGACGGCGGCGTTGCGAATACCAACATCATCTTCCATGCCGGCAAGCTGCTTGCGCTGGAGGAGTTGCATCTGCCGACCGAGATCGAGCCCGGTACGCTGGCGACGCGCGGCTATCACAATTATCAGGGCCGCATCGCCGGCACCTTCACCGCGCATCCGAAGATCGATCCTGTGACCGGCGAGCTGGTGTTCTTCGGCTACAATGCCGCGGGACCGCTGACGCCCGCCCTCTCCTACGGATCAATCGATGCGTCCGGCAAGGCGACGCGCTTCGAACGATTCGAGGCGCCCTATGCCAGCATGGTGCACGACTTCATCGTCACCGAGAACCATGTGTTGTTTCCGATCCTGCCCATCACCGGCAGCATGGAGCGCGCGATGAGCGGGCGGCCGCCCTATGCCTGGGAGCCGGACAAGGGCGCCTATGTCGGCGTGATCAAGCGCAAGGGGAGCGCGAAGGACATCGTCTGGTTTCGTGCTGAAGCCTGCTACGTCTTCCACGTCATGAATGCGTGGGAGGACGGTGACCGCATCATCGCGGACGTCATGCAGTTCGAGGAAGCACCACTATTTACGCATCCCGACGGCACGCCCACCAATCCCAAGAAATCGTTTGCGCGTCATTGCCGCTGGAGCTTCGATCTCTCGGGAAATACAGACCGCTTCCAGCAGACCTATCTCGACGATCTCACCGGCGAATTCCCGCGCATCGACGAGCGCCGCGCCGGATTGAAGAGCCGTCACGGCTGGTACGCCTGCGCCAATCCGAAGCTGCCGATGTTCGGCGCGCTGTCCGGCGTCGTCCACGTCGATGGCAATGGAAAACGCCTCGGCCAATATCTGCTGCCGGCCGGCGACACCATCTCCGAACCGGTGTTCGTCGAGCGGTCGAAGGATGCGGCGGAAGGCGACGGCTGGCTGCTGGCGGTGGTCTGGCGCGCGCGGGAGAACCGCAGCGACCTCGCCGTGTTCAACGCCAAGGATGTCGAGGCCGGCCCCGTCGCGCTGGTGCAGCTCGGCCATCGCGTGCCCGACGGTTTTCACGGCAGTTGGGTCGGCGCGCAGTAGCTGTTCCTCGTCATCGCGGATGTGACCAAAGAGGTCTCTCATGCATATGCCCTCGATCACCGCGGACCGCCTCGCCGTCCTGATCCTGTTCCTGATCTGCGCTGGCATCACGCTCCAGATGATCCGGCCGCGGCGGAGCGGCCAAACCATCTTCAACGGCGGCATCTTGCTCGCCCTCGTCCTCTCGATCGCCTGTGCGCTACCTGTGCTGTCGCACCTGCCCTGGGCCGGATTCATCGACCGGGTGGCCGACCAAGTCGTTGCAACACTTCAGTTTTTAGAAGTCGCTTACGTCATTTTGACACTGTAAAGATTCTACTTGACCCCGGCTCGCTCCTGACTTATTGATCTTTACATCGTAAAGATAAGGCTTGACCCAGGCGGACCATGGCGATTTTCCTGATCCTCGCGCCCTACGGCGCTTTCACCTTCCTGATGCTGATGACATCGGCCACGATCAGCGTCTTCGTAGCCTCGGCAATCTGTCTCGCTACCGTCGCGATCGATGTCGTGCGCGGCCGCTCGGTGAAGATCCTGGCCGTGGGCTCGGCACTGCTATTCGCCGCAATCGGCCTCCACCTCGCGCTGTTCGACCCGGCGCTCGGCACGCTCGGTGTCAAGCTGTCGGTCGACATCGGCATCTTCGTCATCTCGCTGGGCTCGATGCTGGTCCGCCGTCCCTTCACGCTGCAATACGCGCTCGAATCCGTGCCGGCCGAGATCGCGGCAATGCCCGGCTTCCACTATGCCAATTACGTCATTACCGGCGCTTGGACCGCGGCTGCGCTGCTGATGGCGGCCGCCAATCTCGTGCTGCTCTATGTCCCCGGCCTGCCGCTCTGGTCGAGCCTTGCGGTCGCCTTCGCCGCCCGCAACAGCGCGATCTACTTCACAAAGTGGTATCCCGAATATCGTCAGATCAAGTACGGTGCGCCGGCCAGCGCAATGCCCAACTCCCGCTGAACAGGATCGACGATGAAGGACGTATTCGCCCGCCTCGCCTCCGACCTCTTCTCCGCCATCGTCTTCCTGGTCATCTATCTCGTTACCGACAACGTCGTCCTGGCAACGTCGGTGGCGATTGCCGGAGCGATCGCGCAGGTGATCTATGCGCGCGTCAAGGGGCAGCAGCTCAATTACATGACCTATGCGAGCGTCGCGCTCGTCGTCGTGCTCGGCACGGTCACGCTGCTGACCAACGATCCCCGCTTCATGCTCGCAAAGCCCTCGATCGCGCATTTCGCGATCGGTGCCATCATGCTCAAGCGCGGCTGGATGCTGCGCTACATGCCATCGATCGTCGTCGAGACCGTTCCGGAGTACGTGACGGCAGCGGGTTATGCCTGGGCCGCGCTGATGTTCGTGATCGGCGCCGGCATGATCGCCGTCGCTTCCACAGGCGATCTGAAGCTGTGGGCGTTCTACATCACGGTGGTCGCGGGCGGCGCCAAGATCCTCGCCTTTGCCGTGCAATATGTCGTGCTCCGTCTCATCGTCACCAGCCGGCGGCGCGCCGCCGCCCGCGCCTAAATGCCTCCAACGGAGCGTTAGGCGCGAGCGGCGAGTTGCGCTATACGCTCGGCCGGGACTGGTCCGCGGATCGTCGCGGTCCGCCGGGATTTTGGGAGACGCGAATGGCCGTCGACGGCAACTGGACTCTGACCCTGACGACACCCATGGGCGAGCGTAAGGCGACGCTGAGCCTGACGGCTGCCGGCGGCACGCTCACGGGGACGCAGGGTGCGGAAGGCGATACAGCCGAGATTTTCGACGGCACCGTCAGCGGCGATGCCGTCAACTGGAAGGTCTCGATCACCAATCCGATGCCGTTGACCCTCGAATTCATCGGAACCGTCTCCGGCGACAGCATGAGCGGGGAGATGGGCATCGGCCCGATGGGCAGCTTCCCGTTCACCGGCACGCGCGCCTAAGCCACGCGGCAACCGTGCGCGCGCTCGGTCTCATCGCGGCGACGATCCTGTGTGTCGCGACACAAGCGGCGCGCGCGGACGATGCCGAACCGGCGTGGCGGGCAAGCGCGCTCGCCATGCTACCGGCAGGCTATGTCGCCGGCACGGCCTATCGAACCGAAGGTTCGACCGGCTACCTCGCCGTCTATGCGGCCTCGTCGAACGATCCGAAGTCACCTGCAAGCGTGTTCGTCGCGCGCCAGGCTCTCGTGGTCGCGCTGACGCCGGATGCGACGCGCGCAGTCTCGGCCGAATTGAAGCCGCGCAGCGGGCCCGATCCCGAAAACGACGACACTGATTTCGCAAAGCTGCACGCCGATCTCGCCGCCAAGCGCTCAACGCTCCCCGACGGCACCGAGCCCTGCGATCTCGGCGCCTGGTCCGTCGACAAGGATCCTGGTGGCCTCAACGTGCGTGCCGAACCATCGATCAAGGCGCGTGTGCTCGGCACGCTTCCGCCGCCCTACCGGCTCAAGCTCGGCAGCAGCGAGAACACGCCCGATGGCGGCTGGCTCACCGAATTCCGCATCATCGGCTTCAAGAGCGGCTGGTTTCTGATCGAAGGCGCCAAGCCGCCGGGCAAGGACTACGAGGACGACAAGAAATATCCGCGCAGCGCGCCAAAGCCCTATGCCGGACGCGGCTGGGTCGCCTCCAACAAGGTCGGCGCGTCCTACGCGAATGGTGCAACGCGCATGGGCGGCCTGTTCCAGGCGCCGTTCATCGATGCGAAGTGGATGCCGGCCCAGCGCGAGCTCGGCGGCCCGATCGACACCGATGGCGGGCCGAAGCGCATCCTTGCGTGTAGCGGTCTCTGGGGTCTGGTCGAGAGCCAGGACGGCGTTCGCGGCTGGTGGCGCGGGCTGTGCTCCAACCAGGTCACGAATTGCAGTTAGCACGCCAAGGCATCCGCATCGTCATGGCCGGGTTTGTCCCGGCCATCCACGTCTTCCTCGCCGCACCAAGAACGTGGATGCCCGGGACAAGCCCGGGCATGACGATCGTGGTGGGATGCATGCACAATCACTCGCACGCAGGTGCGAGTGAGGCAGCTAGCCCAGATTCAGCTCCTTGAAGAAGTCATTGCCCTTGTCGTCGATGATGATGAACGCCGGGAAGTCGACGACCTCGATGCGCCAGATCGCTTCCATGCCGAGCTCGGGATATTCGAGCACCTCGACCTTCTTGATGCAGTGCTCGGCGAGGTTCGCCGCGGCGCCGCCGATCGAGCCGAGATAGAAGCCGCCATATTTCTTGCAGGCCTCACGCACGGCCGGCGCCCGGTTGCCCTTGGCGACCATCACCATCGAGCCGCCGGCGGCCTGGAACTGATCGACAAAGGAGTCCATGCGACCAGCAGTGGTCGGGCCGAACGCACCGGAGGCGTAGCCCTCGGGCGTCTTGGCGGGGCCCGCGTAATAGACGGGATGGTTCTTGAAATAGTCCGGCAGCGGCTCGCCCTTGTCGAGCCGCTCGCGCAGCTTGGCATGCGCGGAATCGCGCGCAACGATCATGGTGCCGGTCATCGAGACCCGCGTCTTGGTCGGGTACTTCGAGAACGTGGCCAGGATATCCTTCATCGGCTGGTTGAGGTCGATCTTGACGACCTCGCCGCCGAGCGACTGCTCGACCTCAGGCAGATACTGCGCCGGGTTGTGCTCGAGCTCTTCGAGATAGACGCCGTCCTTGGTGATCTTGCCGAGCACCTGGCGATCGGCCGAGCATGACACGCCGAGCCCGATCGGCAGCGAGGCACCGTGACGCGGCATGCGGATCACGCGCACGTCGTGGCAGAAATATTTTCCGCCGAACTGCGCGCCGACGCCGAGCGACTGCGTCATCTTCAGGATTTCCTGCTCCATCTCGATATCGCGAAACGCGTTGCCGTCGGGCGAGCCGTGGGTCGGCAGCGCGTCCAGATAGCGAGCCGACGCCAGCTTCACCGTCTTCATGCAGAGCTCGGCCGAAGTGCCGCCGATCACGATGGCGAGGTGATAAGGCGGGCACGCCGCGGTGCCCAGCGTCAAGACCTTCTCCTTCAGGAAGGCGAGCAGCCGGTCCTTGGTCAGCACCGAGGGCGTGGCCTGGAACAGGAAGCTCTTGTTGGCGCTGCCGCCGCCCTTTGCCATGAACATGAACTTGTAGGCGTCATCGCCTTCGGCGTAGATCTCGCACTGCGCCGGCATGTTGTTGGCGGTGTTCTTCTCCTCGTACATCGACAAGGGCGCGACCTGCGAGTAGCGCAGATTGCGGCGCAGGTAAGCATCGCGCGCCCCTTCCGACAGCGCCGCCTCGTCGTCACCATCGGTGATGACGTTGCAGCCCTTCTTGCCCATGATGATCGCGGTGCCGGTGTCCTGGCACATCGGCAGCACGCCGCCGGCGGCGATGTTGGCGTTCTTGAGGAAGTCCAGCGCGACGAACTTGTCGTTCGGGCTCGCCTCGCCATCCTCCAGGATCGCGCGGAGCTGCTTCAGATGACCCGGCCGCAGATAGTGGTTGATGTCGCCAAAGGCCGCTTCCGACAGGGCCCGCAACGCCTCACGCGACACCACCAGCATGTCTTTCCCCAGCACCTTCTCGACCCGCACGCCATCGGCTGTGATCTTCTTGTAGGGCGTCTCGTCCTTGCCCAGCGGAAACAGCGGCGTGTGCTTGTAAGGCGGAACGGGCTTTGCGGGGTCGGGGAAGGCGATGGGAGCGTTCATGGGCTGGAATCTCAGGGTTTTGGGGCCCTCGCATGGGCCCCTTTCATAGAAGCGTTCTAAGCTTTTTTGCCGCAAAGGGAAGGCGCTCTGGTGCGGTCGGGCATCCCGATTCGGCGCATGGGAGCTATTTTCGGCGGCTGTCGGCGGACACCAGGCCCTCATGATGCCAGTGAAGACCCTGGGTGCACCCCTTGCGCTACGCGCGGGACGACGATTGAATGCGCCCGCTAAGGGGCTTTTCATCATGACATTGAACTTGCACGTCCGCGGCGCGATCCTGGTCGTCGCCGCCATCACCGGCCTTGTGACCCTCGCCTCTCCGGCCCGCGCGGACCGCTGCGATGACAGCGCCAAGGAGCTGGCGAACCAGGTCGATCGTCTCAAGGTGAATTTCCGCGCCGCCAACGTGGTCTACCTGACGCACCCCGCGGCCAAGGAATTGTCCGTGGCTTGCCGTGGCGACAAATATTCGATCGAGCTCTATGCCAAGGGCGATCGCAAGCCCAAGCCGGAGTTCTTTGCGCTGGTGGGGTCGATGGCGGCGATCGTCTTCACCGTCACCAAGGACGATACGACGACGGGCGCGACACGGTGCCTGAAGCGGATGGGGCTCTTGCGCGGCGACAAGATCAGCATGCGTTACCGGCGTCTCAACATGGAATGCACCCGCACCAAGACGGATGCGTCCATCGCGATCACGCGCGGCAAGGACGAATAGGCGGGGCGACCCCGCTTTTTCCACGCACTCCGTCATTGCGAGCGAAGCGAAGCAATCCAGGCTGTCTCTGCGGTGACAGACTGGATTGCTTCGTCGCAAGGGCTCCTCGCAATGACGAGGAGAGGTCCGAGAGCGCATCCCACCGCACCGGATCCCTCGCATTTTAACGATTGGCTTGAAGGAAATTTCGCTCCTCGCGGCGCAGGGTCAATTGTTTCCATATGTGAGGATTTGTGGATGAGCGTTTCTACCGTTGCGCCGCCGCCGATCGCGATCGTGGTGCCGAGCTACGACACGACCAAGCAGCAGGACGATCAGATCAAGACCAAGGACAACGACCCGACCTATAAGCCGCCGCCGCCCGCGCCGCTGCCGCCGGGTCAGGGTACGCGGATCGATCAGCTCGCCTGATTGGCCGCGTCGAAGATGAAATGCCCGATCCGGTCGATCGGGCTTTTCGCGTGTCCGGCCGCATCTTCGCCGGATAGCGGTACCAATATCGTGCGCGGCTACCCTGAGACCTGCGCATGATCGCAAGACTACTGTTGCAGAGCACGATCACCACGGCCGCCATGGGCGCGCTGCTGTTCGCGTCCGCCGGGACCCTGCATTGGCCTTCGGCCTGGGTGTTACTCGCGACCTCCGCCCTGCTCGGCCCGCTCGGCGGCTGGTGGCTTTACCGGGTCGACCCCGCACTGCTCGCCGAACGCCTGCGGCCAGTCCTGCAAAAGGATCAGCCCGCTGCCGACAAGGTGTTCATGACCGTCTTCGTCGTCACGATGCTGGTCTGGCTGGCGGCGATGGGGCTCGATCGGCGTACGCTATCCTCCGACATGCCGATGACGCTGCAGATGCTCGGCCTCGCCCTGTTCCTGCTCTCGACGCTGTTCATCCTCTGAGTCTTCCGCGAGAACTCGTTTGCGGCACCCGTGGTGAAGCTGCAAGCCGAGCGCGCGCAGCGCGTGATCTCGACGGGACCTTATGCCCATGTACGCCATCCCATGTACAGCGGCATGATCCTGTTCTTCGCCGGCGTGCCGCTGCTTCTGGGCTCATGGTGGGGACTTATGATGGTGCCGCTGTTCCTCCTATTGTTTGCCATCCGCATTCGCATCGAGGAGCGCACGCTGCGCGAGGGCCTGCCGGGCTATGCCGACTATGTGACACGCGTGCGCTATCGCCTGTTTCCTGGCGTATGGTGAGCGCGCAACACCCCCTCGGCACCTCCGGACCGGCTAACCATCCAATTCGCGGTAGCGGCGGAAGATGCCCTGCTCGTTGAAGGCAATGCGGCGGCGGCTTTCGAGATAGGCCTTGATGTTCGGCCGCGTCGCGACGCGCTCGTGCAGGCCGACGAGGCCCGGGATATCGGCCTCGAACGCCTTCATCCGCATCGGAAACGCATAGCGTAGTCCCGCGACGAGCTGGAACAGCGAGAGATCGACATAGGTCAGATTGCGGCCGGTGACATAGGCGCCGCCATTGTCCTGAAGGAGCTGCTCGAAATAACCGAGATATTTCGGCACGCGCTCGCCCCAGAAGTCGGCGGTGCGCTTCTTTGCCGGCGGTTTCTGATCTTCGTAGTAGAGCGAAGGCCCGAGCGGGTGATGGGTGTCGTGAATCTCGACCACGAAATCGGTGATCGTCAGCTGGAGCTGATGCACCCAGAGTTGACCCGCCTCCGACTTCGGGGCGAGGGCGTGGCGGGCGCCGAGATAGAGCAGGATGTTCGCGGTCTGGCCGATGACGAGCTTGCCGGCTTTGAGGAACGGCGGCGCAAAGGGCGGCGTGCCCTTGTGCGCGTCCATCATCTTCATCATCGCAGCTGTGCCGCGTGGGCCACGCGCCACGTCGACGTAAGCCGCGCCCGCCTCCTCCAGCGCCAGCCGCACATATTCACCGCGGCCCTGGATCTCGGGCCAATAATAGAGCTCGTATTTCATGGAAACTGTCCGTGATTGCGTTGCGGCAAGTCTAGCACGCAACCACGAACTCCATGCCGGTGGCGAGAGTTCCGCGCCTCAATTCGACGCGAAGCAATACAGCAGGCCGTCGCCGCCGGTGCTCTTCAGATCGGCCTGCGAGCAGCCGCCATCGGGACCGCGCGAAGGATGCGAGCTGTTCCACGATTTCGACGGCTCGTCATCGCGCAGGCCTTGACGGTCGGCGTGGCCAACGACCGCCGCGCCTTGCGTGCTCGACGTCCAGTTCTTGCAGGTCTTGTCGTCACCCGCGGGAAATGCGCTGCCGTCGGCTTGCGAACCCGTGAGAATGTCGTGCCGGTTCGGCGTGTCGCCGCGGCCGTTGATGACCTCGCCCTTCTCGCTGAGCGCGGTCTGCTTGGTGAGGTTGTTGGCCGCCCCGTGCAGGTCGACAACATCCTTGGCGATCACAGCACCCTTGGCGTTCTGCCACGGTCCCTTGCCGATGCGGTCGCGCGCGTTGACGGCCGGCTTGCCGTCGGCCGCCTGCGTGGAGAGATAGGCGCGCCAGGTTTTGCTGCCGGCGCCGCCTGCCTGGGCCAGCTTCTGGCACTGCGCATCGGCCCCCTCCAGACCGCCGAGATCGGCGCCCTTGCCCGGCCCGTTGGAGGTGACGAAGAACGTCATGCCGGCCGATTGCGCCTGCGCCGATGGCGCCGCCAGCAAGGCCGCAGCGAGCGCGAGGCCTGAAATCGTCACGGTTCTCTCAATGCGGATCATCCTGTCCTCCCTTTGTGTTGTCGTTGGCCGCCAGATTTCAACCCGACGCAGGCCCACTTATTCCGATGCCGCGATGCGAGACGCCCAAAGAAAATGGCCAAATGCAAGAAGCACGATGTCCTGGTTTTTCATGTCGTCTGCGATCAGTTGGTCAGCGGGATCGCCGACGATTCCCAGCCGCTTCCCGACTGCCATGTCGATTAATTGCTTCCCGGGACAAGGGTGCCGGGCGAGCATACCCAATGGGCCGATCCTCAAGTGATCGTCCAGGGTAGGACGCGGGGGACTGTGGCGGGACCGTTCAGGGCGGTATCCGCGATCACATCGGGGCTGCGCAGGGCGCGGCACAAGGGGGAGATCGTCATGCACCGGACCACCATCCGCCCAATCACGACAATTGCCGGCCGTGCCACCCTTTGCTGCCTTGCCGTCGGTCTTTCCATCGGTCCGAACTGCGCCTTGGCCGCGGAACTGCTCAAAGCCCGACTTGCGCAAAACCTCGGACCGATCTCCGGCATTGCGATCGTCGCCAAATCGAAGGGAATCTTCGAAAAGAACGGACTGGACATCACGGTCTCGAACTTCACGTCCGGCAAGCAGTGCCTGGACACGGTGATCGGGGGTGGCGCCGACGTTGCGACGACGGCCGAGGCGCCGGTCACCGCTTCGGCGATGGCAAACCAGCCCATCGCGTTCGTCGCCGGCATGGAATATTCCGATCTCAAGACGCTGGTCGCGGCCAAGGCCGGCATCAAGACCAAGGAAGATCTTCGCGGCAAGCGAATAGCCTTCACTGCCGGCACAGGCAGCGAGGTTTACACGGCGACCTTGCTGAAGTCGGTGGGATTGACGCCCAAGGATGTCACCCTCGTCAATCTGCGGCCGCAGGAGATGCTGCCGGCACTTGCAGCCGGAAGCATCGACGCGTTCGACACCTGGGAGCCCCACGTCGCCAACGCGAAGAAGGCCCTGGGCGAAGCCGTTACTGAGGTCGATACAAAGGGCACCTACTCCGAGACGTTCAATATCGTCGTCATGAAGTCCTATCTGGACGCCAACCCCGTGCTGGTTGAGAAATTCATCGCTGCACTGATCGATGCCGAGATCTGGATGAAGGCACACCCGGATGAAGCAATTACGACAGTGGCGGACGCAGTCGGAATGAAGCGGGACGAACTCGCCCCGATCTGGGCCGACTATGTTTACCGGGTGCGTCTCGATGACCGGCTGATCGAGATTCTGAAGACCCATTCCGCATGGCGCCTCGAGAGCGGCAACCATCCTCCGGGAGCGGCGATGCCCGACTTCAGCAAGATCATCGTCACCGAGCCACTGAAAAAGGTCGACCCCGCACGCGTCACCCTGTCGTGGAAATAGGCACCCGCGCGGCCATGCAGGAAGCCACTTCAGCGGGACGCGATATTGCCATCCGCGCTGGCGGTCGCGCTCGGCGGCCGAATTCAGTTCGGCTTCGCCGCCTCAATATTCTGGTCGGGGCGCTTTCGCTTCCCTTGTTCATTGGGCTCTGGGAACTGATCTCCCGTTCGGGGACCGTCAACATGGTGCTGTTTCCACCGCCGACGGTGGTTGCTGCGGCCGTGCTTGAGTGGATACGAAGCGGACAGTTCTTTAGCGATCTGTTGGCCAGCCTCTTTCGCGTCACCACGGGATTCATCATAGGCGGCGCGCTCGGCATCCTGCTCGGTGTTCTCACCGGCCAATTCCCCGTTATCTCGAGCTTGCTGTCCCCGCTATTCCATATCTTGCGGCCTATTCCGCCGATTGCGTTCGTGCCGATCGTCATCCTCTGGTTCGGTCTGTCGGAGGCGGGAAAATTGTTCCTCGTCGTATGGGGCGTATTCTTCACGGTATGGCTTTCGACTCACATCGGCGTGCAGAAGGTCGACCGTGGTCTAATTCGGGCCGCGTTGATGCTCGGCACGCCCCGACGGCAGATGCTGCAGGAGATCGTACTGCTGGGCGCGCTTCCCTACATTGTGGTCGGGTTGCGCACCGCCGTCAGCATCTCCTTCTACACGCTTGTCGCGGCTGAACTGGCCGGCGCTTTCGCCGGCATTGTCTACAGGATCGAGATTGCGCAGCAGAATTTGCAAACGGGCCAGGTCATGGGCGGGCTCGCAGCGCTCGGGTTGATGTCGTTCATAGCCGACCGGCTGTTTGCGGCTCTTGCCGAACGTATCGTCTGGTGGCGCTGATGTCGGGATCTCGATCGGGTATGAAACTGGTGCTGGCAAGTTCGCCTGCCTCCGTCGAATCGGCGCGGAAACAACCGGCCATTCAAGTCTCGAACCTGAGCATCGTCTTCGACACCAAGCGCGGGCAAATCATCGCGGTCGATCGCGTTTCGTTTGACGTGGCGCCTGGCGAGTTCGTTTGCATCGCCGGTCCCTCCGGCTGCGGCAAGTCGACGGTGCTCAATACGATCGCCGGGCTGGAAGTGCCGTTCGAAGGCGAGATCCTGGTCGAGGGCGCGCCCGTCTACAGTCCGCGTCCCGATGTCGGCATGGTGTTCCAGCAGCCGCATCTCTTTCCCTGGAAGTCCGTCCGCAGCAACATCGCCCACGGTCCCAGGATGCTCGGGAAGTCCAGGACGGAAGCGTATGCCATCGCCGACGATCTGATCGCGATGGTCGGCCTCAAGCGTTTCGCCGACGCTTACCCGAACACGCTGTCCGGCGGCATGCAACAGCGCGTGGCGATCGCGCGTGCGCTGGCCAATCAGCCCCGTGTGCTGCTGATGGACGAGCCCTTCGGGGCGCTCGACGCACAGACCCGCACGGTGATGCAGGACAATCTGCTGGCGCTGCGCGAGCGGATCAAGGCGACAATCGTATTCGTGACGCATGACATCGATGAAGCCATCGTGCTGGCCGACCGCGTTCTCATCATGAGCGCGGGACCCGGCCGCATCCTGCGCGAAGTCGCGGTCAAGCTGCCGCGCCCACGCTCGAGCTCTGTCATGGTCGAGCAAGTTTATCTTTCGCTCAAGAAGGACTGTCTCGACGTCATCCGCGCAGAAGGGTTGCGGGCGTTCAATCAGTCGGACGCGGACTGACCCGGAGCCCGCGGATCGTGCAACGGACCGCAGCGGGCTGGCATGGTTCTTGAATAATGGATGCCGGGTCTCACATGCGGAGCCGGCCATGCACAGGGCGAACAGCGCGATAGCGGCAGGTGTGATGCTGGCGGAGTCGGACGATCTCGTCAGACCGCTGCCCGGCTTGCTGGACGGTCTCAACCGGGCTGATTGCAATCGTTTGCGTGCGATCGGGCGCGAAAAGGTCCTGGAAGCCGGCCAACTGGTTTGGTCTCAGGGCGACGCACAGGCCGGAATCTACCTGATCAGCGAGGGGCGCATACGCAGCTACTATGCGGCACCGTCGGGGCGGGAAGTCACGCTCGCCTATTGGTTTCCCGGCAACTTCGTCGGAGGGCCCGACATATTCGGGACGGGCCCGCACATGTGGACATCGGTTGCGGCCGAGCGCAGCCGGTTGACGTTCATGCCCGGACCGGCGCTGCGGCGGCTTGCGCTGGAATGGCCGACGATTGCCGTCGCCTTGCTGGATGCCCTGGCATTCAAGGCGCGATGCTATTCGGCGATGGCCCAGATGCTGGGGACGCGCTCGGTGACCGAGCGGTTGCACAGCCTGCTGATCTTCCTGTCGCATGTCTACGGCGTGAAGCGCGACAACGAGGTCGTCGTCGGCATGCCGTTCACCCACGGTGATCTCGCCAACCTCATCGGATCCACCCGCCAATGGGTGACCGTGCAACTCGCGCGGCTCCAGGACGAAGGCGTGATCAGATACGAAAGATCCGTGATTTCGATCCTGGATGTTTCTACGCTCGGGCAGGCAATGGGATAATGTCCGCCCTTTAGCCGCCAGACTTCAATTCGAATGCCGATCCGTCTGCGCCAGCCTCGAATCGCCGTGCCAGTCCGATCAGCGCGCGATCGTGCCAGGCCGGCGCCAGCAGGGTCACGCCCATGGGCATGCCGTTTGGCAATTTCGCATTCGGAACGGCGACGCCGCAGAGATCGAGTAGATTGGCAAAGTACGAGTAGTAGCCCAGACGATTGTTGAGGGTGATCGGATCGCGATGCATCTCCTCAAGTGTGAACGGCCGCGGTGCAGTCGGAACCACCAGGGTGTCGATGCCGGCAAAGATTGCTTCGGCGTCGCGGCGAAGCCGGTGCAGCCGGTGAATGGCGCCAAACGTGTCGATCGCCGAATAGCCGGCGGCTGAGCCCAGCACGGTCCTCGTGACATCAAGCAAGGAGCCGGATTCGACGTCGATGAGCGAAGCGATGGCGGAGTGCCGCTCCGCGACCCAGGGACCGCTGAACATCAACTCCCCGGCCTGGCGGAATGGGGCGAAGTCCACCTCGATCGCCGTTCCTCCGATATGAGCAAGACGTTCGCAGGCGCTCTCGTAGAGTTCGCCGCATTCCGACATGCCGAAGCATTCGAGATCTGCTGGCGCAACGCGGCCGAACCGGAATGATGCCGCCGCCCCGTTGGCGGGGAAAAAGGTTCTGGGCAGGCGGCTGTAGGGATCTTCGAAATCAAACCCTTCGATGATGTCGAGGATTGCTTCGCCGTCGCTGACGGTATTGCAGAATACCGACACGCAATCGATCGTCGGACAATTCGGCACCAGGCCACGTGATGACACCAGCCCAACGGTCGGCTTAATTCCGACGACGTTGTTGAATCCGGCAGGTATGCGCCCCGAGCCGCCGGTATCGGTGCCGAGCGCAAAGGCGACGTGCCCGGCCGCCACGGCGACCGCGGAGCCGGAACTGGAGCCGCCCGCAACATAGCGCGCATCGGCAACCGACGCGCAGGGGCCATGGGGCGAGCGCACGCCGGATAGGCCTGTGGCGAACTGATCGAGATTGGTCTTTCCGAGGCAAATTGCGCCGGCTGCGGTGAGGCGTTCGACGCTATGAGCAGAATGCCAGGGCGTGTAGCTGAACGCCGGACATGCGGCAGTGGTCGGCATTCCCGCGACGTCGATATTGTCCTTCACACCAAATGGAATGCCGAGCAGCGGAAGATCCTCGCCCGTCCGCGCGCGCGCCACCAGCTTATGGCATTCTTCGAGTGCCTCCTGCCGCGGACGAAGATAGATCCAGCAATTGCGGTCGCGCTCGGCCTCGATCCGGTCATACGCGGTTCCGATCGCCTCCAGCAGCAACGACGAACTCCTGGCAATGCCTTCGTAGTTTGTCCTGAGGCGCGCGACACACTGGCTCACGGAATATCTCCACATCCAACCGGCAGGCGCGAAATTGCGGCAGCGCTGCGCGGCCAACAAGCAATTAAGTGCTTCGCCCAAATGGCCGCCTGACCGGAAACGCGCCGCTCAAACAAAAAGGGCGCCGTGCCGAAGCACGACGCCCTCGTTTGTCGCTATACGCGCGATCAGTTGGTCTGCTGGATCGCCGACAATTCCCAGGCGCCGCCCGGACGTCGGGCAAAGGTCCAGACTTCGGTGGCCTCGCCCGGCTGCTCGCTGCCGGCGACAATTGCGCCGGTATTGCGATCGAGCGTCTTGTCGGTGAGCGCGAAGCGCAGCGCCACCGTTGCGTAATCGGTCTCGCCTTCGCGCCAGGCTTCCGCGAGGTCGCCCTGCAGCAGCTTCACGCCGCTGACCTTGTTGACGACATTGCGCGCGCGGTTCTGGCCAAGGTCCTGCTCGAAATAGGAGACCATTTCCGGCGTCGCCAGCGTGTGCAGCTTGGCCACGTCCTCATTCGACCACGCGGTCTGGACATCGCCGAGCAGGCGCTCGAACGCTTCATAGTCGTCCGGCTTGATCTCGAGCGGCGCGTTGTTGGCACCGAAGCCGAAGCCGCCGCCAAGACCGCCACCAAGGCCACTACGATTGTTCGCCTGCGGTCCCGGACCGGCACCGGCGTCAGCGTTGGCATAGGCCGCCTGCGGGGTGTGGCGGCGCTGCCACCAGGACATCGCCAGCCGAACCACGAGCACCACGAGCACGATCTGGATGATCAGGCCGATGATCGACGACAGGCCGCCGAGCCCGCCGAACAGGCCACCGCCGAACAGCATGCCGAGCAGGCCCGCGCCGAGGAACCCGGCCGCAAGGCCGCCCAGGAAACCGCCGCCGCGGCCGAACAGGCCGCCGCGCGCAGGTGCGGCGGCAGCCGAATTCATGCCTGCGCCCGGCTGGGTGTAGGTCCGATTGAACTGCGAGGTCGAGCCCGGCGCGGTCGTGGTCGACGGCGGGGCCGAATAGGTGCGCGAACCGCGCGAACCCGACGACATGCCGCCACCGACGCGCGCGTCGGCGGACGAGATCGCCAGCGCAGTCGGCAGCGCAAGCGCCAGCACGACGGCAATCGTCTTGAAGATGCTGCGGGAGCGTTGCGAGAAATTCATGTTGGTTTCCCAGATCCCCGGCATGGGGACGTGCCCCTAAGATGGGCAGCCTTCCGTAAAAAGGAAGCCACTATCGGAACTTATGGCTGCGGCCCTCAGTCGCGGGGATGTGGCAAAAGCCCATCTTTGGCGGCAGCTTGGCCGCGCGTGCGAAGGAGCCGCGGTCGCGGGTTACCGGCGCTTTTGCGACAGCAAATTCCGCTTTTCCGTCGTCATCGCGTTGAGGCCCTTACCCCGCCTTCGCCATCGTCTCCTTCACGGCCGCCACGAGCTGGCTGAGCGTGAACGGCTTGGGCAGGAAGTCGAACTGCTGGCCTTCGGGCAGGCTCTTCTCGAATGCGTCTTCGGCGTAGCCGGAAACGAAGATGAACTTGATGTCGGGGTTTTTCTCGCGCATCGCCTTGAGCAGCGTCGGGCCGTCCATCTCCGGCATCACGACGTCGGACACGACGAGATCGATTCCGCCGCTCTGCTCTTCCAGCACCTCGAGCGCCTCGACGCCGTTCTCGGCCTCGACCACGGTGTAGCCGCGCGAGCGCAGCCCGCGTGCGTTGAGCGCGCGCAGACCCTCCTCGTCCTCGACCAGGAGGATGGTGCCCTGTCCGGTGAGATCGGTGCGGGGCTTGGCGTCGGCTGCGGACGCCGCCTCCTTCGCGGCACCATTGCTGGTGCCAACGACCGGCGCCGGCTGCTCGACCTGCACCTCCGGCTCGGCATGATGGCGCGGCAGGAAGATGTGGAAGGAGGTGCCCTGCCCCGGCTCGGAGTCCACGTAAATGAATCCGCCGGTCTGCTTGACGATGCCGTAGACGGTGGAGAGCCCGAGGCCGGTGCCCTTTCCGACCTCCTTGGTCGAGAAGAACGGCTCGAATATCTTGTCGCGGATGTCGGCGGGAATGCCGGTACCGGTATCGGCGACCTCGATCCGCACATAGTCGGCGGCCGGCATGCCCTTGTAGGCCAGCCTGGCCGCTTCCTCGGTGGTGACATTGGCGGTGCGGATGATCAGCTTGCCGCCGTCGGGCATGGCATCGCGCGCGTTGACCGCGAGGTTGACGATGACCTGCTCGAACTGGGAGACGTCGACCTTGACCGGCCAGAGATCGCGGCCGTGGATGGTCTCGTGCTTGACCTTCTCGCCGATCAGGCGACGCAGCAGCATGGCGAGATCGGAGAGCGCATCGCCGAGGTCGAGCACCTGCGGCCGCAGTGTCTGCCGGCGCGAGAACGCCAGCAACTGCCGCACCAGCGTGGCGGCCCGCGTCGCGTTCTGCTTGATCTGCATGATGTCCTGGAACGACGGGTCGGTCGGCTTGTGCGCGTTCAGCAGGAAATCGTTCGCCATCATGATGGCGGAGAGCACGTTGTTGAAGTCGTGGGCGATGCCGCCGGCGAGCTGGCCGACAGTCTCCATCTTCTGCGACTGGTTGATCTGGTTCTCCAGCGCGCGCCGCTCGGTGGTCTCGAGCATGTGCACGATGGCGACTTCGGCGTCGTTCTCGGCCGCATCCACCGGCGTGACGAAGAACTGGCCCCACCGCTCTCTGGTTCCTTCGAGCGCCACTTCGACCGGCGCGACGTCGGCCTGGCCCTCCGCGGCCTGGTTGATGGCCGCGATCAAAAGATGCCGGTCGCGCGAATTGACCGCGCGGAAGATCGACTTGCTGGCGCTGTCGAGCCCCAGTGCCTGCCCCAGCTTGGCGTAGCGCGCATTGGCGCGCACGACATTGCCGCCGCGGTCGACCGTCGCGATCGCCATCGGGGTATGGTCGAAGAAGCGCATGAAGCGCACTTCGGCGGCGCGGTCGGGATCGCTGCGCTCGTCGCGGGCACGGCTGATCACCAGCGTGCGCGACGGGCCCGGCGCGCCGTCGGCGCCAAAGGCGAGCTTGTGATAGAGCCGCACCGGCATGGTCTTGCCGGTACGCATGCGCAGGTCGATGTCGAAGACTTCCGTCTTCACCTCGCCCGGCACTGCCACAATCGCCGTCAACAGCGAAGCGCCGTCGCCGGAGACGATGTCGGTGAGCTTCAGCCCGCCCGAGCCGATCTCGGCAAGGTCGTAGTCGAGCCAGTTCGCCAGCGTCGCATTGACATAAGCGAGCTCGCCGGCCGGATTGACCGAGAAGAAACCGCAAGGCGCGTGATCGAGATATTCGATCGCGTGCTGGAGTTCCTGGAACACGTCCTCCTGGCGCTCGCGGTCGCGGGTGATGTCGGCGATCGACCACACCGCGTATCTCGTCTCGCGCTTGCCGGTGCCGAGGGGCCGCACCCGCATGCGCAGCCAGCGGCCCTGGCTGCCGTCATTGCCGGAGATGCGCACCTCTTCCTGCTGCCGCTTGCCTTCGCGCGCGGCTTTCAACAGGCGGAACACCGCCTCGGAGACGTCGGGGTTGCCGATGAAGACGCGCTCCACGGGGCGCACGTCCTGCGGGCCGGCGGCGCCGGTCAGCGTCAGATAGGCCGCATTGGAATAGACCACATGGCCGCGCGGGTCGGTGACGGCGAGGCCGTCGAAGGCGTGGTCGGCGATGCGCCCCATCACGGGATCGTCGAGATTGCGGTCGACGAAGCGGATGATGCCGGCGGCGAAGGCGAACAGGTTGAAGAGGCCGACCATCGCCAGCACGGCGAGGATGCCGAGGATATAGGGCTGGGCCTGCGCGCGCCCGAGCGTCATCAAGCCGACGGCAACGGCGACGAGGCCGGCGGCCACCAGCAGCACCAGCGCAATGCTGCCCGAGCGCGGCGACGGCTCGTGCGCCGCAACGGGCTCGCGTGTGAGGTCGTGGTCGGTCTCGGCAGTCATCTCAAGCTGGCACAGCCTGTCGGCAGAGAATCAACGCGCTACAGGGCGCGCAGGGTCCTCCCTGCCTGAATCGGACCCGCAGGCGCAAGGGCAGCAGGGGCGAAAGGTACGCTGATTCCCAGATTACGGCCATTTCCAGTACTTTTCAGGGGTTTTATTGCCGGCTGGCACCAAATCCGCTCTTCAGACGCATGACGTAGCCGATGACTTCGGCGACCGCATGGTAGTGCTCGGTCGGGATTTCCTCGTCGATCTCGACGGTGGCATAGAGCGCGCGGGCGAGCGGCACGTTCTCGACGATCGGGATATCGTGCTCGCGCGCGATCTCCCGGATCTTGAAAGCGAGGTTGTCGACGCCCTTGGCGACGCAGATCGGGGCCGACATACCGCGCTCGTAGGACAGCGCGATCGAATAGTGGGTCGGGTTGGTGATGATCACGGAAGCCTTGGGAACCGCCGCCATCATGCGCTTCTTCGAGCGCTGCTGGCGCAGCTGCCTGAGCTTGCCTTTGATGTGCGGGTCGCCTTCGGACTGCTTGAACTCTTCCTTGATCTCCTGGAGCGACATCTTTTGCCGCTGGAACCAGCTGCGATACTGGAAGAAATAGTCGCCGATGGCGATGATCGCGAGCGCCGCGACCACCGCGCCGAGCAGATGAATGGTCAGGCTGGTGGAGGCGCCGAGCAGGGCGGCCGGATCGAGCCTGACCATCGCCTCCATGCGATGCCGTTCCGGCCACAGGATCGTGGTCATGACCGCGCCGAGCACGATCAGCTTGCCGAGACCCTTGAGGAAGTTCGCCGCCGCTTGCTTGCCGAATATGCGCTTGAGGCCTTCGGCAGGCGACAGCTTGCTGAATTTGGGCTTGAGGGATTCGGCCGACCAGACCAGGCGGTGCTGCAGCATGTTGCCGGCAATTGCCGCCAGCACCAGCATCAGCAGCGGCACGCCCATTGCCGCGAGCACAGCGACTTCGATCTGCTGCATCAGGGCGAGCAGCGCCCTGCCGTCGGTCTTGATCATCCAGGAATTGGCGAGCAGGTTGCGCATCGGCGCCAACAGCCCGCTGCCGACCGATCCCGAGAAGCTCGAAACCACGAGCGTGGCGCCCGCGATCATGAACCAGGTGTTGATCTCCTGACTCTTGGCGACGTCACCGCGTTCGAGCGCCTCTTCGAGACGTTTTTGCGTCGGGTCTTCTGTTTGACTCTCTGGATCGTTGTCTTCCGCCATCGATCACCCGGTCACTTGAGTGGCATCATCTGGTGCATGACACCGATGAAATAGTCGAGATAGGTGCCCATCATCGCCGTGAGCACGACGGCGAGCACCAGGAAGCCGGCGAAGATCGAGAGCGGCACGCCGACGAAATAGACTTGCATCTGCGGCATCAGCCGCGCCAGCACGCCGAGCCCGATGTTGAAGACGAGGCCGAACACCAGGAATGGTCCGGAAAGTTGCAAGCCCAGGCGGAACGCGGCGGCAAAGGCGCGCGTCGCCAGCGCGGCGACATCGCCGCTCGACACAGTCTCGCCCGGCGCGAAGATCGTGTAGCTGTCGTTCAGCGCCGCGATCACCAGATGATGGCTGTCGGTGGCGAACAGCAGTGTCACCCCCAGGATCGTCAGGAAGTTGCCGACGAGCACGCCCTGCTGTCCCTGTGTCGGATCGACCGAAGTGACGAAGCCGAGCCCCATCTGCTGCGCGATCACGGCACCGGCAACCTGCAGCGCCGATAACGTCACCCGCGCGGTCGCCCCCAGCACGATGCCGATCACGATCTCATGCAGCATCAGGACCAGCAGCGGCGCGATCGAGCCCATATCGACCTGATAGGCGTTGCGATGCAGCGGCAGGATGATCAGCGTGAGCAGCAGCGCGATCGACAGTTTGATCCGCGTCGGGATATTGGTCTCGCCCAGGCCGGGCAACAGCATCACCATCGCGCCGACCCGGGCAAAGGCGAGCATGAAGGAGGCGGCAAGCGCCGGCAGCAGCGAGACGTCGATGCGCATGACGGGCGCATTGTGCCTCAGCCGCCGATGATTCGCGACGATATCCGCAGCATGTGGGAATGCAGTGCGTCGGCCATGAACGGCAAGGCCAACAGCATTGTGGCAAAGATGGCCAGGATCTTCGGCACGTAGATCAGCGTCTGCTCCTGGATCTGCGTCAGCGCCTGGAACAGCGACACGACGACGCCGACCACGAGGCCGACCACCATCAGTGGCGACGACACGATCACGATGGTCCAGATCGCATCACGCGCGACGTCGAGGGTTTCCGGTCCGGTCATTTCGCAGTTCCTTTGTCTTATTCCTCGCCTCCCATCGCTCTTGCGAGCGATGCGAAGGTCTATCCCCGTCATTGCGAGCGTAGCGAAGCAATGCAGACTGCCACCGCGGAAGGATTCTGGATTGCTTCGCTGCGCTCGCAATGACGGTTGGGGCGGGCGCGAGCGCCAAAAATCAGATCGGCATCTTCATGATGTCTTCATAGGCCGCGATCACGCGGTCGCGGACCGAGACCAGTGTGGACACGGCGACGTCGGTGTCTGCGACCGCCGTCACCACGTCCATCACGTTGGCCTTGCCCGCGGCCATCGCCACCGTCTGCGCATCGGATTTGCGGCCGGACTCCAGGACGCTGCCGACAGTGTCTTTCAGAAGAGAGGCGAAGGACTGCCCGCTCGGCTCGCTGCCCTTGCCGGCACCGCTGTTCTCCAGCACGCGAGCGAGGTTTGCATAGGCGTTGGCGGCAATTGTCGGTGTTGCCATGGTTCAAATGTCCTGTTCAGCTCTTGAGGATGTCGAGGGTGCGCTGGATCATCCGGCGCGTCGCGCTGATGATGTTGAGATTGGCCTCGTACGACCGCTGCGCGTCGCGCATGTCGGTCATCTCGACCACCGAGTTCACGTTGGGATATTTGACGTTGCCGGTCGCATCCGCCGCCGGATTGTTCGGCTCGTATTTGGTACGGAAATTGGACTGGTCGGGCTTGATCCTGCCGAGGGTGACGACCTGCGCGTCGAGTGTACGGTCGAGCGCAGAGGAGAAGGTCGGCACCTTGCGCCGGTAAGGATCGCCGCCGGCGGTCGGCGCCGTCGAATCCGCATTTGCGATGTTCTCCGAGATCACCCGCATGCGCCCGGCCTGCGCCCGCAGACCGGAGGTCGCGATCGCCATCGAGCGGGCAAAGTCACTGCTGTCATTCGCCATGATGCGCTTCCTCTAGCTCTAGCCTTTGCCGATCGCGGTCTTGAGCAGGTGCAGGCTCTTCGAATACAGCGAGGTCGCCGCCGCATAATCCATCTGGTTGCTGGCGGCCTTCATCATCTCCTCTTCGAGATTGACGGCGTTGCCCGCGGGGCGGGTCTCAAAACCCGCATTCCTGTTCTGGTCGAATCCGGAGGCCGCGCCTGACGGCGCCATGTGGGAACCGCTGGTGCGGGTGAGCTTCAAGGGCCCCATCGAACCCGTGACGGCGCCGGCTTTGTCCAGCTTCGGCTCGACCAGGTCGCGCGGCCGGAATTTGGGCGTGTCGGAATTGGAGACGTTCTCGGACAGGACGCGCTGGCGCTCCTGGTGCCACTGCATCTTGGTGCGAAGCGCCGAGAGCACCGGAAGATCGTTGATGGACATCGTTGCGGCTCCTTCCGCCTCGCAGGACCCATGGTCCGAAGCTAGGCAGAATTTGCCGCCTGTATGGTTAACAGCTGGTTAAGGAGATCGCAGGCAGTTGTTCCCCGCCGGGACACCGATGCGTGTACCCCGTGATTCTACGCCTCCAAAAGCGGCATTAACCCAACCGCTTGGCGGCGCATGCACAGGCCAAGAAGTCGTTTTGGATCGAGCGATTCATGGGTTATTAAGAGTTGGGGACGGCAAAACTTGCCGTGGGACGTTAAGAAATCGCAGTTTGGGGTAACGTAAGCCGGTGGTTGGCGCATCTGACCACTGGCCCGAGAAAAGCGCCATTTGTCGGGGACAAGTATGCAAGGCAGCCCTATCACCTTCATCGTCGCGTTCATCGTCGTTCTGGCGTTGATCGGCGTCGCTGCATGGCTGGTTCGCCGATTCGCCACCAGCCGGCTCGGCGCCAACACCCAGCGCGGCCGGATGCCCCGGCTCGCCGTGATCGATGCCGCCGCGGTCGACGGCCGCCGCCGTCTGGTGCTGGTCCGGCGTGACAATGTCGAGCATCTTCTGATGATCGGCGGCCCCACCGACATCGTCGTCGAACCCAACATCGTGCGCGCAGCGCCCGGCCGCGACCAGCTCCCGCAGCGCCCCAATGCGGCCGAGCCGCCGCGTCTCGCGCCGATGCATGATACCAGCAGCTGGGCCGACGAAGCACCGCGGCCCGAGCTGCTCGATCATCCCGAACCGCAAATGCCCGAGCCGCCACCGCGGCCCACGCGCCCTTCCTTTGCCGACGAAGTGCGCCGGCCGGCTCCCGCGCTGGCGGAACGCCGCAACGAGCCCCCACTCGCAGGCTTCGCGTCCGAGCCGATCGCGCCGCGCCCCGAGCGCGAGCTGCGTCCAGAACCTATTCCGCCGCGCGTTGCGCGCAACGAACCCCCTCTGATGCCGCGTCCGCCGCGCCAGAGCGAGCCGATGAAGGCGCCTCCAGTGCGCGCCGAGCGCCAAGCCGCGCCACCTCCGCCCATGCCGCAGGCTCCACCCGTTCCGCCGCCGGCGCCCGCTCCGGCGGCGCCATCGAGCGCCGAGCAGAATCTCGCCGAGATGGCCCAGCGGCTCGAAGCTGCGCTGCGCCGCCCCGCCGGCGAGACGCTTGCCCCTCCGGTCGCCCCGGAGCCCCCGGCCGCTCCTCCGCGTGTGGCCCGCAGCGAGCCGTCGGCACCACCGGCCCCTTCCGCAAAGCCGGCTCCGGAAAAGACCAGCTTTGAAAATCTCGAAGACGAGATGGCCTCGTTGCTCGGCCGTCCGAAGCCGTCTTCGTGAGGCTGCCGGCCCTCCCGCGTAGAGTTTTTTTTCTTTCTGTCCTGATCGGCGCGGCTTCGCTCGCGATGCCGGCGCATGCGCAGGACATCAGCATCAATCTCGGCGGCGGCGGCGCTGGCGGTGGCGGCGTCACCGAGCGCGCGATCCAGCTGATCGCGCTACTGACGGTGCTGTCGATCGCACCGTCGATCCTGATCATGATGACGTCGTTCACGCGCATCGTGGTCGTGCTGTCGCTGCTGCGCACCGCGATGGGCACCGCGACCGCCCCGCCGAACTCGGTGATCATCGCGCTGGCGATGTTCCTCACCTTCTTCGTGATGGGGCCCGTCCTGCAAAAATCCTACGACGAAGGCATCCGTCCGCTGGTCGCCAATCAGCTCGGCGTCGAGGACGCGCTTCAGCGCGCCTCCGTCCCCCTGCGCGGCTTCATGCAGAAGAACGTGCGCGAGAAGGACCTCAAGCTGTTCCTGGATCTGTCCGGCGAGCCGCCTCCCGCCACTCCCGACGAGCTCGGCTTACGCATCCTCGTCCCCGCCTTCATGATCTCGGAACTGAAGCGTGCCTTCGAGATCGGGTTTCTGCTGTTCCTCCCCTTCCTGATCATCGACCTCGTCGTCGCGTCCGTGCTGATGTCGATGGGCATGATGATGCTGCCGCCCGCGACAATCTCGCTGCCGTTCAAGCTGATCTTCTTCGTGCTGGTCGACGGCTGGTCGCTGGTGGCAGGGAGCCTGGTGCAGAGTTACGGGGGGTAGCCGGCCTGGGGAGCGGTCACCGCCGCCCCCATCCCCCCCATCCCCTCTGACCCAGGCTTGTAATCCGACACTTCAGCTTACCAGCGCAAGGCGGAAAGGCTACCACCGTGAGCGCGTTCGGCGGTTCGTGACATACCGGAATATGCTCAGGTTGCGCATTCAATGGGCCGTTGATATGATGGTTATCATTCATTGATCCGAAGCGGCTTATGACCAGCAACGTCGAAAACCGTCCGCTCGCTCGAGTCGTGCCGCTCGGTCTTCAGGTCGCCGTTCTTGCTGCGTTGTCTGCGAGTGGCACGTTGGCCACCAACATTCTGTTGCCTTCGCTACCGAGTATCGCCGTCGCTGTAGGCGTCTCCAGCGCTCAGGTAACGTCAGCTATCACCATATTCCTCGCCATGTTCGCGGTCGGACAACTTGTTGTCGGTCCGTTGTCGGATCGTTTCGGCCGGCGCGTACCCGTGATGATCGGGTTTGCTGTATTTTTCGCAGGTAGCATATGGTGCGCTTTAGCCAATGATTTGGCGGCACTATTGATCGGTCGCGTTGTGCAGGCCGGTGGCGCGTGTGCCACGTCTGTCCTTTCGCGAGCTATCGCAAGAGATCTTTTTCAGGGCGAAAAGCTAGCGCGCGTGCTCACCTTTGTTATGGTTGCGATGGCAGCGGCGCCCGGATTCTCGCCTCTGGTCGGTGGCGCGCTGGATCATTTTTTTGGCTGGCGTTCAGCATTTGTATTCGTCGGAATCTTCGCCGTCGTCGCCGCTTCGGCATTTCTTGCGGCTTTCGGAGAAACGCACCACGCGCCACGCGCCGCGTTCGATTCCTCGACGATCGCCAAGAACTACTGGTCGCTATCGACTGACCGCCGTTTCGTGGTTCCTGCCGCAACTGTTAGCCTCATCTTAGGTGCGCTGTTTGCAATGTTTTCGGCGTTGCCGCGTGCCTTGATAGAAGGCCTCGACTTCACACCCATGCAACTCGGCCTGTTCTTCGCAGGCACTGTCATGATCGTCTTTAGCGCTGGCATTATCGCTACAAAAATCGTTCCGCACCTTGGTCTCGACCGATCGATTTGCATCGGCCTCGCGCTGGCCTGTGTCGGTGGCGGCATGGTGTTGGTATTCGCGCTTTTCGACGGGCGCTTTTTGCCATTTCTTGTCGGCGCATGCGTATTCCTGCTAGGCATGGGCATGGTCAATCCGCTCTGCAGCGCGCAAGCTCTTTCGCCATTCGGCGATCGCGCCGGTGCTGCCTCGGCCCTTTTGGGTTTCTGGCAGATGTTGGCCGCGGCACTGGGGGTATCGCTTGCGGCAGTGATCGCAAGGAACCCCATGATCGGGCTTGGTCTCGTGCTAGTGCTTGCCTCGACCTTGGGCTCGGCAATTTATCAGGTGCGGGTAAAACTCAACTGAGCCCGTTAAGATCGCTTGCTGGCCCTTAGCTGCTTCCCTGTTTCTACGCCCTAAGGTGTTTCTCACAATGGGCCTGGAGCCCTCAGCCGATTAGCAAAGGCAAACGGGCCATGTCCGGTCTCGAAGACTGAACGGGCGGCCACCTCTGCGCGGATTGTTCGTGTTTATGAGTACGCGCCCCTGAGCGATAGTCTCGGGCCCCTGCCCATCACTGCCAGGAGCTTGCTCAGCGGGCATCTGTCGCGAGGCCCAGAAGGAGCAGCGATCCTACCGCGTCATCTTGATCTGCCGCACGACGGGAATCGTGGGCAGCGAGCCGGTGTGGTCGGACTCGTCCTTGGCCTGCGGAGAGGCCGGCGCACGTGCAGTGGCGTCGGGGAAGCGCTGCTTCATCTCGCGCAGGAAACCGTCGAGCGTGTCGACGCTGGCAGCCAGCTTGGCGATATCGGCAAACTCCGCGCTCGAGGCGCCGGTCGGTTTGCTCGCGATGTCGAAGGCGAGCCGATCGGCGCTCTCGCTCATCAGCGGCGCATATTTCTCGCGGAAGCGCGACACGCCGATCGAGTCGTCGGCGAGCGCATAACCGACGGCTGCGCGGATGATGTCGCTTTTCTCCACCGCGTTGAGCGGCTTGAAGTCGCGAAAGCGCTCGCCGTAATAGAGCTCGATCTGCTCGGCGGACTCACGCCAGCGCCGCGCCGCCCAGAAGATGTCGGATCGCAGGCGCAGCACCTCGCGCCCCGTAACGTTGGAGACGATGTCGAGCGCGAGATCGTGGCGGCCGACGTCGCTCTGCGCACGCGCCTCCAGCAGCAGGCGTTGCTGCCTGAGTTCGCCTGAGAGGTCGCTGATACGGCTCGCGCGCAACGCCGTGATCGCCATGTCGGGTCTGCGGTTGGCCAGATAGATCATGGAGAGGCGCGCGGCGACTTGCGCACGCGCCGCGCCTTCGAGGCGATGGTCGACCTGGTATTGCAGGAGCTCGGCGGCTTGGTCGAGCAGATCGATCGAGGCGAGACGGTCGGAGAGGCGTCGGATCAGTTCGTCGCCGCGGCGGCCGATCGGGGTCAGTTCGCGGAACTCGTAGAACATCCCGAGCGCTTCGATCGGCGGCAGCTCGTCGCCCTTGGGTCCCAGGAAGATCTGCGTGAACAGGTCGGAGGCGAGGTCCTGCGCCTGGCGCGAGGCGTCCGCGTTCGGCTGCAGCTTTGTCGCGGTGCGCGCCGCGGTGAGCGCGTCCCGGTAGCGCCCGTTCTCGGCAAACATTTGCGACAGCATCTGGAGCGTCTTGACCTCGATCGAGTCGCCGCGCCAAGTCATCGCGAGCGTTTCGAGCTCGCGCAACGCGTCTTCCTTGCCGATCTCGTCGCGCTTCTGTCGCAGCGCGACCTCGAGCTGCTTGGCCTCGGCCGCAGCCGGCCGGTCGGACGAGCCGACCGCGAATTTGTAGTCGTCGAGCGCATCCTTGTCGTGGCCGAGCGCCTCGGCGAGCCTGCCGCGCAGCACGGCGAAGCCGGGCGCGGCCTCGGGCGAGACGCCGACCACCTCGAGCTCGCTGCGGCGCTTGGAGGCGCCGGCATAGTCCTTCACCTCGAGCGAAGCGCGCATCGCTTCCATCGTCACGATGCGCTGGATGTCGAGCGGCAGCGACGCGATGGCGAATTCGACGTTCTTGAACTTCTCGCGCGCGTCCGCCCATTTGCCCTGGCGCGCATAGGCAAGCGCCTTCCAGAGCTGGGAATCGTGGCTGTTGCCGATCACGGGATTGGCGAGGTCCTTCAGGCCCTGCGCCGGCCGGCCGATCAGGATGCTCGCGATCGCATGCATGATCAGCGCACTGCTCTCCTCCTTGTTGAGGGGATCGGCCAGCATCAATTCGGTGACGGCCTTGGCCTCGTGATACATCGCGCGCGACATGTAGAATTGCGCGAGGTCGAGCCGCGGCAGCGAACGCATCGCCGGCTCGACGTTGGAGATCGCGGTGATCAGCTCGTTCTGGCGCGCTATGAAATTTTCCGACTGGCCCTTGCGCCAGCCTTCGGGGCTGAAGACGGGGCGCACTGCGGTCGGCGCACGCTCGGCCGAGATGTCGACCGGCGACAGCGTCAGCCCCCCCTTCTTGCCGAGGATGACCTTATCGGCCCCAACCTCGATGCCGACCTCGTCGGAATTCGGCCGGATCGCTATGCCATGTGCGGATTCCAGCAGCGCGAGATCAACGAGGTCCTGCCGCTTGATGAAGCCGCGCACCGGCCGCTGCGCGGTGATGACATAGAGCGTGTCGCCGGCATCGGGATCGGTGAGCTTGTGCAGGAGCCCCGGATTGGCGAAGGGGATCGCGATGTTGGCAAGCGCCGGGTCGGTGATGTTGCGCGAGATCATCAGCGGCAGCGGCGTCGCCTGGATCTTGTCGGCGAGGGTCAAGAGCCAGTTGGTCTGCTTGCCGACCTCCTCGCTCGACAGCGAATAGACAAGGGGCCGGGTGAGACGGATACGCACCGCCTGTCCCTTCTCGAGCGGGACGCGGCCGACTTCCCCGATCATCGCACCGCCCTTGGTGCGGATCGTCTCGACGTCGATCGGCTTCGCCGTATCGAACACCAGCCAGACGGTGTCGCCACGGCGGAACGCCGCCGCAGGCGTTGCGACCTGAAGCGGGAAGGTCACCCGCAGGCCGTCGCTGTCGCGGCGCACATCGACGCTGACAGCAGGCGGCTGCGGCGCCGCAGGCGCCTCTGCTGGAGCAGCCTTGACCGGCTCCTTGACCGGCTCTTTGGCAGCTTCCTTCACGACCTCTTGCGGCGCTTCGGCCATAGCCGGCTTGGCAGGCGCGACCGCAGTTTCTGCAACTGGCGCGACGGTCTTTGAAACTTCCTTGGGCGCTTCCTTGACCGCTTCCTTGGGCGCTTGCGCAACGTGCGCAGCTTCGGCCGCAGGAGCGGCCATCGATTTCGGCGCTTCAGAGGGCGGCATGGCGGCGGGCGCTTCCGCCTTCACCTCGGGCTTGACGTCGATCCTGGCTTCGCGCGCGATCATCTCGGACGTCGGCGGCGCGATCTCGCGCTGCGCATCCTTCGGCTTCTCGGCCGCGGGCTTTTCGGGGACAGGCGCCGGTCCATGCGCCGCGGGCTTGGCCTGCGCGATCGCAGCCTCGGCCGAATTGGCCATCTTGCCCTTGTCCGGCTGGAAGGAGATGTCGACGACGTAGTTCTTCTCGTCGCGGAACGAATGCACGTCGGAATCGCCGATCAGCGCGATCTCGACACTGGTCTGGTCGATGTCGGCCTTCTGCTTGATCGAGGCGACGTTCGGCGGCGCTGCGACGACCGCGTCCGCCAGATCGAAATTGAGGTTGGCGTTAAAGGCGAGCGTGAGCTTCTGCTCGTTGAGCACGGAGGACACGCCGACGCCGTCGGGCATCTCGAACACGAAGCGGACGAAGGTCGGCTGCACCGAGGCGCGCACGCGGATCTGCGGACGCTTCTTGCTCTCCGCCGCGGCGCGCTGGGCGCGCAGCGCGCGTTCGGCGACGCGCGCGCGCTCGGCGAGTTCCTTGACCACGTCCATCGGGAGGCTCGGCGGTGGTCCCTTCCAACCCTCCGGCAAGAGGTCGATGAAGGTTCGCTCGCCGGCATTCATGGTGTTGACGGTGACGCGCCGCGCCAGCGACAGGCGGATGGCGCCGCCGTCGGGATCGCGGCGGGCGGAGTTGACGTAGTCGGGCGCACCTTCCGGGACACGGTCGACCGGAACGTCGACCGCCCGGTCGAAGCGGATGACGAGAATGGAGCCGGCCGTCGTCACCTCGGAGGGGACGTCCTCCCCGAGCTTGATCACGAGACGGGCAAAGCCGCCGCCGGCCGAGAAAGTCGCCTCGCCCCGGATAGCATCGGCCGCCCGGGCAGGCGCCGTGAAGCCGATCAGCAGGCTGGCTGCCAGCAGCGGCGCCGCGCGGACATGACGCGACAGCCTCCGCGCCAGGGCGCGGGCTCGCGACACAAATCCAGCGGCAGCCTCTCGCGCCATTGGCGGCATTACTTCCGGTTCGACGGTCCACGCCGGCATTGCTGCCGGCCCCTGCCCCAGACTGTAGATTTTGGCAATTAAGGACTTCTTAAGTATGAGCCCTCAATTCGGCTTTTGCGTCGGCTTGCCGTCGATCTTGGGCAGCTCGCCGGCCGAGGCGGACTGATCGCCGCCGCCATTGGCCCGACGGGCCATCTCGACCGTCAGCCGCTCGGCGGCCTCCGGGGACATCAGTCCCATGATGTCCGACATTTTTCGCGGCGCGATCTGCGAGGCGATCTCGATCAGCACGCCCATCTCGAGCCGGTCAAAGACCCGCGCGGCGTCCTTCGGCTTCATGCCCTCATACATGGTCACGAGGCCCTTCATGCGCTGGGCTTCGGCCGCCTTCTGCTCGGCCTGCGTCGCGGAGATACGGGTTTCCACCGCCTTCATCTCTTCGACCTTGTTTTCAATGCGCTTCTCGGCGGATTTCAACAGGCTCTCGCGGATGTCGATCTCGCGCTGGCGGGCCTCGATCTCCTGGCGGCGCGACTGCAGGCGTTCCAGGATCGCGCGCTCCGAGGCGGAGATCTGCGGCTGGGCCTCCTCCTTGACCGCGGCGCCTTCGGACTTGGTGTCGGGTGCAGCCGGCTTCGGCGCCTCCTTCGGCGCGCCATGGGTCGAGCCGGTGATATCGGGATCTTCGCGGCTGGCCGGGAAGTTCAGATTCTCCTGTGCCCAGGACTTTTTGGTCTGGCTCGGCTTGTAGTCGAAGACATAGCCGCCGTTGAGCACGAGGCCCGCGACCTTCAGCGTGGCGAGGCCTGCGACGGCAACCAGCACGATCGGAATGACGCGGATGTTGCGAAAGGACTTCATACCCTGACTTTATGCGGCAAGGCCGTTGGATCGTCGGCGTTCGGAGAAGGCTTCGGCCGCAGCCGCCACCGCCTTCGCCGACGTGGGCTTGGCTGCGGGCGCGGCGACCATTTCCGGGTTCGTCACGGGGCGCGCGGCGATTGCGATCTTCGACAGGCGCCGCACCACATTGTCGGCTTCGCCGAGCTGCTTGTAGAGCTGCTCGGACATCTGGGTCGCCGACGCGAGCTGGCTGCCGAGGTTCTCGTTGACGTCGCGCACGGCGAGCTTCAGCCCGCCGATCGCGCGCTCGGCGATCTCGGTTGCGGTGATCAGTTCGCCGATGACCGCCTTCAGCGAATGCTCGTCCGCCTTCAGCCGCGTCAGTCGCTTGTTGAGCGTGACGCAGTAGACGATGGTCAGCATCAGCAGGATAGCCACCAGCGTCTCGATCGCCATTCCTAGGGAGTGGTTCATGGGGCCTCCATCATCTTGTTCTGCTCGTCGACCTTTTCGAACATCGCAAGTGTCGTACTTGGCTTGCGCAAGGGTTTCGTCACCCGTATCGCGACGCGATCGCCGACCCGGCCCATGCGTCCTTCGGTGATGGTGACGTCGCCGCAGCGAACGGTGACGTTGGCATCCGCGCGCATGTCCAGCGGCAGCGTGTCGCCGACCTTCAGCCGCATCAGCTGCTTGAGCGGAATGTCGGCTTCGTAGAGCACGGCGTCGACCGAGATCTCGGCCTGGACGATCTCGGTGGCGAAATGGCCTTCCCATATCTGGTCGCGGCCGAACTTTTCGCCCATGAACATCTGGAGCAGGACGCCCCGGATCGGCTCGATGGTCGCGTAAGGCAGCAAGAGCTCGATGTTGCCGCCGCGATCTTCCATGTCGATGCGCAGGCGCACCAGGATCGCGGCGTTGGCGGGACGGCTGATCGCGGCGAAACGCGGGTTGGTCTCGAGCCGGTCGATGGTGAAGGTCACCGGGGACAGCGGCCGGAACGCCTGTTCGGCATCGGTCATGACGACTTCGACCAACCGCTTGACCAACTCCGTCTCGATCGTGGTGTAGGGCCGGCCCTCGATGCGCAGCTGGCTCGAGCCGCGGCGGCCGCCGAGCAGCACGTCGATCATCGAGTAGATCAGGCTGGAATCGACCACGGCCATGCCGAAATTGTCCCACTCTTCGGCCTTGAAGACGGTGAGGACGGCGGGCAGCGGAATCGAGTTCATGTAGTCGCCGAAGCGCACCGAGGTGATGCGGTCGAGCGAGACTTCGACGTTGTCGGAGGTGAAATTGCGTAAGGAGGTCGTCAGCAACCGCACCAGGCGGTCGAAGACGATTTCGAGCATCGGCAGACGCTCGTAGGAGACCATCGCCGAATCGATGATGGCGCGAATGCCGGAATGATCGTCGAGCGTGACGTCGCCGACCGCGAAGCCGAGGAGGTTGTCGATCTCCTCCTGCGACAGCACCCGTTCGCCGGAATTCTTGCCGGCGCCGAGATCGCGGCTGCCATCCTCGACCATGGCCGCCCATTGCAGGGCCATGGTCTCGGACAGTTCGTTTTCGGCAGCAGCCTTCGCGGCCTCGGCGGGATCCTCGGAATCGAGCGAGGCCTCCCATTGGGCGGCAATTGCATCCTGGTCTGGTTGGTCGGTGCCTGCCATGATCCCTAGCCCGTCATGCTCACTGGATCACGACTTCCTTGAACAGCACCGCGCTCACCTGGACCGGTGCGACCGCCGCGTTGACGCGCTTGGTCAGCTCTTCCTTGAGGCGAAAGATGCCGGCGGAACCGTTGAGGTCGGAGGAGCGGAGCTCGCGCGCATAGGTCTGGAAGATGTCTGTGATGCGCGGCATCGTCGGCTTGATCGCCTCGACCTGCTTCTCTTCCTTCAGCTCCAGCACGATCTTGAGCTTCAGATATTGCACGCGCTCGCCCGGCGCGCCGGCGAGGTTGACCATGATGTCGGGAACCTCGACGAAAGACGGCGGCTTTGGCGGGGGCGCCGCCTCGGCGTGATGCTCGTCGTCGCCGTGACGGAAAAAGAAGAACCAGGTGGCGGCACCGCCGCCAAGAACGGCGAGCAGGCCCACCGCCATGATCATCAGCTTGAACTTGTTCTTGGGCGGAGCGGCTTCCGCGCCCTCAGCGGCTGCGCCGCCTTCCGCTTCATTCTCTGCCATGATCGCCGCGCTCGCTCATCTCTCAAAAGGGGTCGAAAGAGCGAAGCTCCTGGCAGACAGTGACGCGATACAAATGCCCCAGCGCAGTGCTCCTCTTATGCGCAAACGCTACGGTAATAATGGTTAACGGAACCTTTCGATTGGGCCTTCGCTAGGAAAAATCTGCCGGGCAAACATGGCTAACAGACCCTTTCTGCCGCCTCCCCGCGCCCTCGAAAAATAGACAAGATGTTGAAATTACAAATTTTTCCGGCTTGGCACGAGTTTCGCTGAGAAAGGACCGAGACCCAAGGTTTGGGAGAACATGAGGTCTCGTTCACGGGATCGGCCAATGCGCTTGGGAGAGCGAGCTGGCGGATCTCACTCAGGGGAGATTTCCGATGCAGAACGCGCTTCTGATCGGCTTGTCACGACAGATGACGTTGGAACGGCAGATGGATGTCATCGCCAACAACGTCGCCAACGCCAACACCAACGGCTTCAAGGCCGATCATTCGCTGTTCGAGGAGTACCTCAACTCCAACGCGCGTGAGGACAATTTCGTCGCCTCCGACCGCCGGGTCTCCTATGTGCAGGACCGCGGCACCTTCCGCGACGTCGGCCAGGGGCCGATGGAGCCGACCAAGAATCCGCTCGACATGGCGATCAGCGGCAACGCCTATTTCGCGGTTCAGGCCAATGGCGCCGAGCGCTACACCCGCGACGGCAAATTCTCGCTCAACAGCACCGGCCAGCTCGTCACCTCCGACGGCAACCTCGTGCTGGGCACCAGCGGCCCGATCACCTTCCAGCCGACCGACCACGACATCAACGTCGCGCCAGACGGCACCGTCACGGTACTCGAGGGCACGGCCAAGAACGACTCGATCCGCGGCAAGATCCGCATGGCCTCGTTCGACGATCCGGCCAAGCTGACCAAGCTCGGCGCCAACCTTTACGACATCGGCTCCGCCGTCCCGCAGGCCGACACCAAGTCGACTGTGCAGCAGGGCTATGTCGAGAAGTCGAACGTGAACTCGGTCGGTGAGATGAGCCGCATGGTCGAAGTCATGCGCAGCTACACCGCCATCGCCAACCTGCTCCAGCAGCAGAGTGACATGCACAAATCGGCGATCGAGAAGCTCGCCGACGTTCCGGCCTGATTGAGGGAGAACTGACATGCAGGCGCTTCACACCGCAGCAACCGGAATGGCGGCACAGGAACTCAACGTTCAGGTGATCTCCAACAACATCGCGAACCTGCGCACCACCGGCTTCAAGAAGCAGACCGCGGCGTTCCAGGACCTGATCTACGAACACGTCCGCCGCGTCGGCGCACAGTCGTCCGACCAGGGCACCATCCTGCCGGTCGGCGTCGATATCGGCGGCGGCGTAAAGACCGTCGGCACGCCGCGCAGCATGACCCAGGGCACGCTGTCGCAGACCGGCAACGACCTCGACATGGCCATCACGGGCGAAGGCTTCTTCAAGATCCTGATGCCCGACGGCAGCTACCAGTACACCCGCGACGGCACCTTCCAGATGGACAATCAGGGGCGCATCGTCACCGCGCAGGGCAACCCGGTGCAACCGACGATCACGATCCCGAACAACGCCTCGGGCCTCACCATCAACGTGCAGGGCCAGGTCTCGGTGACGCTGCCGGGTTCGTCGACCTCGGCCGTCCAGGGCCAGATCGGCCTGACCCGCTTCATCAACAAGGCCGGCCTCCAGCCGGTCGGCAACAATCAGTTCACGGAGACGCCCTCCTCCGGCCCGCCGCAGGACGGTACCGCGAGCTCCGAAGGTTTCGGCAACATCACCCAGAGCAGCCTCGAGCAGGCCAATGTCGACGTCGTCTCGGAAATGAGCGACCTGATCGCCGCCCAGCGCGCCTACGAAATGAACGCCAAGGTGATCAGCGCCGCCGACCAGATGATGCAGTCGACCACGGCGCTGTTCCGCTGAGGTAATGACGATGATCCGCACCACTCTCGCCACGATCTCCGCTCTCCTCGTGCTGGCGCTGCCCGCACGGGCCGCCGACGATTTCATCGCGACGCCGACGCTGCGCGCGAGCATCACCGTGACCTCGGACGTGGTGCGGGTCGGCGATCTCATCGACAATGCCGGCTCGGCCGCGCTGATCCCGGTCTACCGCTCGCCCGATCTCGGCACCACCGGTGCGCTGCCGGTCGCGCAAGTGCTGGCGGTGTTGCGCGCAAAGCAGGTAATCGGCGTGATGACCGGCGACATCAAGGAGGTCCAGGTCACCCGTCTCGCCCGCACGCTCGTGAACAAGGACCTCGAAACCGCGGTCGCCTCGGCGCTCGAGCGCCGCTTCGGACTTGGCGATGCCGCCAACATCACCGTCACGTTCGACCGCGGCATCGCAGACATGCGGTTGGATGCCTCCAACACCGGCGCGCTGCAGCCGGTCGCAACCCGCTACGACGCCCGCAGCGGCCGTTTCGACATCGCCTTCGAGATCAACAAGGACAACGATCCGGCGCCGACCAAGCTGCGTTTCACCGGCAACGCGATCGAGACGGTGGAGGTGGCGGTTCTGACGCGCGATATCGATCGCGTCGATCTCCTGAAGGCGTCCGACGTCGCGATGGAGCGCCGGCCGAAGGCCGAGGTCACCGGTGAAGCCGCCTCGCGCGATCGCACGCTCGGCATGCAGCTCCGCCGGCCGATGCGGGCGGGGACGCCGATCCGCGTCGCTGACATCGTCAAGCCCGACTTCGTGCAGCGCGACCAGAGCGTCACCGTCATTTATCAGGTCCCCGGAATCTACCTCACCACGCGCGGCAAGGCGATCGAGAGCGGCGCCGAGGGCGACACCATCAGCGTGCTCAACCTGCAGACCAAGCGCACGCTGAGCGGCGTCGTCACCGGCCGCGGCCAGGTGACGGTCCAGGGCGCCAGTCAAGCCGCGCCGATGCCGGCCGCGGTCGAACAGACCTCGTCGCTCAAGCGTGAGGAAACGCCCGCCCCGGTTGATACCGCAGCCCTCGTCCGGAACCTGGTCCAGGCCCCGGCATCCCCGGCCCAGATTGCGCAAGCCCAGATCCCGCAAGTTCGCGTCTCGCAAGCTCCAGCCAAGTCAGAGTAAGTCATGTCCAGGTTCAGTTCGGCTTTTCGTCCCCGTCGCATCGCGATCTCTGCCCTGCTGCTGGCGACTTGCGCGCTGGCGAGCGGCTGCTCCTCGATCGACCGTCTGTCGCAGATCGGCGAGCAGCCGAAATTGTCGGCGATCGACAATCCGACGACGCAGCCCGGTTACAAGCCGGTGCAGATGCCGATGCCGAAGCCGGAAGTCGCCTCCTACAATCCGAACTCGCTGTGGCGCAACGGCAGCCGCGCCTTCTTCAAGGACCAGCGCGCCCATCAGGTCGGCGATCTTCTGACGGTGGCCGTGAACATCACCGACAAGGCCAATATCGAAAACGACACCCAACGCAGCCGCACCAACAAGGAAGATTCCGGAATCACCGACTTCATCGGCGCCAAGACATTGGGCGCCCAAGCGCAGAAGGTGTTGCCCGGCCGCATCCTCACCGCCGACTCGACCGCGTCCAGCGAGGGCAAGGGAAGCGTGGACCGCAAGGAAGCGTTGCAGACCAACGTCGCGGCCGTCGTCACCCAGGTCCTGCCCAACGGCAACCTCGTGGTTGAAGGCAAGCAGGAGATCCGCGTCAACTACGAAATCCGCGAGCTCATCGTCGCCGGCATCGTCCGTCCCGAGGACATCCAGAGCGACAACACCATCGATTCCACCAAGATCGCGCAGGCCCGCATCGCATATGGCGGCCGCGGCCAGATCATGGACGTGCAGCAACCGCGCTACGGCCAGCAAGTCATGGACGTGCTGCTGCCCTTCTAAGCCTCTCCCGAGCTCCCACATCGTGTTCGCGAACCTAGGCGCGAACGACGATGTACGACGCGGCCCTCGCTAGCTCCCCTGGCGAGGGCCGCATGTATTTTGGCGATGGCTGCATACAGCGCTCAGGCACGCGCGATTGTAGCGACGCCGCTCCCCCTATCCGCCCTCTCAATTGTCATCGCCCGCGAAGGCGGGCGATCCAGTATTTCGAGACGTCAGTGATGAGCCGAGAAGCCGCGGCATCCTCGATTCCCCGCCCTCGCGGGGAATGACTGCGGGGAGTACCGCGGCGCCTACGTAAACTCCGCCTCCACCGTCCCCAGCCCGTCCAGCTCCATCCGCACCTTGTCGCCGGCTTTCAGCCACAGCGTCTTCACCAGGCTGCCGGTGAGAACGAGCTGTCCCGCGTGAAGACCCTTGCCCTCGGCGGCGAGATGGTTGGCGAGCCAGGCGAGTGCGTTGTAGGGATGGCCGAGCACGTCGGCGCCGGTGCCGTGGCTGACCTCTTCGCCATTGACGATGGCGCGGCCTTTGACGACCTTCAGGTCGGGCACTGACGAGCGCGGCACCACCTCGCCCAGCACGCAGCCGGCGGCGAAGAAATCGTCGGCGATCAACGTCGGCGCCCCCATCGTTTCCCACTTCACATAGCGGTCGTCGACGATCTCGATCGCGGGATGATAGGCCTCGACGGCTTCGCCGACCCATTCGGCCGTGAACGGCGCCTCGCCGGCTGCGAGATTGCGCTTCAGCCGCACCGCGATCTCGCACTCGACGCCGACGCGGACATAGTCGGCAGCCGCGAGCCGGACGCCGCTGTCGTGCACGCCCTTCTGGAACACGCCGCCGCCGCATGGGTGTGGAATGCCGATGTAATCCTGCATCACCTGGCTGGTGCAGCCGATCTTGTAGCCGACAAGCGGGCCCGCATGCGGCAGCAGCAGATCGTGCAGCGCGCGCTGGACCTGATAGCCCTCGGCTTCATCGGCGGGAGGAACTTCGAGCGCCGCGAGCGGCGCATGGTTGCGGCGCGCCAGCGCGATCGCCTTTGCGGCTGCGAGAATTCTGTCCATCGGCGCCGGCTCCCACGCTACGCAATCAGAGGCGGCACTTCAGCATCCCGGCCGGGGCGTGACAAGCGCGGGCCGAAGAACGGCCAAGGGTGCCCTCAGTCCTTGACCAAGCCGAGCCGAATCAGGCTCTCGGCCGTCGCGAGGATCGCTTCATCGTTGGAACGGGCCTGCCAGCCGAGCAGCGACCTCGCCTTGACGCTGGTGGAATGCCTGACCCTTCCGAGCATCGGCACCACGGCGCGCAACAGCGGAATCCGGTTCGCGGCGAGCCGCACCAGCCAGTCCGGAGCCTGGAGCCGAGAAACCCGGCGCGCGGCCGGTCCGAGTTCCTCCCGCAGCAACTTGGCGATGTCGAGGATCGACATCGTCGCGCCGGAGACCGCGATGAAGCGCTCGCCGTTGGCCTCGGGCGCCGTCATCGCCCGCAGGTGCAGCTCGGCGACGTCGCGCACGTCCACCACGCCGAAATAGACCCGCGGCACCGCCGGCATGGCGCCGTCGAGCAGCGATTTGACAATTTCGATCGAGCCGGAGAAATCCGGCCCCAGTACGGGGCCAAAAATGCCGGCGGGGTTGACGACGGACAATTCGAGCCCGCCGCCCTCCCGCGCGACAAAGTCCCAGGCCGCCCGCTCGGCCAATGTCTTGGACTTGACGTAGGGCTGCACATCGGCGCCGTCGAGATTGGTCCAGTCGGACTCGTCGAACGGCTTGTCGCGCGGCGGATGGCCGTAACCGATCGCGCCCAGCGACGAGGTGATGACGACGCGCCTGACGCCGGCCTCCCGTGCGGCACGCAGCACCCGCAGCGTGCCGTCCCGGGCCGGGATAGTCATCTCGTTCTCGTCCGCGGGCACGCTGGTCGACAAAGGCGAAGCGACATGCAGCACGTAGTCGCAGCCCGCAACTGCCTCGCGCCAGCCTTGGTCTGCCGTGAGGTCCGCGGTGAAGAGGGACAGGCTGTCGGGCGAGGCCGCGCCGCCCTCGCACAGCATCGCCCGCACCTCGGCTTTCCGGTCCGGCCGGCGCACCGTCGTCCGAACCTCGTGGCCGTCGGCCAGAAGTTGCAGGACGACATGAATGCCGACGAAGCCGGATCCGCCGGTGACCAGAACGGTGCTCATTGTCAAATTTCCCTTTGCTCGGGACCGGCGAATTGGTTCCGCGCAGGCCCTGCCCAGCGCCGCATCTGGTCACTATCTGCTGCCGAACAAGTAGAATGGATTTCGAGACCGGTATGGAAAACCTGACAAGCATTTGCGAGGGCGACTGCGATTGCAGCCCCGACCCCACCCTGCTCGCCGACTTCAAGCGGACCATCCATGCCCTCGGCGGAAAATGGAAGCTGGAGATCCTGTTCGCGCTGATGAACGGCGCGGTTCGTTTCGGCGCTTTGCGACGATCGATCGGCGGTATCACCCAGCACATGCTGACCGTGCAGCTGCGCGAGCTCGAGCAGGACGGGCTGGTGTCGCGCACCGCCTTCTCGGAGAAGCCGCTGCGGGTCGAGTACGGGCTGACGGATGCGGCTTACGGCCTGCTGCCGGCGTTTAAGGAAATGTTGAGCTGGTCCAGGCTTTATGGGGATGCGCGCCTTGCAGCGTCGCATCAGGCCTGATTGCAGCGAGGCGTGAAGCTGCTGGATCAGTGCCTCAGCATTCGAGTCGATGTCCTTGATGCGACTCGCAAAACCTCCCGCACCTGAAGTGAAGGCTGTTTCTCATCCGAACTCACGTGAGCTCGGAGGAGTTGAGCCTAGCCCATTGATCGCGATTCACTTTTCGAGATTGCGCTCGCGCGCCGAACGCCCGGTTGCAAGCGACAGGCAAAACGCCAATCACGGCGCGAAAAGGCGCGCCTTGCGTTCAAAAAACAAAGAGCCGCATCGCTGCGGCTCGGACTCTATTCGTCGCGATAGACCTTCTCGCGTTTCTCGTGGCGCTCCTGCGCCTCCACCGAGAGCGTCGCGATGGGACGGGCCTCGAGCCGCTTCAACGAGATCGGCTCGCCGGTGTCCTCGCAATAGCCGTAGGTGTTGTCCTCGATACGCTGGAGCGCGGCGTCGATCTTGGCGATCAACTTGCGCTGGCGGTCGCGGGCACGGAGTTCGATGGCGCGGTCGGTTTCGGACGATGCCCGATCGGCGAGATCGGGGTGGTTCACGTTCTCCTCCTGCAGGGCTTGCAGGGTGAGCTTGGACTCTTTGAGGATCTCATCCTTCCAGGCGAGGAGCTTCAAGCGGAAGTACTCCTTCTGCCTGTCGTTCATGAAAGGCTCTTTTTCGGTCGGTCGGTAGTTTTTCAACTTTTCCAAGGGCGGCCTATCTGTCTAAGCAACGACTCGTACGCGGAACGGGGTCCGCTGAGCGGGGCGTTATATAGCGGCCTCCTGTGACAGACAATGTTTCCCTGATCGCCCGACCGGCGCCCCCAAGCCCTTGCACAGGAAGGTTTATCCTGGAGGGCCCGGGGGCGGCCGAAGGCCTAGTAGCCGACCGTGAAACGCCGCCTCTCATGGGCCGGCCGCTCGATCTCGTCGGCGAGCGCGATGGCGTAATCCGCGAAGCTGATCCAGCTCTTCCCGTTCGCATCTGCGAGAAGCTGATCGGTGCCAAGCCGGAACTTGCCGGTGCGCTCCCCCTCGATGAACAGGGCGGACGGCGAAATGAAGGTCCAGTTCAGCTCCTTCTCCTGCCGCAGCAGCTCGAGAAAGGCCGAGCCCGCCTCCGCCTCGGCCTTGTACTGAGCCGGAAAACCGGGAGTTGTCACCAGTTTGACGCCCGGAGCCACCTCCAGGCTGCCGGCTCCACCGACGACGAGGTAGCGACCGACCTTCGAGTCCTTGGCCGCGCCGATCAGCTTGAGCGCGTCGCTGGCCAGGAAGTGCACGGAACTCACGGCGACGTCGTGCCCGGCCCACAGCTTGGCAAGGCCTGGCTGGTCGAGCACGTCCCCCTTGGTGGGGGTGACGTTCGGCAGGGCCGCGATCTTCTCGGGGTTGCGGGCGATGGCCGTGACCGCGTGGCCGCGGCGGGACAGCTCCTTGGTGATCTCCGACCCGGCCCGGCCCGAGGCGCCGGCAACTGCGATTTTCATGGAAGGCTCCTTTGCTTCTGTGGTAACTATGGGTAACTAGATATCGCAAAGAGCGCTGGTGTTAAGAGAGCACTTTGCGCTTACCTGATTACACAGGAGTAACCGGCAGCGGCCGGCAAATCAGCGGAATGGATTGCGAGGACTCGACGATGAAGCCAGACGTCTATGCAGCGAACTGCCCCACGCGACAGATCCTCGACCGCGTCGGCGACAAATGGGCGGTGCTGATCCTGCTGCTGCTGCGCGAGGAGCCGATGCGCTTCAATCAGTTGCGCCGGACGATCGAAGGCATTTCGCAGAAGATGCTGAGCCAGGTTCTCAAGTCGCTCGAGCGCGACGGATTGCTCAAGCGTCACGCGATCGCAACCGTGCCGGTGACCGTGGAATACTCGATCACGCAACTCGGCGTAACGCTCGCCGCCGCCGTCGATCCCCTGCGCGATTGGGCCGAGCAGAATCTGAAAGACGTGCTCGCCGCCCAGCGCCGCTACGATTCGCAGTTGAAGGATGAAGCGGCGTAAGACGCTAGGCCTGCCCGGCCTTGGCGAGCTCGACCTCGACGCGCAGCTCGATCTCGGACAGCACCGAATCCAGGCCGGAATCGCCGGAGGACGATTTCAGGTTCGCCGCAGCGTCACGCAGCCGCATCACGGTCGAGGCGTCGAGCTTGCCGGAGAGAAGCCCCATCTTGAGATCGTCGAGTACGTCGAGCGCGGTCTTTCCGCGCACGACCGAGCGCTTGCGACGTTCGACCGGATCCTCCTCGATGCCTTGCAGCGCGAGCAGCCCGTCGATGTTGGCGGCGGCCTTCGGTGCGGCGGCGCCTCGCGTCTCCGGCGCCGACGAGGTGTCGGGCAACACGAAGGTGCCGGAGCTCGTCCGCCTGGCCTGGCTGGCCGGCGTTCCAAGCGTGGTGCCGTTCGGTCCGTAGATGCGCATCGGAAGCAATCCGGGTGATCGATGCGCCACATTCGCCGTTTTATGGTTAACGGCCCGTAAACAGCCCGGCAAAATCTGCCGACAGGCGGCAGTTTCGCTCCTCAGGGACAACACAGGCTGAGGTCGCTCGAAACAGATTTACTCAACCTATTCAGCTACCTACCCCCACTGCCCCGAGTTGGCACAGCGCTCGCAAGGACAGCGTCGGACCAGCTCGTCATGGGAGTGTCGTGATGGTCCTTTGATTTGAGGAGCCTCGGGGAGCAGAGGATGCCAAGCGTTCGTTGGGTGAGACTTGTGGGGGTGGCCTGCGCCGCGCTGTCAGCGCTGGTGCTCTCGGTCAATTCTGCAAGCGCGACATCGCGCATCAAGGATCTCGCCAACATCGAAGGCGTGCGGCAGAACCAGCTCATCGGCTACGGCCTCGTCGTCGGCCTCAACGGCACCGGCGACACCCTCAACAACATCCCCTTCACCAAGCAGTCGCTGCAAGCGATGCTCGAGCGCATGGGCGTCAACATCCGCGGCGCCACCATCCGCACCGGCAACGTCGCCGCCGTGATGGTGACAGGCAATCTGCCGGCATTCGCCACCCAGGGCACGCGCATGGACGTCACCGTCTCCGCGCTCGGCGACGCCAAGGATCTGCGCGGCGGCACCCTGCTGGTCACGCCCCTGCTCGGCGCCGACGGCAACGTCTATGCGGTCGGACAGGGCTCGCTCGCGATCTCGGGTTTCCAGGCCGAGGGCGAAGCGGCGAAGATCGTCCGCGGCGTTCCGACAGTCGGCCGCATCGTCAACGGCGCCATCATCGAGCGCGAGATCGAGTTCGCGCTCAATCGGCTGCCGAACGTCCGCCTTGCGCTGCGCAATGCCGACTTCACCACGGCCAAGCGAATCGCCGCCGCGATCAACGACTATCTCGGCGTCAAGACCGCCGAGCCGATCGATCCCTCGACCGTGCAGCTTTCGGTCCCGCCGGAGTTCAAGGGCAACGTCGTCGCCTTTCTCACCGAGATCGAGCAGCTCCAGGTCGATCCCGACCTCGCCGCCAAGATCGTCATCGACGAACGCAGTGGCATCATCGTGATGGGCCGCGACGTCCGCGTCGCCACCGTCGCGGTGGCGCAAGGCAACCTCACCGTCACGATCTCCGAGAGCCCGCAGGTCAGCCAGCCCAACCCGCTGTCGCGGGGACGCACCGTGGTCACGCCGCGCACCGGCGTCAGCGTCACCGAGGACGGCAAGAAGTTCGCCGTGGTCAAGGACGGCGTCTCGCTTCAGCAGCTCGTCGACGGCCTCAACGGTCTCGGCATCGGCCCGCGCGATCTCATCAGCATCCTGCAGGCGATCAAGGCCGCCGGTGCGATCGAAGCCGACATCGAGGTGATGTGATGCAGACCGGCATGGTCAACACCGCCCGCGTCGCCAGCTCCGCCTTCTCGGTGGAGAGCCGCAACAGCCGGCCGGACTTCGATCTCGCGGCGGCACTGCAAAAGGTCTCGCCGAAGCAGCAGGCCAAGGCGCAGAAGATCGCCACCGACTTCGAGGCGATGTTCCTCAACAGCATGTTCTCGCAGATGACCTCGGGCCTGAAGGGCGAAGGCCCGTTCGGCGACACGCCTGGCACCGGCGTGTGGCGCTCGATGCTGACCGAGCAATATTCCAAGAACTTCGCCAACGCCGGCGGCGTCGGCATCGCCACCGACGTCTATCGCACCCTGATCATGCAGCAGGCAAAAACGATCCGCACGGCATAAGGTCAAACGAGATGAACCACTTCAACGCCTCGCGTCAGCCGGTGCAAGCGCAGCGCCCGAACACCACACCCGGCAGCGCCGAGGCGCGCAAGATCGCCGAGCAGTTGATGGACGCGATGAGTGCCCTGCTCGGCCTGATCGAGCGCGAGACCGAGCTCGTACGCGCCGGCCAGGTCCGCGAGGCGATGACCCTCGAGAGCAAGAAGCAGGAGCTGTCGCGAAACTATGTCGGCGCCGTCACCCAGTTGAAGGCGAACCAGGCCCAGCTCGCCAAATCCGCGCCCGAGCTGCTCTCGACGCTGCATCGGCACCACGATGCATTCCGCGCGATGCTGCAGGTCAACCTCACCGTCCTCGCAACTGCTCACGCCGTCTCAGAGAGCGTCGTGCGCGGCGTCAACGCCGAGATCCAGAAGCGCAACGTGCCGAACACCTACACGGCCGCGGGACGACGCGCCGCGCCGGGCCCGCGCCACATCACGCCGCTCGCGGTCAGCCGCTCGCTCTGAGCGCGCGCAACAACAAGCGACAATTTTACGAAAAACCGCGCGGCAACATCGTCGCGCGGTTAGGCACGTTTCCTTACCGGATGTTCAATCCCGGTGTTCCATGGTTGCGTATTGAGAGGGGTTGGGATTTGACTCACGTGAGGCAACCAGGAGGCTGCCATGAGTACAGATTTCAGCATCAGGCCGGTGGGGATACCGGTCGCCGTGCAGATCGTAACGACGTCGAATGCGGCGGCGAACGAGGCCGTGCAAACCGATCTGCCCGTGAGCCAGACAGTGGCCGCCGGCGATGCGAGCGCGCCTGCACGCAATGATTTGCGAAGCAGCGAGAACGTCTCACGCCAGGTCGTGTTCGACCAGGCGGCGGCATCGTTCGTTTTCCAGGTCGTCAACGACAGGACCGACGCGGTGGTCAACCAGTTCCCCGACGAAGCAATGCTGCGCCGGCGGGCCTATTTCCATGCGCAGGATTTGAAGTCCGAGCCCTCACGTCCGGCAACCACAGACCGCAGCGCCTGACTATCAGGCGTCGAGCTTCGCAACGGCAACATCGAGATCGCCCGAACCGGTCGCGAGATCGGTGACGACGTTCTTGATCTGCACCTTGCCGCTATCCGTCAACTTGAATTTGGTATTGCCGAGGCGAAACGAGCCGTGCTCGATCACGGACGGCCGGACAGACCAGCGGCGATATTGCGGTTGATCTCGATCAGCGGACGGAAGTGATCGAGCTGCGGGCTCATCTGCAGCGCGGCGGTCTGACTCAGCACGAACACGCTGATATTGGCGATCTTCTGCCGGACGTCGATCGGCTGCGGATTGTTCTCGCGCATGGCCTCGCTCAGGAAAATCGTCCAGAGCTTGCGATTGAACATCAGGGCCTGCGTGGTCTGCTCGCTGAACGGCTCCGCGCTGTTGATCGCATCCTGAAGCTTGTTCGCGGCCTTGAGCAGGGTCTGCGCTTCGATGTCGCGAGGAGATGCGGTGGTCGTTGCAACACGCGCGTAGGCCGAGGCAGCGGAATTCGACATCAATCACACCCTGGAGGTTACCTAGCCCGTTGAACGCGCTTAAGGATTTCTTTCCCAACCCTAGGCAGCACCGCTTAAGATTTGCTTACATGTGTGCTTGGAAGCACTCCGGATTATTACGGGTCTCGGAGTTCTTCGTCATCGTGAAGCTAGACGCGCATGTGCACGCTGTAAACGCGTCACGCGTGGTGCGCGTCCATCTCAGCTAATCCTGCCTTAGCGATCTCCGTAAAATAAACGGCGGAGCGTGAGCCCCGCCGCGAAATCGATGAGCAAGCTTGCGCCGCGAAATTAGCGGAGCAGCTGCAGCACGCTCTGTTGCGACTGGTTGGCCAGCGACAGCGCGGAGACCGCGATCGACTGGCGGGTGGACAGCGCCTGGCTATTCGCCGCTTCCTCGTTGGTGTCGGCCAGCGTCAGGTTGGACGAGCCGGTCTGCAGAACGTTGATCAGGTTCTTGGAGAAGTCCTGACGCACCTGCACGATCGAGAGGTTGGAGCCGAGCGCAGAACCTTCCGAGCGCAGCGTGCTCGAGGCAGCGTTGAGGCTGGCGAGCACCCTGTTGGTGGCGCCGTTGTCGATGAAGTCGATACCGTTGACGAGGTTGCTGAGACCGAGGCCCGCCGCGTTGAAGACCACGCCGTTGATGCCGAGCGTGGAGCTGCCGGTCTCGTTGAAGATCAGCTTCAGCGTATCGCCGTTGAGCAGGTTCACGCCGTTGAAGGACGCATCCTGCGAGGTCGTATCGATCTGCGCCAAAATGTTGTTGAACTGGTTGACCAGGTTTGAGCGCGCGGTCTGCGCGACCGGATCCTGGATCGGCGGCTGGGCGGTCGTGAAAGCGATCACACCCGTGATCGTGCCGGCGACCGCGCCCCCGGCGGTCACTGAGCCTAGCGTCGAGGAGGCATACTCGTTGACGGTGGTGATCGTGAGCACGCCGTTGGCGTCGATCGTCGCGGTCAGATGGTTCGCCTGCAGCTGAGAATTCAGTTGATCGAGCGTCTTGACGGTGCCGTTGGTACCGTCACCAAAGGTCACGTTGACCGGCGTGCCGCCGTTGAACGAGGTAAAGGTCAAGGTCTTGCCCGAGATGCTGCCCGCTCCGGGCGCGCGACCGGCCGTGAAGGCCGTGCCGGTGCCGGTCGGACCGGTCAGCCCGAACGAGGACAGCGCATTGCCGGTTCCCGTGATCGACAGATCGGCCGTGGTGCCGGTGCTGAGCTTGAGCGCGCCGTTGACGACGGTGGACAGCGACGAACCGCTGGCCGCAGCCACGGCGGCGCCGCTGACGATGCCGGCACCCGACGCCAGGTCGATCGCGTTCAGCGAATCCTGAACGCTGGCGCCCTGGAGATAGACGACGGAGTTGCCGTTATTGTCCGTCACGATGTTGCCGATCTTGGTCGACCCCGTCGGAGCGGCAGCAGGGACGGCCGCGTTCTTGAACGAGACCGTCTTGCCGTCGACGTTCAGCGTGGAGCCGTCATGGATGAGCGTGCCCAGCGTCGTGGGGCTCGTCAGACGCGCCTTGCTCACATTGACATTGCCGGAGCCGGTCGCGGTCGTAAGGCCAAGCGCCTTGAGGAAGTCGGCCTTGCCGGTGATGCTGAGGTCCGCGCCCGTGCCGGTGGTGAGGGTGAGCTGGCCGGCGGCGACGGACGCCACGGCGCCCGACGAGAGCGATAACGTCGCAGTGCCACCCGTGATGGCCGCCTTTTGCACGCCGGTCGCAAGATCGATCGCGTCCATCACGTCCTGGACGTTTGCAGCCGGGACTGCGTTTGTCCCGAGGTAAACGGTCGAATTGCCATTGCCGTCGGTAACGACGTTGTTGTTCTTGCCGGAACCGGCGGGAACGCTGGCCACCGCGGGCGCAGCGCCGGCCCGGAACGTGATGGTCTTGCCGTCGACGATCAAGACGTCGCCGTCCGACGGCGCACCGTTCGCCGCAATGGTGGTGCCGCTCGGCGCGCCCAGCAGCGTCAGGCCCACGGCCAGGCTCGCTATCGTGCCAGCACCGTCGGGAGCGGCATTGCCGGTCAGGGCTTGCGAAACGCCGCCGAGCGTGGTCGCGCCAGTGATCGGAGTCGTACCGCCGGCAGTACCGTTGGTGACGACATTGCCGGTTGCGGTTGCGTAGGTGTAGCTCGTGGTGCCGCGCAGATCCGCCGGCGTCGCGCCGGGAATCGTGGTCGTGATGTTCGACTTGGTGGAATAGCCGACCGTAGTCTGCAGCGCCTGGTTGGCGATCGACTTGGCGCTGTCGATCAGCTTTTGCAGCGAGGTGATGCCGGTATTAGCCGCCTGCAGCACCTGCACACCGTTGTTGATGCCGTCGAGCAGGTTGCTGATGTCGCTCGCCCGATTGTCCAGCCCCTGTGCGGTGAAGAAGTTGGTGGGGTTGTCGAGCGCCGTGTTGACCTTCTTGCCGGTCGAGAGGCGCTGCTGCGTCGTGGCCAGCAGGTCGGCCGTCGACTGCAGTGACAACAGGTTCTGGCGAACGGACGCCGAGAGAACGATGTTGGACATTGGCTGGTCTTCCTCTTGAACCGGGTACGAATCGGGGCTCGCCGATCTGGAAAGCGGGCTTTTGTCCACTTTTAGGGTCTGTCCTTTAAAGTATGGTTAACGACGGTTTAAGAGATACGGTTAATGCCGAGTTAGCGCCCCCTTCCCGGCCCCGGCTGCATGTCTGCACGGTCACCGCACACGCAAAAATGCGGCGGAGCCAAGGCCCCGCCGCCGTATTTATCTTGTGATTTCAGCTACTTATTAACGGAGCAGCTGGAGCACGCTCTGCTGTGAGGTGTTGGCCAGCGACAGCGCGGAGACCGCGATCGACTGGCGGGTCGACAGCGCCTGGCTGTTGGCCGCTTCCTCGTTGGTGTCGGCCAGCGTCAGGTTGGACGAACCGGTCTGGAGCACGTTGATCAGGTTCTTGTTGAAGTCCTGACGCACCTGCACCACCGACAGGTTCGAACCGAGGGTCGAGGCTTGCGAGCGCAGCGTGCTCGATGCCGCGTTGAGGCTGGTGAGCACCCGGTTGGTCGCCGCGTTATCGATGAAGTCGGTGCCCCGCACCAGCGAGGCCAGACCCAGACCCTTCGAGTTGAAGGTCACGCCGGTGATGCTCAGGCTCGACTTCGCGGTCTCGTCGAACACCAGCTTGAGTTGGTCGCCATTCAGCAGGTTGACGCCGTTGAAGGACGAGTCGACCGAGGTCGTGTCGATCTGCGACAGGATGTTGTTGTACTGGGACACCAGGTTGGAACGGGTGGCCTGGGCAACGGCATCGACCGTCGGCGTGGTCGCGTTGGTCCAGGTCAGGGCCGTCGTGATCGTGCCGCCGATTCCGCCGCCGGCGACAGCCGATCCAATCGTCGAAGATGCGTAGTCGTTGATCGCGGAGACCGTGAGCAGGCCGTTGGCATCGATCGTGGCGGCCAGGTTGTTGGCCTGAAGCGCCGTGTTGAGCTGATCGAGCGTCTTGACCGTGCCGCCGGTGCCGTCGCCGAAGGTGACGTTGACCGCCGTGCCGCCGTTGAAGGAGGCGAAGGTCAAGGTCTTGCCCGAGACACCGCCGGCCGACGCCGAGCGGCTCGCCGAGAAGGCGGTGCCGGTGCCGGTCGAGCCGGTGAGACCGAGTGCCGACAGCGCATTGCCCGACCCGGTGATCGACAGATCCGCGTTCGCGCCGGTCGAGATGTTGAGCGCGCCGGCCACAATCGACGAGTTCTTGGCTCCGCTGGTGGTCTGCAAGGCACCGGAGGCGCCGGCAGTCTTGACGGTCTGCACCCCGGT
>NZ_JBVVPC010000030.1:0-102208 GCF_055807355.1 Bradyrhizobium sp. Ken01
CCGCCTCAACGCCAAGGCACGCGATGCGCGCACCGCCTACGCCAATGCAACTTGACAACAGAGATAGTCGCTCACCCCAACCCTCTCCCCGCAAGAGCGGGGCGAGGGAGCGCTCCGTTCGCGCCGCGAGCAGCGCGATGCCTCAACTATCCCAGCCGCTCCCCTTGATCCCCGGGTTCGCATAGACAATGCCGCCGTCCACCGCGATGGTCGCGCCCACCACATAATCTCCCGCGCGCGAGGCGAGATAGATCGCAGCGCCCGCCATGTCCTCATCGGTACCGATGCGGCCCGCGGGCACGCGCGTCGAAACCTCGTCGGCATGATCGCGTGCGGCCCGGTTCATGTCGGATTTGAACGGGCCCGGCGCGATCGCGGTGACCACGACGTGGTCGCCGATCAGCTTCACGGCCATGCGCCGCGTCAAATGGATCAGCCCGGCCTTGCTCGCCGCGTAAGAATAGGTCTCTCCCGGATTGACGAAGATGCCGTCGATCGAGGCGATGTTGATCACTTTCGCCGGTCGCTCTGCTGATGCCGCCGCGCGCAGCGTGGGCGCCAGCGCCTTGGTCAGGAAGAACGGCGCCTTGACGTTGAGGTTCATCACCTTGTCCCAGCCGCTCTCCGGAAATTCGTCGAACTCCGCGCCCCAGGCCGCGCCCGCATTGTTGACGAGGATGTCGAGCTTTGGCTCGCGCTTGGCGAATTCGCTCGCGAGCAGCTCGGCGCCGGCCAGCGTCGAGATGTCGATCGGCAGCGCGATGCATTCGCCGTCATATTGCGCGGAGAGCTCGTTCGCAGTCGCTTCGCAAGGCCCGGCCTTGCGCGCGGTGATGTAGACCTTCGCGGCCCCTGCACTGAGAAATCCCGCCGCGATCATCTTGCCGATGCCGCGCGAACCGCCGGTCACCAGCGCGACGCGGCCTTTGAGCGAGAACAGATCGTTGAACATGGTGCCTCCCCTTGGTGTTTGGCGACGTTTTGAGCGGGGTAGGGAGGGGAGTCAAGGAAGGCGCCGCCTCGTCGTCCTGGCGAAAGCCAGGACCCATTACCCCAAGACGGAATTGCCTGAATGAGCTATGGCCTCAGCGCGTCGCAAAGTGGACAGCGGTGGCAATGGGTCCTGGCTTTCGCCAGGACGACGTCTGAATTTGGGACGACAGCGGAGATTTGAAACTACGCCGCCGCGATCCTGCGGAAGCCGTTCCACATCGCGGTCGCGGCGCCCGAGGTCAGCACCGGCAGAATCCGCGTGTCCTGGTAATTGCCGTTGAGCGAGACGCGTGGCAGCGCGGTCATGTGGCCGGCGTTTTCGGCGAACAGCATGCCGGGCCGCGTCGTCACCGCGGTCTTGAAGCCGGCGGATGCAGCGAGCACGAATTCACGCTCGCCCGCCGCCTCCCGATCACCATAGGGATAGGCAAGATGCTGGACATTGCGGCCGAGCGCCTGCTCGATCCGGGCGCGGCTCCCGGCCATCTCCTGCGTGGCGATCGCTTCGCTTTGCTTGGCGAGATTGCAATGGCTGACGGAATGCGCGCCGATCGTGACCAGGGGATCGGCGGCAAACGTCTTCACCTCGTCCCAGGACAGGCAGAGGCTGCGGCACAGCGCGGCCATGTCGACACCGTACTTCGTGCAGAGCGCCTCGATCTCGCGCTTGAGATCGTGCTCGCCGGGCAATGCGCGCAACCAGTCGTGCAGGCGGTCGAACGCCGCCTGCTTGGCGGTTGGCGTCGTCGCATCGAGCCGCAGCGCGGCATTGCCGATTGTCACCTCGATCTGCTCGGCCTTGGCGATTACGGCCTCCAGCGCCTCCCACCACAGCCGACCGGTGCCCTCCGCGAAGTCGCTGGCGACATAGACCGTCAGAGGCGCGTCAAATTCGCGCAGAACCGGCAGCGCGAAATCGAGATTGTCGCGATAGCCATCGTCGAGGGTGAAGGCGGCGAAGCGGCGGTCGAACCGGCGCCGCACCAGCCGCTCATGCAGCTCGTCCATGCTGACGATGTCGATCTCGCGCGAGCGCAGATGGCGCAGGGTCGCGCGCAGGAATTCGGGGGTGACTTCGAGATGCCGGTTCGGCTGGAACGTCGCGGCGCGTGCCGGCCGCACGTGATGCAGCATGAAAATGGCGCCGACGCCCGACAAAAGCGGGCGCAACAGGTGGTGGGCGCCGCTGAAATAGAGTGCTTCCAGCCCGGCGCGGATGACGTTGTTACGAAGTTGTTTCATGACCCGCTGGCGGACTTTGGCATTCCGCCTTCAACTTACGGAAGAACCCTTGAAGAAAAAGTTATTCCAATTGTCCAGGCCCGGCCTTCGGAAGGGCGTCATTTCCGGTTTGACAGCCTGCCAAGGGTTTGTTTTGTCTCCGGTTCCAGAGTTCGGGTCGTCGAATGCACAAGCTTTTCAGGTGGGCCAGCAAATGGTGGCCGGGGCTCATCCCCCTGGCCGTCATGTGGGGATTTGCGGCCTGGAATAATACTTTGCCGGTCGAGGCCGACCTTTCCGCCCGCAGCTCGGCGGCTCTAAAGGATACCGTTCTGGACAAGACCCGGATCGCGGTGGACGGCCGCGACGTCAGCCTGGCTGCGGACGCCTTTTCCGAGGAGGGGCGCCGCGACGCTGTTGTGGCGGTCGAGTCTGTGCCCGGCGTGCGCCTGGTCGACGACCGGACCCGCCTCGTTCCCGAGGCAAAGCCCTTCGTCTGGAACGCCGAACGCGACGTGGTGCGGGTCACGCTGTCGGGCTCCGCGCCCCTGCCGTCGATGAAGGGCCGCCTGACCGAGGCGGCCCGCAAGGAAGTCGCCGGTACCGAGGTGGCCGATCAGATGGGTTTGGCGCGCGGCGCACCGCCGCGGTTCGAGGCGGCTGCGATGCTGCTGCTCGACCAGATCGGCAAGCTCAAGGACGGCAAGATCACGATCACAGACACCAAAGTCACTCTGTCGGGCATGGCGCGCGATCTCGGCGGCCGCGAAGCCGTCGCGGCGGCGCTGAAAAACCTGCCCGAGGGCTTTTCGATCGCCGCCAACGACGTCAAGGCGCCGCCTTACGTGTTCCAGGCTTACAAGGATCCGGTGGCTGCGACGGTGACGCTGACCGGCTATGTTCCCGACAACAATGTCCACGCGGCCATCGCCACCAGCGCGTCGCGCAAATTCTTCAACGAAAAGGTCGTCGACAATCTCAAGGCCAGCGTCGGCGCGCCCGGTTCCTTCAGCCTCGCCGTGGTCGCAGCGCTCGGCGCGCTGTCGCGACTGTCGACCGGCACGCTGGTCGTGTCCGACCGCGAGGTGAAGCTGTCGGGCGATGCGCTCTATGAAGGTGCCGCCAACGACATCCGCACAGGCCTTGGCAAGGATTTTCCGAAAAACTGGCAATACAAGCCGGAAATCACGGTGAAACCCGCGGCCGGCCCGGTCGACGGCACCGTGTGCCAGCAATTGTTCTCCGAGCTCTTGGCCAAGGCCAAGATTCGCTTCGCGGCGAAGCGCGCCGACATCGATCCGGATTCCGCCGGCATTCTCGATCATCTGATCGAGACGGCATTGCGATGTCCCACCACCAATATCGAGGTCGCCGGGCATACCGATGCCGACGGCGAGGATTCCTTCAACCAGGCACTCTCGGAGAAGCGCGCGCAGGCGGTGATCGACTATCTGGTCAAGGCCGGCCTGCCTGCCAGCCGCTTCACCGCGGTCGGCTACGGCAGCACGCAGCCGGTCGCCGGCAACGACAGCGAAGACGCCAAGGCGCAGAACCGCCGCATCGAATTTCTGGTGAGGTGACGATGCCCTATCTCGTCTCGTTTCATCTGGGCTGGCTGATCGGCTCGCTGCTGCTCGGCTTCTGCATGGGCTGGATCTCGGTGGTCCAGCGCGGCAACGGCACCTCGAAGGTGACCGCGCGCTGGCTCGCCGTGCTTGCTGCCGGCCTGGTCGCGGCCTCGTTCGCGCGTGTGGTCCCCGGCCGCTTCGGCTACTGGCTCGACCTCGGCCTGATCATGTTCGCCTGCTACCTCGTCGGCGGCGCCATCGGCGCCTGGCTGCGCGACCGGGTGGTCGCGCGCACCGCGCCTCCTGCCGCTCTGTGATGTTGCCCTGCACCCTGACTGCGGAAGTCAGGAGCGCCGCTGCGCGGCCTTCCCCGCACATCGAAAACCGTGAACAAACGCTCCGGCCTCCCCTCTTTCAACAGGCGAGGGTACCCCATAGATTGACGTCGGCTTAAGCCGTGACGGAACATTGTGCGGTGGAAATCATCAAAACTTCATGGCCACTGCGCAGGATTGCCATGGAGATTCGCGTCAGTCTTGCCGCCGAAAGCGCCAAACCGTGCATCAGGAGCCCGCAACCCTGCCTAAAATATTGAACGCACGAGTTTTTCTTCGAATTGCCGAATTCCACTCCGCCCGGAAACGCGCTAGTGGAGGGATAGCGGGTATGCGCGATGCCGGGACCGGCAGAGAGGGTTCGTCGGGTGCCTGCGTGTCATCCGCCTGTTCGCCGGCCACCCCGGCCGCTGAAGCGTTGTTCGAGGTCTAGATGCTGGAAGCCATACGCAGGGCGATGTCGTTTCTGCGCCAGAAGCAAATCCTGCATAAGCTTGGAGTTGTGATCAGCGTCGCGGTCATCGGCATCGCTTGCTATGTGCTCTACCACATGCTGCGCGGCATCGATGTCAACGAAGTCCTCGAGGCGATCAAGAGCACCGAGCCGAGCCAGATTGCACTGGCGGCTTTGTTCGTCGCCGCGGGCTATTTCACGCTGACCTTCTACGACCTGTTCGCCGTGCGCGCGATCGGCCACGCCCACGTGCCCTATCGGATCAACGCGCTCGCCGCTTTCACCAGCTATTCGATCGGCCACAATGTCGGCGCCAGCGTCTTCACCGGCGGCGCGGTGCGCTACCGCATCTATTCCGCCCACGGCCTGAACGCGATCGACGTCGCAAAGATCTGCTTCCTCGCCGGCCTGACCTTCTGGCTCGGCAATGCCGCGGTGCTGGGCCTCGGCATCTCCTATCATCCGGAGGCCGCGGCCTCGATCGACCAGCTTCCGCCCTGGCTGAACCGGACTCTGGCGATGATGATCATCGTCGGGCTGGTCGCTTACGTGGTCTGGGTCTGGACCCAGCCGCGGATGGTCGGCCGCGGGCCCTGGACCGTGATGCTGCCGGGCGGCCCGCTGACGTTGCTCCAGATCGCGATCGGCATCATCGATCTCGGCTTCTGCGCGCTGGCGATGTACGTGCTGGTCCCGGACGAGCCCAATCTCGGCTTCGTGGTGGTCGCGGTGATCTTCGTCTCGGCCACGCTGCTCGGCTTTGCCAGCCATTCGCCCGGAGGCCTTGGCGTGTTCGACGCGGCCATGCTGGTCGGGCTCTGGCAGATGGACCGCGAGGAGCTGCTGGGCGGCATGCTGCTGTTCCGCGTCCTCTATTATCTGTCCCCTTTCGTCATATCTGTAATCTTGCTGACGTTTCGCGAAGTTATCATCGGCGCACGATCGAAACGCCTGCAGCAGGCTGCGCTCAAGCTCGACCCTGGCCCCGCGCCTGAAGCCGCATACGTGAGAAAGCGCAGCGACAGCGGCGCCTGACCGGCGCAAGGTCCTTTGGAGAAGCCCGCCCCGATGGCGATCGACGCCCCATCTTCTCCCTCCTCCCAGCCCTGGTCCGACCGGCTGCGGCACTCGACCGTCATCTTGATCGCTGCGGCGCTGGCGCTGTCGGTGGTGGTCTCGCTGGGGGAATTATCGGCGCTGCATGCGATTGCGGTGTTCCTCTGCGTCGCGGCCGCAGCCCTGATCCCGTGGCGCCTGCACGATACCGCCGCCTCCCGCGAAGAGACCCGCCGGGTCAATCCGGTCGAGAGCGCGGCGGTGGCTGCGGTGGTCGCCGGCATGCCCGATCCCGCGGTGCTGCTCGACCGCGCCGGCCGCGTCATCCATCTCAACGCCGCGGCCGCCCAGCTCGCGCCGGCGCTGCGCCGGAATGAGCTCGCCCAGTTCGCGCTGCGCTCGCCCGAGATCATCACGGCGCTGCGCGAGTCGATCGCAACCACCGAGCCGCGGCGCGCGACCTATCTCGACCATGTCCCGGTCGATCGCTGGATGGAGCTGACCATCACGCCGGTGCCGGTGCCGACCACCTTTGGCGGCGCCGACAAATGCATGCTGATGACCTTCCACGACCAGACGCCGCTTCGTCGGGTCGAGGAGATGCGGGCCGATTTCGTCGCCAATGCCAGCCACGAGCTGCGCACGCCGCTGGCCGCGCTGTCCGGCTTCATCGACACGCTCCAGGGCCAGGCCAAGGACGATCCCAAGGCGCGCGAGCGCTTCCTCGGCATCATGCACAACCAGGCGACCCGCATGGCACGCCTGATCGACGATCTGCTGTCGCTGTCGCGGGTGGAGCTGTCGGCCCATGTGCGGCCCGACACCCTGGTCGACCTGCTGCCGATCATCTTGCAGGTCGCCGATGGGCTCGAGCCGCTGGCGCGGGAGCGCCAGGTCGAGGTCGAGACCCAGCTCCCCGAGAGCCCGGTGCTGATCGCGGGGGACCGCGAGGAGCTGCTCCGCCTGTTCGAGAATTTGATCGAGAACGCGCTCAAATACGGCGCCTCGGGCGGTCGCGTCATCGTGTCGCTGATTTCAGGCGCCGCGCCTGATGGAACTCAGGAAATCCGGGTCCTGGTCCGGGATTTCGGCCCCGGCATCGCGCCGGAGCATCTGCCGCGCCTGACCGAGCGCTTCTACCGGGTCGATGTCGGCGACAGCCGCTCGCAGGGCGGCACGGGCCTCGGATTATCGCTGGTGAAACATATTCTTAACCGCCACCGCGGCCGGCTTCTGATCGAAAGCGTGCCCAAACAGGGCGCCACTTTCACGGCCTGTTTTCCCCAGGGCAGGCCCGCGGCTCTGAGCTAAATTCCAGCGATTTCAGCTGCTTAACACTGTCATCCGACTGTCACCAAACCTTCGTAAAAGCTCAGCTGTCCGCTCCTAAAGGGGCGGCACGGGGAGCGCGATCGGGCGCGGATGGCGCTTCGCTCCCCTGTATGGAGACCAGCATGAATTTCCTCAAAACGATCGTTGCTGCTGGCTTGGTTGCCGCATCGACGACGGCGGCCTTTGCTGCCGACATCACCGGAGCCGGCGCGACGTTCCCGTTCCCGATCTATTCCAAATGGGCTGACGCCTACAAGAAGGAGACCGGCAACGGTCTGAACTACCAGTCGATCGGCTCCGGCGGCGGCATCAAGCAGATCCAGGCCAAGACCGTGACCTTCGGCGCCAGCGACGCGCCGCTCAAGGCCGAGCAGCTCGAGAAGGACGGCCTCGTCCAGTGGCCGATGGTGATGGGCGCCATCGTTCCCGTCGTCAACATCGAGGGCGTGAAGCCCGGTGAGATGGTGTTCGACGGCGAGACGCTGGCCAGCATCTACCTCGGCAAGATCACCAAATGGGACGACGCCGCGATCAAGAAGCTCAACCCGAACGTGAAGCTGCCCTCGGAGGCCATCACCGTGGTCCGCCGTTCGGACGGCTCGGGCACCACCTTCAACTTCACCAACTACCTCGCCAAGGCCAGCGCGGACTGGAAGAGCAAGGTCGGTGAGGGTACCGCGGTCGAGTGGCCGGTCGGCGTCGGCGCCAAGGGCAACGAAGGCGTGTCCGGCAACATCAGCCAGACCAAGAACTCGATCGGCTATGTCGAGTACGCCTATGCCAAGCAGAACAAGCTGACCTACACCGGTCTCGTCAACAAGGCCGGCAAGCCGGTGCAGCCCACCGTCGAAGCGTTCCAGGCGGCCGCGTCCAACGCCGACTGGGCCAAGGCTCCCGGCTACTACGTCATCCTGACCGACCAGCCCGGCGAGAAGTCCTGGCCGATCACGGCGGCGACCTTCATCCTCATGCACAAGGATGCCACCGACAAGGCGTCCTCGCAGGAAGCCATCAAGTTCTTCCGCTGGGCCTTCAAGAACGGCGGCAAGGCGGCTGAAGAGCTCGACTACATCCCGATGCCGGACCCGGTCGTCCAGCTGATCGAGAAGACCTGGGCTGCCGAAATCAAGAGCTAGGCTCGCGACGCTCGTGCCCCGGATGCGCTGCGCCGCATCCGGGGCACGGACCAACAAAAAACGTATACTATTTTCGTACAGGGGATCGGCGTGGCAGAGATGGCCGTTCAGAGCGATGTAATCGACGACGCCGGACCGTATGATCGCGCCAAGGCCTTGAGCGCGTTCAAGCTCGGCGACGTTACCTTCTACTGGATCACGCGGCTCTCCGCGATCTCGGTGCTTCTGATCCTCGGCGGCATCATCATTTCGCTGATCGTCGGCGCCTTCCCGGCGATGAAGGAATTCGGGGTCTCGTTCCTGTGGACGCAGCGCTGGGCGCCGTCCGCCGATCCGCCGGTGCTCGGCGCGCTCGGGCCGATGTACGGCACGCTCGTCACCTCCTTCATCGCGATGCTGATCGCCATTCCCGTGGGTCTCGGCATTGCCATCTTCCTCACCGAGCTCTGCCCGCAATGGCTGCGCCGCCCGATCGGCATGGCGATCGAGCTGCTCGCCGGCATCCCCTCGATCATCTACGGCATGTGGGGCTTCTTCGTGTTGGGTCCGTTCCTCGCCAACACGTTCCAGCCTTTCATGATCAAGATCTTCGACGGCGTGCCCGTGCTGGGCGCGATCTTCGCGGGACCGCCGTCCTATCTCAGCCTGTTCAATGCCGCGCTGATCCTCGCGATCATGGTGCTGCCATTCATCACCTCGATCTCGGTCGATGTGTTCAAGACGGTGCCTCCGGTCCTGAAGGAAGCCGCCTACGGCGTCGGCTGTACCACCTGGGAAGTCGTCCGCAGCGTGGTGATCCCCTACACCCGCGTCGGCGTCATCGGCGGGGTCATGCTGGCGCTGGGCCGCGCGCTCGGCGAGACCATGGCGGTGACCTTCATCATCGGCAACTCGTTCCGGATATCGTCGTCGATCTTCGCCCCCGGCACCACGATTTCGGCGGCGATCGCATCCGAGTTCGCCGAGAGCGACGGCCTGCACCAGTCCGGCCTGATCCTGCTCGGCCTCCTGCTGTTCGTGCTGACTTTCTTCGTGCTCGCAGCGGCGCGGCTGATGCTGATGCGGCTGGAAAAGAAGGCTGGGAACTAGCGCCATGAACCCGATCTATTCACGCCGCCGCCGCAAGGACATCGTCGTCCGCGGGCTCTGCATCGCCGCAACCGCCTTCGGCGTCACCTGGCTCGCGCTGATCCTGATCACGCTGCTCTACAACGGCTTGGCGGGACTCAATGTCCAGCTGTTCACCGAGAACACGCCGCCACCCGGATCGAACGAGGGCGGCCTGCTCAACGCCATCGTCGGCTCGCTGATCATGACCGTGATCGGCGTCGGCATCGGTGCGCCGCTCGGCATGTTTGCCGGCACCTACCTCGCCGAATACGGCCGCAACGACAAGCTGACCTCGGTGATCCGCTTCATCAACGACATCCTGCTCTCGGCGCCCTCGATCATCATCGGCCTGTTCATCTACGGCGCGGTGGTGGTGCCGATGCGCGGCTTCTCGGCGATCGCGGGCTCGCTCGCGCTCGCGGTCATCGTGATCCCGGTGGTGCTGCGCACGACTGAGGACATGCTGCTGCTGGTTCCGAACGCGCTGCGCGAGGCGGCCTCGGCGCTCGGCCTGCCGCGTTCGCTGGTGATCAAGCGGATCGCTTATCGCGCCGCGCGCTCCGGCCTCATCACCGGCGTGCTGCTCGCGACCGCTCGTGTCGCCGGCGAAACCGCGCCACTGCTGTTCACCGCATTGTCGAACCAGTTCTTCAGCCTCGGCCTGAACAAGACGATGGCGAACCTGCCTGTCACCATCAACAACTTCGTGCAGAGCCCCTATGCCTACTGGAAGCAGCTGGCCTGGAGCGGGGCGCTGCTCATCACGCTGACCGTTCTTGCCCTGAATATTGGCGCGCGCATCCTTGGCGCCGAGAGGACCGCAAAATGAGTGATCTTTCCGTATCGATGAGCGCGGCCGGTGGGCTGCCCCACGCGCCGGTGCTGCCGGAGGCGCCCCCCAAGGTGACCGTGCGCAACCTGAACTTCTATTACGGCGAGCACCACGCTCTGAAGAACATCAACCTGACGCTCGGCGCCAACCGCGTCACGGCGTTCATCGGTCCGTCGGGCTGCGGCAAGTCGACCCTGCTGCGCATCTTCAACCGGATGTACGACCTCTATCCCGGCCAGCGCGCCACCGGTCAGCTCATGCTCGATCAGACCAACATCCTGGACGGCAAGCTGGACCTCAATCTGCTGCGCGCCCGCGTCGGCATGGTGTTCCAGAAGCCGACGCCGTTCCCGATGACGATCTACGAGAACATCGCGTTCGGCATCCGTCTCTATGAGAAGATCTCGAAGTCCGAGATGGACGGCCGCGTCGAAAAGGCACTCCGCGGCGGCGCGCTGTGGAACGAGGTCAAGGACAAGCTCAACGCCTCCGGCCTGTCGCTCTCGGGCGGCCAGCAGCAGCGCCTCTGCATCGCCCGCACCGTCGCGGTGCGGCCCGAGGTGATCCTGTTCGACGAACCCTGTTCGGCGCTCGACCCGATCTCGACCGCCAAGGTCGAGGAGCTGATCCAGGAGCTGTCCGAGGATTACACGATCGCGATCGTCACTCACAACATGCAGCAGGCGGCGCGCGTCTCCGACAAGACCGCCTTCATGTATCTCGGCGAGCTGATCGAATTCGACGACACCAGCAAGATCTTCACGTCGCCGACTGACCGGCGCACGCAGGATTACATCACCGGCCGGTTCGGCTAGGAGACGCGACATGGGTTCTGAACATACCGCAAAGGCCTTCGATACCGACCTCCAGGAACTCACCCGCCTGGTCGCCGAGATGGGTGGCATCGCCGAGCGCATGATCGTCGAGTCCGTCGACGCGCTGATCCGCCGCGACGTCCCGCTCGGCCAGCGCGTCGTCGCCATCGACACCGAACTCGACGCGCTGCAGAAGCGCATCGAGGAGCGTGCGGTGCTCACCATCGCCCGCCGCCAGCCGATGGCGGTCGACCTGCGCGAGATCGTCGGCGCCATGCGCGTCGCGACCGATCTCGAGCGCATCGGCGACCTCGCCAAGAACATGGGCAAACGCGTCGCGGCACTGGAGACGGACTTCCATCCGCTCAAGCTGTTTCGCGGCCTCGAGCACATGACCGACCTCGTGCAGCAGCAGGTCAAGTCGGTGCTGGACGCCTATGCCGCGCATGATCTGCCGGCGGCGATGGCGGTGTGGAAGGGCGACGAGGAGGTCGACGCCATCTGCACCTCGCTGTTCCGCGAGCTCCTTACCTACATGATGGAGGATCCGCGCAACATCTCGTTCTGTATCCATTTGATGTTCTGCGCCAAGAACATCGAGCGGATCGGCGACCACGCCACCAACATCGCCGAGACCGTGTTCTACATGATCGAGGGACAGGCGATCACCGACAAGCGGCCGAAGGGCGACATGACGACCTTCGCCAACACGGTACCGAACACTTAAGGAGCGACGACCCGATGGGCGCACGCATTATGGTGGTTGAGGACGAGGAAGCTCTGACGGAGCTTCTCCGCTACAACCTCGAAGGCGACGGCTATGACGTCGAGACGGTGATGCGCGGCGACGACGCCGACACTCGCCTCAAGGAGCACATCCCCGATCTGATCGTGCTCGACTGGATGCTGCCGGGCCTGTCAGGCATCGAATTGTGCCGGCGGCTTCGCACCCGTCCCGAGACCAAGCAGCTCCCGATCATCATGCTCACCGCGCGCGGCGAGGAGAGCGAACGGGTGCGGGGTCTTGCGACCGGCGCCGACGATTACATCGTCAAGCCGTTCTCGGTGCCGGAGCTGCTCGCGCGCGTGAAAGGCCTGCTGCGGCGCGCGAGCCCCGAGCGGCTCGCCACCGTGCTTGCTTTTGGCGACATCGAGCTCGACCGCGACAAGCGCCGCGTGGCGCGCTCGGGCCGGCCGATCGATCTCGGTCCGACCGAATATCGCCTGCTGGAGTTCTTCCTGGAGCATCCGGGCCGGGTGTTCTCGCGCGAGCAACTGCTCGACAGCGTTTGGGGCCGCGACATCTACATCGATGAGCGTACCGTCGACGTGCATATCGGCCGCCTGCGCAAGCTGCTCAATCTCGGCCGCGAGCAGGACCCGATCCGCACCGTCCGCGGCGCCGGCTACGCGCTGGATGATCGTTTTGCCAAGGCGGAGCAGGTGTAGGGTTGCAGGCTTGTTTGCTGGCGAGCTGTCCCCGAATTCTCCGACGTCGTCCCGGACAAGCGAGCGAAGCGAGCGCTGATCCGGGACCCATAACCACCGAACGTGGTTTGGCGAAGACTCGGAGTGACCCCTTCCGCACGACTACTGCGTGCTCGGAGTATGGGTCCTGGCTTTCGCCAGGACGACACTGAAATTGTTGAACTGTCTTCGCGCGACGACTTGCCGTGATTACCGCGGACCCGGCTTCACCGGTGCGCGGCGCCGATCCGATGCCGGCTGGTACGCAACGCGCGAGTGCTGGGCGCAATAGGGCAGGCCGGACAGAGCCCGTCCACCACAGAAGAAGAAATCCGGGCTCGACGGATCGCCGACCGGCCAGTGGCAGGTCGCCTCGTTCAATTCCAGCAGCGACAGCCGCTGGCTCATCGGCACCACGTTGTCGTATGTGACCGGATCCGGCTCAGCCTCGACCTCAAAGGCCTGCGCCAGTGCGGTGTTGCCGCGCGAGATCGGGCGGCTCACCCGCATCATGTGCTGCGCGGGGCGCGCCTTGCGCGGCCGGGGCGCTGCCGACGAAGGGCTCTTGGCGCGGCCCGAAAGGCCGAGCCTGTGCACTTTGCCGATCACGGCATTGCGGGTCACATTGCCGAGCTCCGCCGCGATCTGGCTGGCCGAAAGTCCGGCCTCCCAGAGCTTTTTCAGCTGCTCGACGCGATCATCGGACCAGGTCAAAACCGTCATTGCACCCTTTCCCTCGCTGCGCGCCAGCCATCCTGGGGCCTCGCAGCGAATGCCTAAGCCTTCAAAAACCCGTGCCGCCAGAATCCCTTAAGGCTCGCCGGGCGCGTCTTGAACGCCCGAACGTTTACGCCGGTACATAAGGACTTAAAGATCAGAACCACTGCACGAGATGTCGTATCTGACAATTCAAACGCTACAATATGGCGTGACTCCCGCGCAAGAGTCCGCCGACTCGCTTCCACATGTTCCGTGGCTAAATCCCGCAAAATCGGCACCGCAAGACTACGGATTCAGCGTTTCGTGAGGCTTTCCGGACGGCATTGACACCCGTTTCACCAGGCCTAAGATAGTCGTGCGTGCCGCCCTCAAGAGGCGGCACGTTTCGTTTTCCGGGCCGGTCGATGGTGCGTTGCGCAATGCACGCTCACTCCGTCCGCAACATTCAAGTGACCGTCATGACTAACAGCGCAGCGCCGCATTTGCTCCCCGTTTTCGCCAGGTCCGACCTCGGTTTCGAGCGTGGCGAAGGCTGCTGGCTGATCGCGACCAACGGCGAGCGCTATCTCGATTTCACCTCCGGGGTGGCGGTGAATGCGCTCGGCCATGCCCATCCGGCGCTGGTCGCGGCGTTGCAGGAGCAGGCCACGAAGCTCTGGCACATGTCGAACCTGTTCCAGAGCCCGGACGGTGAGCGTCTCGCCGCTCGCCTCTGCCACGAGAGCTTTGCGGACTTCGTGTTCTTCTGCAATTCCGGCGCCGAGGCGCTGGAATGCGTGATCAAGGTCGTGCGCCGTTATCACGCCGCGAAGGGCCATCCAGACCGCTATCGCATGATCACCTTCGAAGGCGCCTTCCATGGCCGCACGCTGGCGACGCTGGCTGCGACGGGTTCGGCAAAATATCTCGAAGGTTTCGGACCCCCGATGGAGGGCTTCGACCAGGTTGCGCATGGCGATCTCGACGCGGTGAAAAAGGCGATCGGTCCGCAGACCGCCGGCATCCTGATCGAGCCGATCCAGGGCGAGGGCGGTGTGCGTTCGGCAACGCCCGCCTTCCTGAGGGCGTTGCGTCAGCTCTGCGACGAGAAGGGTCTGTTGCTCGCCTTCGACGAGGTGCAGACCGGCATGGGCCGCACCGGCGATCTGTTCGCGTACCGCCGCCTCGGCGTCGAACCCGACGTGATGTCGCTGGCCAAGGCGCTCGGCGGCGGCTTTCCGATCGGCGCCTGCCTTGCGACCGCGGAAGCGGCGTCCGGCATGACGCCGGGCTCGCACGGCTCGACCTTCGGCGGCAATCCGCTCGCGATCTCCGCTGCGAACGCCGTGCTCGACGTCATGCTCAAGCCCGGCTTCTTCGACCACGTGCAGAGGATGTCGCTGCTGCTCAAGCAGAAGCTCGCCTCCGTGATCGACCGTCACTCTGATGTCGTCAGCGAAGTGCGCGGCGAGGGCCTCCTGATCGGCATCAAGGCCGTGGTGCCTTCGGGCGATCTCGTTGCCGCCTTGCGCGCAGAGAAGCTGCTCACCGTCGGCGCCGGCGACAATGTCGTGCGTTTCCTGCCGCCTTTGATCGTCACCGAAGCCGAGATCGAGGACAGCGTCATGCGGCTCGAGCGCGCCTGCACGGCGTTGTCCGGCAACAAGCGGGCGGCAAGCTGATGAGCAAGTCGCCCGATAAAGCACCCAAGAAAACACCGAAGCACTTCCTCGATATCAACGAGCTGCCGCTGTCGGAGCTCAAGCGCATGCTGGCCGCGTCCTCCGCGATGAAGGCGAAGCAGAAGGCGCATCAGCCGGTCAGGCCGCTCGAAGGCAAAACGCTGGCGATGATCTTCGAGCGCCCCTCGACGCGGACGCGGGTGTCTTTCGACGTCGCCATGCGCCAGCTCGGCGGCGAGCCCATCATGCTCACGGGCGCCGAGATGCAGCTCGGCCGCGGCGAGACCATCGCCGACACCGCGCGCGTGCTGTCGCGCTATGTCGACGCCATCATGATCCGCATCCTCAACCACGATGCCCTGCTTGAGCTTGCGGCGAACGCCACCGTTCCGGTCATCAACGGCCTGACGCGGCGCTCGCATCCCTGCCAGGTGATGGCCGACCTCATGACGTACGAGGAACATCGCGGCCCGATCGAGGGCAAGACGGTGGCCTGGACCGGCGACGACAACAACGTGCTGGCGTCCTGGGCGCACGCCGCCGAGCGCTTCAAGTTCCAGCTCAATGTCGCGACGCCTCCAGAGCTCGCGCCGAAAAAGGCGATGCGCGACTTCATCAAGGCGACCGGCGCGCCGATCATGCTCGGCACGGATGCCGAAGCCGCCGTGCGCGGCGCCGATTGTGTCGTGACCGACACCTGGGTGTCGATGGGCGACAAGGAAGGCGAGCACCGCCATAACGTGCTCAAGCCTTATCAGGTCAATGCCCAGCTGATGTCGCTGGCCAAGCCCGATGCGCTGTTCATGCACTGCCTGCCCGCCCATCGCGGCGAGGAGGTCACCGACGAGGTGATCGACGGTCCGCAATCCGTCGTGTTCGACGAGGCCGAAAACCGCCTGCACGCGCAGAAGGGCATTCTGGCCTGGTGCTTCGACGCGGTGAAGTGATCTCGCTGGAATCCCGGCGGCCACCTCACATATGATCGTCGTCCCGGACAAGCGCAGCTTCTGGCAACGCGTAGCGTTGTCCAGAACGGAGCGCCGATCCGGGACCCATAACCACAGGAAGTCGTTTGGCGAGGATTCGGAGTTGTCATCTCGCGGAGTAGCGTAATCCTGTGGTTATGGGTCCCGGATCTGCGCTAGCGCTTGTCCGGGACGACACCGAGGTTGAGGTTGCTTCGTACAGTTCCCCAACCCCCCTTCCAATTCCGCCTTCCGACCCCAGATAAAGCGCCATGGTTTCCCAATCCCCTGACATGAAAACCGGGCCCGAAGGCCCGGTTCGCGCGCCATCCGCGGTTCCCGTCGATGACGCCGTGCTGCCCTACGAGGTTGACGCGCTCGACGTGCGCGGTCGGCTGGTGCGGCTTGGTCCGGCGCTCGACGAGATCCTGACCAAGCACGATTATCCGGCGCCGGTCGGCAAGCTGCTCGGCGAGGCCATCGTGCTGACCACGCTGCTCGGCTCGTCGCTGAAGTTCGAAGGCCGCTTCATCCTGCAGGCCCAGACCGACGGTCCGGTGTCATTCCTGGTCGTGGACTATCAGGCGCCGGATCGCCTGCGCGCCTATGCGCGCTACGACGCCGCGCGCCTCGGGGATGCAAAAGATTCCGGCGCGCTGCTGGGTCACGGTCACCTCGCCATGACCATCGACCAGGGCCCCGACATGAGCCGCTACCAGGGCCTGGTCGCGCTCGACGGCGGCAGCCTGGAAGACGCCGCTCACGAATATTTCCTGCGCTCCGAGCAGATCCCGACGCGCGTGCGCCTCGCCGTGGGCGAGGAATGGCGTTCGAACGACGGCGGCAAGCATCGCTGGCGTGCCGGTGGCATGCTGATGCAGTTCCTGCCGAAGGCGCCCGAGCGGGCGCGGCAGGCCGATCTGCATCCCGGCGATGCGCCCGAAGGCGTCGAGGTTCATGCCGTCGCTGAAGACGATGCCTGGGTCGAGGCGCGCTCGCTGATCGAAACCGTCGAAGATGTCGAGCTGATCGATCCCGAGCTCTCCGGCGAGCGGCTGCTCTACCGTCTCTTCCACGAGCGCGGTGTGCGCGTGTTCAATCCGCTGCCCTTGAAAGCGCAATGCTCCTGCTCGCGCGATGCGGTCGCATCGATGCTGAAGAGCTTTTCGTCCGACGACCGTGCCGCGATGGTCAAGGACGACAAGGTCGTCGTGACCTGCGAGTTCTGCTCATCGGTGTACGAGTTCACACCGGACGAGGCGGGCGTCCAGGACGCGTAGCGCGGTGCCGTAGGGTGGGCAAAGCGAAGCGCGCCCACCATTTCCAGCGCTAATTCAGCACCCTCTTGTTATCCGGGCTGTCCAGCGAGAACGTCGGCACGTCGATCTCGAAGCGCTCGCCGGTGGCACTGACCATCTGGTAGCGGCCGGTCATGAAGCCCGAGGCGGTCGTGAGCGGCACGCCGGAGGTATATTCGAAGCGTTCGCCGGGGGCGAGCGTCGGCTGCTCGCCGACGACACCCTCGCCCTTCACCTCCTGCTGCCGGCCGGTGGCGTCGGTGATGATCCAGTGCCGCGTCTTGAGCTGCACGGTCTCATCGCCGGAATTGGTGATGACGATGGTGTAGGCCCAGAAATAACGGGAGCGGTCAGCCGACGACTGCTCCGGAACAAAGTTCGGCTCGACGGTCACTTCGATCTGGCGGGTCACGGCGCGGTACATGATTGCCATCATACCGAAAACCGCCCGGGAACCAAACGCCGGAGGCGGCCTTGGCGACATCGTCCCGCCAGATTTCGCAGGGAAGTACACGTCCAAATGGACTTGCAAATGTACTTGCATGTGATCCGGCCGCTTTGCGAGATGACGGCCGAACCGGTACACTCCTTGCCACGTCGCGATTTGCGGAAGGGTTTTTAGGCCCCCGATGACCATTTCCGACCAAGTGACGGGATCGACGATCGCGGGAACCGCCAAGCCTGTGGAGGTCAAGTCCGCGGGGGCAAAGCGGCGCGCGGCCGCGCCGGCCATTTCGCTGCCCGCCATCGGCGAGCGCGAGCTCCGGCTCGACCTGTTCCGCGGCCTCGCGCTGTGGCTGATCTTCATCGACCATTTGCCGCCGAGCCTTCTGACCTGGTTCACGATCCGCAATTACGGCTTCAGCGACGCCACCGAGATCTTCATCTTCATCTCCGGCTATACCGCCGCCTTCGTCTACGGTCGGGCGATGCTGGAGTCCGGCATCGTCGTCGCCACCGCGCGCATCCTGCGGCGCGTCTGGCAGATCTATGTCGCCCACGTCTTCCTGTTCACGATCTTCCTTGCCGAAATCTCCTACGTCGCGACCCGGTTCGAGAACCCGCTCTACACCGAAGAGATGGGCATCATGGATTTCCTCAAGCAGCCCGACGTCACGATCGTGCAGGCGCTGCTGCTGCGCTTCCGTCCGGTCAACATGGACGTGCTGCCGCTCTACATCGTGCTGATGCTGGCGCTGCCCTTGATCCTGTGGCTGATGAAATGGCGCCCCGACGTGACGCTCGGCCTCTCGGTCGCGCTCTACGCGGTGACTTGGGAATACGACCTCTATCTGTCGGCCTATCCGAACGGCTTCTGGGCCTTCAATCCCTTCGCCTGGCAATTGCTGTTCGTGTTCGGGGCATGGTGCGCGCTCGGGGGTGCGCGGCGCATGTCGCACATTCTGGCTTCGCGGGTGACGATGTGGATCGCGATCGTCTATCTGGTCGCCGCATTCTACGTGACGCTGACCTGGTATGTGCCGCAGCTCTCCCACTTCATGCCGAAGCGGCTCGAGCAGTGGATGTATCCGATCGACAAGGCCGACCTTGACGTGCTGCGCTTTACGCATTTCCTGGCGCTGGCCGCGCTCACCGTGCGCGTCCTGCCGCGTGACTGGCCGGGCCTGAAATCGCCCTGGCTGCGGCCGCTGATCCTGTGCGGCTCGCATTCCCTGGAGATATTCTGTCTCGGCGTCTTCCTCGCCTTTGCCGGCCATTTCATCCTGGCCGAGGTCTCGGGCGGCCCGGTCATGCATGCGCTAATTAGTCTCTCCGGAATCCTGATCATGTGGGCCATGGCTTGGCTGATTTCGTGGTACAAGCGGGTGGCTGACAAGAGCGGTTCGAAAACCAAAAGCGCCGTCGGCAGCGCCGATATGGCGGGAGGGGGCTGATGAAGGCGAAGGTTTTCCTGAGCCTGATCCTGCTGTGCGGTGGTCTCGCCGCGCCTCCGGCGCGCGCGGACGATGCTGCGCCAGCTGCTTCAGCCGCGCCCGCAGCCTGTGAAGTGCCCTCCTATCTGCTCACCAGCGAAAGCCAGCTTCCCAAGGTCGCCGATGCCGTGAAGGCCGGCAAACCGCTCGAAATCCTGGTCATCGGCAGTCGCTCGACCACGATTCCGGCTTCCGAGGACGCCTCTTATCCGGCGCGGATGCAGGCCATCCTGAAGGACAAGCTGCCGCCGACGGAGACGGTGCATGTCTCCGTAGAAATACAGAGCAAGAAGACGGCCGAGGAGGCGGCCGCCAGCTTCGTTAAGCTGATGGAAGCAAAGACGCCTACTTTGGTCATCTGGCAGACCGGGACCGTCGATGCTATCCGAGCCATCGATCCCGATGATTTTCGTGGCGCGGTGACCGAAGGGGTTGTTGCGTTGCAAAAGGCAGGGGCTGACGTCGTCTTGATGAACTTGCAGTACAGTCCGCGTACCGAAACCATGATCTCGGTGCCGCCATACCTCGACAATATGCGGGTGGTGGCGCAGGAGCACGATATTCCGCTGTTCGATCGGTTCGCGATCATGCGGCAGTGGAATGATCAGGGGCAGTTCGACCTGTTCAGCCCGTCGCGCGGGCCTGAGCTGGCGAAACAGGTCCATGATTGCCTCGGCCGGGCGTTGGCACAGTTCGTGATCGACGCTGCGCATCTGGAGCCGGCCCAGCAGCAAAATTGAGGTCTAGCGTTAATGAGTTCTCTCCGCCCTTTTTGCCTGACGGCATGGCTGGCTGTGCCCGCAGCAGCGCTGCTGCTGGTGCTGAGTCCGGCCTCGCAGTCGTACGCGCAGACGCAGGCCGCACAGGCAACGCCGGCCCCGCAGCAGTCGGCTGATCCGGCTCTCGCTTCACCGTCCCAGACCACCATCGCCGCGACGTCCCCCGATCAGCGCGGCATCACGGCGCGCGCCATCGACAAGGTGAAGCAGGTTGCGAAATCCGCCGGCGACGTCTTCAGCCGCGTGCCCTGCCTGTCGCCGAAGGGCGGCTCGAAGGCGATGGGCTCGCTGCCGCATGTCGCGGGCAAGCTCGTCGCCGGCCAGCCCGTCGTCATCGTCGCCTTCGGCTCGTCCTCGACCGCGGGATTCGGCGCGAGCTCGCCGGAGTTCAACTATCCCAATCGCCTTGCTGCGCAGCTGCACCGGCACTATCCGACCGCCGACATCACCGTCGTCAATGCCGGCGTCGGCGGCGAGGACGCGCCCGAGATGATGAAGCGCCTCCAGAAAGAGGTGATTGACGTGCATCCGGATCTGGTGATCTGGCAGGTCGGCACCAATGCCGTGCTACGCAATCTCGATCCCGGCGATACCGCCAAACTGGTCGAGGACGGCATCAGCCGCATCCAGGCTGCCGGCGGCACCGACGTCGTGCTGGTCGATCCGCAATATTCGCCCGCCGTCAACCAGCGCGCGGACAGCGCCGGCAAGATGGTGAAGCTGCTCGGCAAGGTCGCCGAGCTCCGTCACGTCGGCATCTTCCCGCGCTTCGAGGTGATGCGCGATTGGCACGAGAAGCAATCGCTTCCGGTCGAGAGTTTCGTGATCGCCGACGGACTGCACATGAACGATTGGGGCTATGCCTGCTTCGCCCAGCTCCTCGGCGACGACATCATCCGTTCCGTCGGCCAGATCAAACTCGGCGTCAACGTGCCCGCGGACGTGCGGACCTATCGGCCGATGTGACCTGTCGTCCCGGCCTAGTGCGCAATTGCGCACTAGGCCGGGACGACAATAACTCACGCCTTCTCCAGCGCCGCGGTCAGATCCTCGATCAGATCGTCCGCGTGCTCGAGGCCTGCAGAGAAGCGGATGAAGCCCTCGCTGATGCCGAGCGCGGCGCGGTCCTCCGGCTTCAAACGCTGATGCGTCGTGGTGGCCGGATGCGTGACGAGGCTCTTGGCGTCGCCGAGATTGTTCGAGATCTTGGCGAGCTTGAGCTCGTTGAGCACGCGGAACGCCGCCTGCTTGCCGCCTTTGACCTCGAGGCCGACCAGCGTCGAGCCGCCGCGCATCTGCTTCTTCACCAATGCTGCCTGCGGATGATCGGCGCGGCCGGGAAACACCAGCCGCGAAATCTTCGGGTGGCTCGCCAGAACGTCCGCAATGCGCGCCGCCGTTTCGGTCTGCGCGCGCACGCGCACGGCGAGCGTCTCCAGGCCCTTGAGCAGGACCCAGGCGTTGAACGGCGAGATCGACGGGCCGGTCTGGCGCATGAAATTGTGGATGTGCTCGGCGATGAACGCTTCCGAGGACAGGATGATGCCGCCGAGACAGCGGCCCTGGCCGTCGATGTGCTTGGTCGCGGAATAGACGACGACGTCGGCGCCGAGCGCGAGCGGGCTCTGCCAGATCGGAGTGGCGAACACGTTGTCCACGACGAGCCGCGCGCCGCCACTGTGCGCGATCTCGGCGATGCCGGGAATGTCGAGTACATCCAGCGTCGGATTGGTCGGGCTCTCCAGGAAAAACGTCTTGGTGTTCGGCTTCATGGCGCGCTGCCACTGGTCGAGATCGAGGCCGTCGACCAGCGTGGTCTCGATGCCGTAGCGCGGCAGCAAATCCTGCACGACGTAGAGACACGAGCCGAACAGCGCGCGCGAGGCCACGACGTGATCGCCGGCCTTCAGCGGCGCCAGGATCGCGGTCGTCACCGCGGCCATGCCGGTCGCGGCGGAACGTGCCGCTTCGGCGCCCTCGAGCTCGATCATGCGGCGCTCGAACATCGCGATGGTCGGGTTGGAGTAGCGTGAATAGATGAAGCCGGGGTCCTCGCCCTTGAACCGCGCCTCGCACTCCTCGGCGCTGTTGTAGACGTAGCCTTGGGTCAGGAACAGCGACTCCGACGTCTCGCCATATTGCGAGCGCAGGGTGCCGGAATGGACCAGGCGGGTTTCGGGACGGTAGGACGCGGTGGGCGCCGGGGACTTCGACATAGGACCTCCTGAAGTGACCATCGAAAATGGTCACAAAAAAACCGGCCTGGAATATTTCCACGGGCCGGGATCACAGAGGTCCCCGGCCTGTTTAGCGACTTATTTAACGTGGCTGCAAGCCGGCCGGCTCAAATCACCACGGGATAAGTCATGCTCATATTCCGCAATGCCCTTTCCGTCAAGACGTCCATCGGATAGCCGTAAAACGCTCATATTTCCCGCATGTCGGGATGTGTTTGATCCCTGATGAGGACCCCCGGTTGACGTTCACGGTTGCCGCCGACGCCAATGGTATCCTGCCCGACCGCATGATCGCGGCGATGGCGGAGGGCGGTCTCATCCTGCCCGCTTACGACTTCGTCGAAAGCCAGATCCAGCCGGCGAGCCTCGACCTCCGCCTCGGCGACATCGCCTATCGCGTTCGCGCCAGCTTCCTGCCCGGTCCCGGTGCCACCGTCGCCGAGCGCATCGACGAGTTGAAGCTGCACGAGTTCAGCCTCGCCGACGGCGCAGTGCTGGAGACCAACTGCGTCTACATCGTGCCGCTGCTCGAAAGCCTCGCGCTGCCGCCGGAGATCGTCGCGGCCGCCAACCCGAAAAGCTCGACCGGCCGGCTCGACGTTTTCACCCGCGTGATCGCCGACGGCACCCGCCGCTTCGACATGATCGGTGCCGGCTATCATGGGCCGCTCTATGCCGAGATCAGCCCGAAGACGTTCCCGGTGCTGGTCAGCGAGGGCTCGCGCCTGAGCCAGGTGCGCTTCCGCACCGGCGATGCCATCCTCAACATCGACGACCTCGAGGCGCTGCATGCGACCGAGCGTCTCGTCGATGTCGACGATGCCGATCTCACCGGCGGCGTCGCCGTCTCTGTTGATCTCTCCGGCGAGAAGAGCGGCGGCTTCGTCGGCTATCGCGCCAAGCGCCACACCGGCGTGATCGACGTCGATCGCCGCGCCGGCTATTCCGTCGAGGACTTCTGGGAGCCGATCTCGGCCCGTCCCGACGGCAGCCTGATCCTCGATCCCGGCGAGTTCTATATCCTCGCGTCGAAAGAGGCGGTGCAGGTGCCGCCCGATTACGCCGCGGAGATGGTGCCGTTCGATCCGCTGGTCGGCGAGTTCCGTGTGCATTATGCCGGATTCTTCGATCCCGGCTTCGGCTATGCCGGCGCCGGCGGGCTGGGGTCGCGCGCCGTGCTCGAAGTGCGCTCGCGCGAGGTGCCGTTCATCCTCGAACACGGCCAGATCGTCGGCCGCCTCGTCTACGAGAAGATGCTGGCCCGCCCCGACGCCATGTACGGCCAGCGCATCGGCTCGAATTACCAGGCCCAGGGCCTGAAGCTGAGCAAGCATTTCCGGGTTTAGCCATCATCCGTAGCCCGGATGGAGCGCAAGCGTCATCCGGGAAAGTCTCACTTGTGGCGCGATCCCGGATTACGCTGCGCTCCATCCGGGCTACAAGGTGCTGACATGACCAATTCATCCGAACTCGACGCAAACATCCTCGACGACGTCGCCGATGCGCTGATCTATTCGGATCGCTCCGGCACGATCATGCGCTGGAATCGCGCATCGTCCGCACTGTTCGGCTTCTCCGCGGACGAAGCGCTGGGCCAGAATCTCGACCTGATCATTCCCGAACATCTGCGCGCCGCGCACTGGAAGGGTTTCGAGGCCGCGCTTGCCAGCGGCGCGATGAAGCTTGCGGGCAAGCCGACACTGACCCGCGCGCTGCACAAGGACGGACGCAAGCTCTACATCGAGATGACCTTCGCGCTGGTGCGAGACGCCGCTGGAGTTGTGCAGGGATCGGTGGCGATGGCACGCGACGTCACCGAGCGCGTCGAGCGCGAGCGTGCCGCCAAAGCTGTGCAAAATTAAGCCTGCGCAAAATTCGTGATGCGGAATTGGCGAGCCGGCGTGCAGGGCGCCCTGCGTGCGGCTCAGCTTGTCCGTCACCGGCTGCAGTGACACACTCGATCAAAACAACGATCGGGAGCGAACATGACCGCCGCATCAGACTCCACGCAGGAAGCTCTATGGAAACGCTGGCGCGCGGTTGCCGATCTCTATCACGCCTATTTCACCGGCCTGATCCTCACCGTGGTCACGCGTCGCGGCACGGCAGATGCTGCGGAGTTCGTCTTTCGCGTGTTCCGCCGCCAGCAGCAGGAACGCTTCCTGCCGGGGCTGGAGAAGCTCGGGCTGAGCCATCTGCCTCCCGCCGTGGCGGCCGCGCAATATCACTATCTCTCGAACTGGATCGGCGGCGTGCACGTCGAATACATGTATGAGAGCGATCGCAAAGCCTGGATCCGCTATCCCCCGCCGCGCTGGATCTGGAAAGGCACTGCGATCTGCGGCGTGCCGGGCGAAGTCTCGCGCGCGATGCTGCGCGGCTGGCACGCCAACAACGGCGTGGCGCTCGGCGATACCAGATTGGGGTTCGTCTGCACCAAGCAGAGCGTCGACGGCCAGGATGGGCTCGAAGGCTACTATTATCAATATGACCAGCCGCTCGAACTCGACCAGCGCCTCGTGTTCGCGCGGCACCTCGAAGCGCCGCTGTTCGATGCAGCCGCGGCTCCGGCGTTGCCGGTCGCAAGCTGGCCAAGACCGCGACTGGAAAAAGCCTATCGCAACTACGCCATGGAATATGTGCGCACGGCAGCGCCAGTGATGGTGCAGCTGTTCGGTCCGGAGGATGCCGGCTATCTCCTGCATCTCACCGGCAAGCTGATCGGGATGCAATATTTCGATGAGGTCGCTGCAGCACTGTCGATGGGCCGCGGCGGCGCGAGCGAATTCGCGACGTTCCTCAACGCACTGTTGGTCGCGCAGGACGATGTGGGTGAGACGACGCAATCCGAAGGCACGTTCGAAATCCGTCAGAAGAGTTGGAGGTTGATGGACGACGTCGCCGATAATCACCCCGCTTGCGCCAAGGTGCTGGCGGGGTTGTTCGAAGGGCTCGCGGCCGGATGCGGGCGGCACATCGGCGTGCACCTGTCCCCGACGCATGGCGGCCGTCCGCCATTGCTCTGGACGATTGGGTAATGCCGCGCGGGCGTTGGCCTCGTGGTTCGAGACGCCCGCTTCGAGGGCTCCTCACCATGAGGGTCCGACATGTCACCGCGAAACAAGACCTCATCCTGAGGAGCCCGCGAAGCGGGCGTCTCGAAGGATGGCCCCACGGAGACTGAGAGTCGCAATTCCACGGGCTGAAATGCGCTGCCGCAGGGCACGCCTGCATCAGGCGCAGGAGGAATCGGCAATTGCCGTGCTAACAAGCTGAACCTCGCGCCTTCTGCGCGAATAAATTCATTGGCACACCCAGTCATTGCCGCGCCGCAACTGGTGCTCGCGCCCGGGAGAGGACATGTCCGACATCGCCGAAATCCCGGTCGATGAACAAGAGCGTCCGCTGCCGCCGCCACCACGCCCCGTGAGGAGCGCGCTGATGGACGGGCCGATCCTGCGCACGCTGCTCGGGCTGGCTTGGCCCAACGTGGTCGCGCTCTCCGCCGGCACTTGCACGGTGATTGCGGAGACCTCCTATATCGGACGTCTTGGTGTGGAAGCGCTGGCCGCGATGGCGCTGGTGTTTCCGACAGTGATCCTGACCATGACCATGTCGGGCGGTGCGATGGGCGGCGCGGTGGCCTCCGCCATCGCGCGCGCACTCGGCGCCGGCGATCGCGAGCGTGCCGGGACGCTCGCCGCACATGCGCTGCTGATCGGCATCAGCTTCGGCCTGGTCTTCATGCTGGGCATGCTGATCTTCGGACCCAAGGTGCTTGAGATGCTCGGCGGCCGCGGCGACGTGCTGACGCATGCGATCGCCTACACCCAGGTGTTTTTCGGCGGCGCGGTGCTGCCCTGGCTGCTCAACACCATGGCCGGGGTCCTGCGCGGCACCGGCAACATGAAGCTGCCGTCGCTGTTGATCCTCAATTCTGCGGCCTGGCAGATCGTGCTCGGCGGCACGCTTGGGCTCGGGCTCGGTCCGGTGCCGCAATTCGGCATGCGCGGCGTCGCCGCCGGCGCGCTGATCGCCTATTGCATGAACATCGGCGTGATGGGCTGGTACCTGTTCTCCGGCCGCGCCCGCGTGACGCCGAAGCTGCGCGGCCTGCGCATCCAATGGGCGATGTTTTTCGACATCCTGAAGGTCGGCGCCATCGCCTGCTTCTCGCCGCTGCAATCGGTGCTGACGATCTCGATCTTCACCCACATGCTTGCGAAATTCGGCACCGCGATCCTCGCCGGCTACGGCATCGGTGCGCGGCTGGAATTCCTGCTGACCTCGATCGCGTTCTCGTTCGGCATCGCCTCGGTGCCGATGATCGGCATGGCGGTCGGCGCCGGCCGCATCGCCCGCGCCCGGCGCATCGCCTGGATCGCGGCGGCGAGCGCCTTCGTCGCCGTCGGTGCACCGGCGTGCCTGGTTGCGATCTTCCCCGATCTCTGGGTCAACATCTTCACCGACAGCGCGACCGTGCGCGCCACCAGCCATCAATATTTGTCCACGGTGGCACCATTCTACGCCTTCATCGGCCTCGCCTCGACGATGTATTTCTCGTCGCAGGGCGCTGCGAAGGTGATCGGCCCGGTGCTGGCGCAGACCGCGCGGCTGATCTACATCTCGGCGGTCGGCTGGTGGCTGTCCACGCATGATGCCACCGCGCAAAACTTCTTCTGGCTGGCGGCGAGCTCGATGGTCGTGCTCGGCCTGCTCTCGTGCTCCAGCGTGGTGCTGACGCGCTGGGGACCGCGCCAAACCAAACCTGCGATCAGGCCGGCTCTGTCGACCGCCGTGGACTAGCGGCGCCTGTGGCGGCGATGCCCGCCACCGCCGCCGACATTGGCGAGCCGCATCAGTTGCGGAATCATCGCCATCATGTCGCCGTCGCCGGCGCCGCCGAGCATGCCCATGATTTCGCCGCCACCCATGCCGCCCATTCCAGTCGGCATGGTGCCGCCTGCGCCCATCGGCGCGTAGCCGCCGTAATTTGGCGCACCGAAACCGCCGCCGAGATTGCCGCCGCCGAGGCCGCCAATTCCGCCGCCGCCCATCATGCCACCAAGACCACCACCGCCATTCTCCATCATGCGGCTCATCATGGGGCCCATGGTCTGCATCATCATGCCGAAGCGGCGCTTGCCCATCTTGGCCTTCATCATCTCCAGCATTGGCGCCATCTGGGTCATCATGTCCTCGCCGCCGGCACCTCCGCCGCCGAGGAACTGCGCCTTTGCCGGTCCGCTCGAAATCGAAAACATCAGCAGCACGGCGGCCGCCTGGCAGATCACCTTGTCCGCACCTCTCATGGCCTGCTCCTCGCGTGCGGGGCGCCGCCGGGAGAGCGGAGCCAACCGGACGCACGCCGCCATGGTTAGTGCGGACGAGGGCTGGGCTCCGTGAGAAAGATCACGCAGCCGCGGCCGGAAACGCTCGGTGTATGGCGGCGACGGCGTCCTTGGTCTGTCCCTGCACATAGGGCGCGAGCTCGTTCGGCAGCATGTCGATGATCCAGAGCAGGCGGCATCTCGCCTCGCCCTCGGCAATCACCTGCACCGAGGCGCTGTAATGCTTCAGCCGCTCGTTGTTGATCGCGTAGACCAGCCGCTGCCGCGCGTCGTCGCAATCGACCAGCACCTCGCGCGCCACCGATCCGTTGGCGAAGGTGACGACGCGCGCGTCGCCGTCGAGCGTGCAGGCCATGACGAAGCCCGGCGCCAGCCGCCGATGCAGCGCGCCGAAATCGCGCACCGCATCCCAGACGTCGCGCGCCGGGGCGGGCAGGGGAATGTCGTTGTGGATGGAGGCCATTGTTGAATCCTGGTTGAGTCCATTGATGTAGAGAGGGGAGCGATAGTACCGGCGTCTCAGCTGTCATCGCCCGACTTGATCGGGCGATCCAGCATTCCAGAGGCCGCTGTGATCGAATCGGGAAATTGCGGCGTACTGGATGCCCCGGTCAAGCCGGGGCATGACAGCGTGTGTGTAGTGAGGGCTGCCGCACTCACGTGCAAACCGCCTCGACATTGTTGCCATCGGGATCGATCAAAAACGCCGCGTAGTAAGTCGGGCTGTAATCCTTGCGCGGGCCGGCGCCGCCATTGTCGCGGCCGCCGCTCTTCAAGCCCTCGCTATGGAATGCCTTCACCGCGTCATGATCGCCGGCGCGAAACGCGATATGCGCGCCGTCGGCCTTGCGCCCCTTGTTCAGGTGCAGCCATAGCCCGGGTTCGCCCTTCGGCCCGAAGCCGGCATAACCGTCACCGCTCGAGCACAGGACATAACCGAGCGGCGCCAGCACCGCGGTGTAGAAGCGCGTGGCGGCGTCGAGGTCGGCAACGCGCAATCCGATATGGTCGTACATGGTCGTCTCCATTGCCAAAGCGCGCCGCAATCGGCGCGCGCCGGAGACGAACCTAGTCAGTTGAGGGCAAGTTGCTCTTGGAGAATCTTGCGCTCCCCCTTCGATGCCTGACGGAACTTGGTCGGCGAGACGCCGGCGGCGCGGTGGAAGGTGCGGACGAAGTTGGAGAGATCGCCGAATCCGACGTCATAGGCGATGTCGGTGACTGCGATGTCGTCGTCGGTGAGCAGCCGCGCCGCATGCCGCAGCCGCGAGCGCACCAGATATTGATGCGGGGTGACGCCGAGCACGGCGGAGAACAGCCGCAGGAAATGGAACGGGCTAAGGCCTGCCTGCCGCGCGGCCTGTTCGAGGTCGACCTCGGCGTGCGAATTGGCGTCGATCCACAGGGCGGCTTCCACGGCCCGGCGGCGGTCGCGTGCGGTCGGCGCCGTCGGCTTGCGCGCCTTGCCCGAGACGACATCGACGAAACGGCCGGCGAGGATCTGCCCGACCTCGTCGAGACCGAGGTCGCTGTTGCCATCTGCCGCCGTCTGGGCGAGCTCGCCCAGCACCATCAGCTCGGGCAGCGGCGGCGTCGCGCCGACCTGCCAGACGTCGCGCCGGCCGCCGAGCGCGTCGACCAGATCCTCGTTGAGGAAAAAGGACAGGCAGATGTCGCCGGCGACATGCTCATGCGTGCAGGTGTATTCCTCGCCCGGCGCGCCGACCAGCATCGATCCCGCGACCAGATCGAAGAAGCCGGCGCGGCAATGACAGCCAAAGCTGCCCGCGCGGACATAGGCAATGGAATGGCCGGTGCGACACTCCGCAAACGGGCTGTCGTCCGGTCCCGCGTCGCAGCGAAACTCGGAGACGGTCATCGAGGGAGTGGTCAGCAGCGTGGTTGCGTCCATGCCACCTATCTAGGTGGAGGGTCTCGGAGGGGCAACGGGCAGCAGCACGTCGAACAGCGTCTTGCTGGCGATTGGATGGGCGCCCTCCAGCGACAGCAGCCGCCGCTTGGAGATCACCCCGCCATAGGGCGAGAGCCGGTCGGTGTAATTGCCGGCCTCCAGCACCCGGTGGCAGGGCACGATCAGCATGTAGGGATTTTTCGCGATCGCCTGGGCCACAGAATGCGCGGCGCCGGAGGCGCCCAGCGCCTTGGCGATCTCGTGATAGGTCCGCGTCTCCCCGCGCGGGATGGCGCAGGCGGCTTCATAGACCCGCCGGTTAAAGCCGGGCACCCCGCTCGCGTCCAGGCTGACCTCGGAAAAATCAGCATCGCTGCCTTGCAGCAAGCCCACGATGCCCTCGATCGCGAACGCGGCGTTCGCGGAAGGCGGCTGCTCGCGCGCCTCGGGATGGACCTGGAAAATCCGGCGGCGGGTGTCGATCTCCCGCGCCTCCGGCAATTGCACGGCGACGATACCGGTGCCGCTCCAGATGATGCCGCAGCGCCCTATGGTCGTGTCGAATATCGCGTAGCCACGCCCCACCATGCACACGCCCCACTCAGTGCACGTCTCCCCAGACAGGCAATCATAACACCGCCACAATCCGGCGCACCCAAAATCTTGCCGGAAACTCAAGAAGGGTCGGGCGGGCTGCGCCAAAGCGCTTGGCGAGATGCGCCGTCTCGGCTAATCAGAGCGGGCGCAGGCTGCGCATCCGCGGGCGTAGTTCAATGGTAGAACGGCAGCTTCCCAAGCTGCATACGAGGGTTCGATTCCCTTCGCCCGCTCCAAAGCCTTGGCCGCAGCACAGTCGCACTGACTCGAAGTCTCTCTTGGCGATCCGCCCGGGCGCAACGGCACGTTGAGCTGACGCTCGCTGCGCTTAATCCATTGCGCTTAGCACGAACTGCAGGCTGTCGAAGGGCGGGCCGGGAGTTCATGTTTCCCGGTCCGGGTCACCCCCAACGCAAGTCCAGTGCGCAACACCTGCGGCCTCACTGAGGGCCTGGTCCGGATGAAGCGAGTTGCACTCCGTGTCGAGCGCAAATCGCAGACGGAGATGGTCCATGCCTGATGTACGAATCCATATCGCCGCAGCTGTGCTCGCGACACTCGCAATCGGCTCGGTGTACGCCATGAGCTCGGTGCAACAGCAGCCGGCCTCTGCGAGTTCTGCCCACGCCATGATCCCGCGGAAGCAAGCAGCCGTGCACCCGGTCAAGCCGGCGCCGCACAGGCTCGTGATCCAGGTCAACCAGAACGATGCCGCCGTGATGAATCTCGCGCTCAACAACGCCACCAACGTGCTCGACTATTACCGCAAGAAGGGCGAAGAGGCCGACGTCGAGATCGTGGCGTTCGGTCCTGGATTGCACATGCTGCGCAAGGACACGACGCCGGTCGCCGATCGCATTCACGCCATGACGGACCTCGCCTTCCCAAACAAGGTTCGCTTCGCCGCATGCGGCGTCACCCGGGAGGGGATGGAAAAGAAGGAAGGCAAGCCGCTCGAGCTGCTGCCGGAGGCTTCCATGGTTGCCTCGGGTGTCGTGCGCATGATGGAGCTGCAGGAAAAGGGCTGGAGCTACGTCCGGCCGTAGACAGGAACCAACAAGGGGAGGCCGGGATGATGCGCAAGCTGCTGTTCGTGCTGGCTGTGTCGCTGCTCGCGTTGCCCGCTTCCGCCCAAACTGCCACCAGGCCCGGCGCTGCCAAACAGACGACGGAACCGGTCGCGTCTGCGCCCGCGCGAGGGAACCGGTCGGTGCGGGCCACTCAACAGCGGACGACCGAAGAGGACGTGAGAGATCGCATCAATGCAGGCACGGTCGGATTAGCCGCCGGGCTCCTTGAAGGCGCACCACTCCGCTTCGCGACCGAGATCTCGCGCGTGGTCAACGAGAGCGGAAAGGTGCACGTGCTTCCGGTGGTGACGCGCGGACCGACCGAGAATGTCAACGATGTGCTCTATCTGAAGGGGATCGACATCGCGATCATCAACAGCGATTCGCTCGACGAGTATCGCGCGCAGGTGCCCGAGATCGGAAAGCGCATCGTGCATGTGATGAACCTGTTCCCGTCGGAGCTCCATGTCTTCGTGCGTCCCGAGATCAATTCGCTCGCCGACCTCGCCGGCAAGAAGGTGAACTTCAACACGCAGGGCACGGCGGCCGCCTATTCGGGTCCACTCATCTTCAGTCGTCTCGGCGTCGAGGTGGAGAAGGCCTTCGTGCCTCACCCGGCCGCGCTGGAGCAGATGCGCAAAGGCGAGATGGCGGCTGTGGTTTTCGTCACGTCGAAGCCGGTGGACGCGTTCGTCAAGCGCAAATGGGACGACGGCTTCAAGTTCCTGCCGGTCCCCTGGGGTGCCAAGCTGGCGGACTATTATGTGCCGGCCTCTCTGACGTCGGCCGACTATCCTGCTTTGGTGCAAGCAGGGCGGGATATCGAGACGATCGCGGTGCCGACGGTGCTGGTCGCCTATAACTGGAATCCGGGCACCCCACGCCATGACAGGGTCACCGCTTTCGTGAATGAACTGTTCAGCAGGCTCGATCAGCTGCGCGCGTCCGGCTTCGATCCGAAGTGGAAGGAGGCCAATCCCGGTGCGGGCGTTCCCGGACTGCAGCGCCTCAAGGCGGCTGAGAACTGGCAGGAGTCCCAAATGTCCAATCGGACGGGACGTCCATGAGACGGCTCGCCGCCGTCCTGTTCGCCAGCCTTGAGATCGCGGAAGCCCATGGTCAATCCGCCTCCAGCACGCTTAGGGGTCTGGACCAATGCTTTGCCCAGACGCGTGCAGCGGAAGCTGCCTGCGATCAGGCGGGCATCGACACCGCGCTGCGTCTCGGATGCAGGCTGAAGGCACACAGCGCGGAGAAACGGTGCCTCGACAGCCTGTTCGCCAACAAAGACGAGGTCCGACAACCCGACGATATCCCCTCCAAACCGCACGCCGGTATGCAGCCGTTGCCACCCGAAGCTGAACCGGCGCCGGCGATGACGCCGGCCAATCGGGACGACGCAATCGCGGGACTGTCAATCGCCGAGGGCTGGTTGATCAGCGAGACCACGTCTCCAAGGGACTTCTCGCCGCTCTTTGTCGCCAAATTGTATGCGCTTGCCCCGGTGACGGCCAATGCACCAGAAATGCTCGTGCTACGTTGCCGTAACCAGCGGACCGAGCTGTCCCTTGGCTCCAATGGCCTCTGGCGCGCGTTGCGCGGAGGGGAAGTCGACGTCGCGATCTCTCCCGACCAGGCCACGGCGCGGCCAATGCGTTGGCGATTGGCATCTGACGGTCGCACGGCGTCCATGCCGGAGGATCCGGTCCAATTGGTACGCGCATTGCGCGCCGGAAAGACGTCTATCTCCGTTACCGACGGTGCGGGGCGCAACACCAGCGCCATCTTCGAGCTCGCCGGCGTCGATTCCGTCCGCGCCAGGCTCGCAAGCGCCTGTCGTTGGGCGAGTGCGACGGTCGAATCCCGAGGACGATGAACGGATTTTGCGCCGAGGATGCATTCGCGCGCGCCGAAATTCCAATATATTGGCATCTCATTCCCGGCATTCGCTGTTTCCCGCGCTAGGCTCTCTCCCAAGCAAATGCGGCTGCCGAAACAGCGCTCGGATAGGGGCTATGGACCAGCAAAAGCTCGATCGCGCGATCGGTCGTCGCTTGAAGACGGTGCGGACGCAAGCCGGCATGACGCTGAATGAGCTGGCGGCGCGCTCCGGCGTCAGCCGGGCCATGATCGGGCGGGTGGAGCGGGCGCAGAGCAGTGCGACGGCGTCGCTGCTCAACAAGCTCTGTGCCGCGCTCGACGTGTCGCTCAGCGACGTCGTCGCGCTCGCCGAGAAGCCGCCGGAGCGGCTGGTGCGGCTCGCCGACCAGCCGCACTGGCGCGATCCCGACAGTGGCTATCGCCGCCGGCACGCCTCGCCGACGGACGCGGCGAGCGGCATCGAGGTCATCGTCGTCGATTTGCCGGCCGGCGCGCGGGTGCCGTACAGCCCCTGGGGGCGCAACGCCTTCACCCAGCAGCTGCTGATGCTGGAGGGCGCGATCGCCGTGCACATCGACGCCAAGGCGGTTCGCCTGCGCGAAGGCGACTGTCTCGACTTCGACGTGATGCGCGCGGTGATCTTCGAGAACGAGACCAGACAGGACGCGCGCTACGTCATCATCACGCGCCGCGGCGCGTCCTACGGCAAGATGTGAGACCGTGACGATGCAGATCCGCACCGGCGACACCTTTGATCCGCGCGTCATCGCGCTGCTCGACCATCACGTCACGGAGGCGCGAGCACAGACCGCGCCGGGCAGTGCCCATGCGCTTGACCTCGCCGGGCTTCGTGCCCCGGAAGTCGCGTTCTGGACCGGCTGGGACGGCGACACGCTGGTCGTCACCGGTGCGCTGAAGTCGCTGTCGGGAGCGCATGGCGAGGTGAAGTCGATGCACACGCTCCAGACCACGCGGCGGCGCGGCTTTGGCGGTGAGATGCTCCGCCACATCATCACGGAAGCCCGCGCGCGCGGCATAGTGCGGCTCAGCCTCGAAACCGGCTCGTGGGACTATTTCAAGCCGGCGCACGCGCTCTACCAGGCGCATGGCTTTGTCCTCTGCGGCCCGTTCCAGGGCTATGTCGAGGATCCCAACAGCCTGTTCCTGACCCTGGATCTGTCGGCGAGCCGATAGCTCAGGAGCGCGTCTCCTCGATCCTGTCGAGCACGCGCTCGGGGGCGATGTCCCGGCTGGCCTCCTCCAGATCCCGCTTCGAGTCGGGCTGGACGTCGAGCCGCTCGGCGATCTGCGTGAGCAGGCGGGCAACCTTGGTCAATTCGTGCTCGGCGAGAAGGCTGATCTGAAGATCGAGATCGGCGCGCTTGTCCGCTGCTGCGCTCATGCGGTTCTGCGAGATCAGCACGAATGTCGACAGGAAGATCGCCTCGACCGAAGCAATCATCGCCAGCACCACGAAGCTCTCGTCCCAGGCCGGGATTCCCGGCAGCCAATGCAGATTGGCGATGATCCAGAAGCCGAACACCGCGACATGGAGGTAGACGAAGGCCATGCTGCCGGTGAACGCCGTGATCGCATCGGCAAGCTTTTCTTGACCCCTGGCACCGCGCTGCTCGCGGCGGCGGCGCTCGACCAGGGCCTGGATGTTGCGCTCGAGCGTCGGGCTCAATCCCTCGCCGGGATCATGGGTGATATCGTTGCGCACGGGGCAGCAACGGCGGACGGAAGCGGCTGTTCCTGGACTCAGCTGCGGGAAAATGCCTGCCGCCCCTCAAAATGAGTTGCGCACCTCAAAACACCTCTGCTAGCCTTCAGCCATGGCCGAGACGCTCACCACGACCGCGCTGACGCTGAAGGACATCGCCCGCCAGGCCGGCGTCAGCCTCGCGACGGTGGACCGCGTCCTGCACAATCGCCCGGGCGTGCGGCCGGACACGGTCCGGCGCGTCAAAGAGGCGATCGAGCGCAATTCGTTCCAGCCGCACGTGGCCGCCGCCGAGCTCGCCCGCGGCCGCGCCCGCCGTTTCGCTTTCGTGATGCCGTCGGGGCCGAACCCGTTCATGCAGCAGATCCAGGATTATCTCGGCGAGATGTCGGGCTGGCTGTCGTCCCGTCGCCTCGGCGTCGAGACGGTCGCAACCGACGTGTTCGATCCGTCCGTGCTCGCCGCTTCCCTGGAAGGGCTCTCGGACGATTACGACGGCATCGCCGTGGTGGCGCTGGACCATCCCGGCGTCCGCGCCGCCATCGACGATCTCGTCGATGCCGGCGCCAAGGTCGTGACGCTGGTCTCGGACGTGCCGTCGTCGCGCCGGCACCATTATGTCGGCATCGACAACATTGCCGCGGGACGCACCGCCGGCGCGCTGGTCGGGCGGCTGGTCGGACAAAAGTCCGGCAAGGTTGCGATCGTCGCGGGCTCGCAGGGCCTGCGCGACCATGCCGAGCGCATTTTTGGCTTCAACCAGGTGATGGCGTCGGAATTCCCCGGCCTCAGTGTGCTGCCGGTGCTCGAAGGACGCGACGAGGACGCGCGTTCGGAACAATTGTTGGCGCGGCTGCTGGGCAGGCATGCTGACATTGTCGGCCTTTATAATGTCGGCGCCGGCACGCAAGGCGTCGCCAACGCGTTGAATGAGAAGGCCTTGAGCGATGCCGGCCGCGACAGGCAGGTGGTGTTCGTCGGACACGACGTCACCGCGCTGACGCGCCGGCTGCTGCTGCAGGGTGTGATGCATGCCGCGATCTCGCAGAACCCCGGACACGAAGCGCGCGCCGCCGTGCGCGTGCTGCTCGCGCTCGCCCGTGGCGAGCCGATCTTGCGCGAACAGGAGAAGATCAGGATCGACATCGTGATGCGAGACAATCTGCCTTAGCGGCAGGTGGATTCAAAACGACCCGTTGCGGATAAGGCGACCTTGAGTTCGCGCACCGCAACAGGCGAAAGGGAGGACGGCGTGTATCTCGGAATCGACATCGGCACATCAGGTGTGAAAGCGGTGCTCGTGAGCGAAGCCGGCGCGGTTGTCGCGACGGCGGCGCGCGAGCTTGCGCTGTCGCATCCCGCGCCGCTGTGGTCCGAGCAGGATCCCGATGCCTGGGTCGATGCGGCGGTCGGCGCGGTCGACGATCTGGCCGCCCGCCATCCGCGCGAGGTCGCACGGGTGCGCGGCATCGGGCTATCCGGCCAGATGCATGGCGCGACGCTGCTGGACGAGGACGGAGCGCCGCTGCGTCCCGCGATCCTCTGGAACGACGGCCGCTCGCATGCCGAATGCGTCGCGCTGGAGCGGCGCTGCCCGTCGCTGCACACGATCGCCGGCAATCTGGCCATGCCCGGCTTCACCGCGCCGAAGCTGCTCTGGGTCGCCAGGCACGAGCCGAAAATCTTCGCGCGGGTCGCAAAGGTGCTGCTGCCGAAGGCCTATGTCCGCTATCGCCTGACCGGCGAGATGATCGAGGACATGTCGGACGCGGCCGGCACGCTGTGGCTCGACGTCGGTCTGCGCCGCTGGTCGCCCCTGCTGCTGCACGCCACCGGGCTCGATCTCCATCACATGCCACGCCTGGTCGAGGGCAGCGACGTCAGCGCGACGCTTGCGCCGGATTACGCGCAACGCTGGGGCATGGCAAAGAATGTCGTGATCGCCGGCGGCGCCGGCGACAATGCCGCGAGCGCGATCGGGCTCGGCGCCATCGCGCCGGGCGATGCCTTCCTGTCGCTTGGCACATCCGGCGTGGTGTTCCGTGTCACGGATCGGTTTGCACCGGCGCCGGCCTCGGCGGTCCATGCGTTCTGTCACGCACTGCCCGGCCGCTGGCATCAGATGGGCGTGATGCTGTCGGCTGCGGCTTCGCTGGCCTGGCTCGCGGGCGTGATGGAGGTTCCGGCCGCAGCGCTGCTGGCGCCGCTCGGCGAGCGCGTCGATGGACCGAGCCCGGTCAAATTCCTGCCTTATCTCGACGGCGAGCGCACGCCGCACAACGATGCCGCAGCCAGCGGTGCCTTCGTCGGCCTGCGCGGTGCGACCGGCCGCTCCCAGATCGTTCAGGCCGTGCTCGAAGGCGTCGCCTTCGCCGCGCGCGACAATCTGGCGGCACTGAGCACGGCCGGCGGACCGCTTGCCGAGGTTGATCTCGTCGGCGGCGGCTCGCGCTCGCCGCTGTGGGCGCAGATCTGCGCCGATGTGCTCGGCATTCCCGTCCACCGCGTCGAGGAGGGCGAGGTCGGTGCGGCGCTCGGCGCCGCCAGGCTCGGCCGGCTCGCCGCCACCGGCGAAGGCGCGGCTGCGGTTTGCACTCGTCCGCGCCGGCTCGCGAGCTTCACGCCTCGCGCATCGGTCGCTGCCGCCTATGACGAGGCCTATCGCCGCTGGCGCGAGCTTTATCCTGCTTTGAAGGAGTGTGCCTGAGTGAACGCGTCTGTGAAATTCTTCGATACAACAGTGCCTGTCGCCTTCGCCGGCGGGGATGCGGGAAACACGCCCGCGTTCCGCTGGTATGACAAGGACCGCCTCGTCCATGGCCGCAGGATGGAAGAGCATTTGCGTTTTGCGGTCTGCTATTGGCACTCGTTGTGCTGGCCCGGCGGCGATCCCTTTGGCGGCGAGACGTTCCTGCGGCCCTGGCACCACGGCACTGATGCGATGGTGCAGGCGCGCGCCAAGGCCGACGTCGCCTTCGAGCTGTTTCGTCTGCTCGACGTGCCCTTCTTCACCTTCCACGACGTCGATGCGGCGCCGGAAGGCAACTCGCTTGGCGAATCTGTCGCCAACCTCAATGCCATCGCCGATCTGTTCGAAGCGAAGATGGCCTCGAGCAAAGTGCGCCTGCTCTGGGGTACCGCCAATCTGTTCACGCACCGCCGCTACATGGCGGGCGCGGCCACCAATCCAGACCCCGAGATATTCACCTATGCCGCCGGCCAGGTCCGCGCCGCGCTGGAGGTGACGCACCGTCTCGGCGGCCAGAACTACGTGCTGTGGGGCGGGCGCGAGGGCTACGAGACGCTGCTCAACACTGATCTCGAGCGCGAGCTCGACCAGCTCGGCCGCTTCGTCTCGCTGGTCGTCGAGCACAAGCACAAGATCGGCTTCAAGGGGCCGATTCTGATCGAGCCGAAGCCGAAGGAGCCGACCAAGCATCAATATGATTTCGACGTCGCCACTTGCTACGGCTTCCTCGCGCGTTACGACCTGCTGAAGGACGTCAAGCTCAACATCGAGCAGAACCACGCCATCCTCGCCGGCCACTCCTTCCATCACGAGGTCGCGCTCGCGGAGGCGCTGGGTGTGTTCGGCTCGCTCGACATCAACCGCGGCGACGATCTGCTCGGCTGGGACACTGACCAATTCGCGATGAACGTGCCCGAGCTTGCCCTGGTGTTCCACGAACTCCTGAGCCGCGGCGGCTTCAGCTCCGGCGGGCTGAATTTCGACGCCAAGATCCGCCGCCAGTCGATCGATCCCGACGATCTGATCCATGCCCATGTCGGCTCGATGGATGCCTGCGCGCGGGCGTTGCTCGCCGCCGCGGACATGCTCGACGCGGGCGTGCTCACTGCGCCGCTCGCGAAACGCTACGAGGGATGGGCCGGGCCCGAGGGCCGCGCCATTCTCGGCGGCCAGCGCTCGCTCGCCGAACTTGCCGACCGCGCGCACGGCCCGGGCTTTGACCCGCAGCCGCGCTCGGGCCGGCAGGAATATCTGGAATCCCTCGTCAACCGCTACGTCTGAGGAAGGCCGCTGATGACAAATGCACAAGCGACACCGGTCCTCGAATTGACCGGCATCGGCAAGGAGTTCGGCGCGATCCGCGCGCTGCATGAAGTCGACATGCAAGTCCTCCCCGGCGAGGTCGTCGGCCTGATGGGCGACAACGGCGCGGGCAAGTCGACGCTGGTCAAGATCATCGCCGGCAATTTCCGCCCCAGCCACGGCGAAATCCGTTTCGCCGGCAGCGCGGTTCATTTCAACCGGCCCGTCGATGCCCGCGGCGTCGGCATCGAGGTGGTCTATCAGGACCTTGCGCTCGCCGACAATCTCACCGCGGCAGCCAACGTCTTTCTCGGCCGCGAGCTGAAGCGCAGGATCGGGCCGTTCGCGTTGCTAGACCACAAGGCGATGGCTGCGCGTGCGCTGGAGCTGTTCGGCGAGCTGCGCTCGGAGACGCGCCCCGACGACCTCGTCAATAAGATGTCGGGCGGCCAGCGCCAGGCGGTTGCGATCGCGCGGACGCGGCTCTCCAACGCGAAGCTGGTCATGATGGACGAGCCCACGGCCGCGATCTCGGTCCGTCAGGTCGAGCAGGTGCTCGGCCTGATCCACCGGCTGAAGGAGCAGGGCGTTGCCGTGATGCTGATCTCGCATCGCATGCCCGACGTGTTCGCGGTGTGCGATCGCGTCATCGTCATGCGCCGCGGCGAAAAGCGGGCCGACAAGCCCATCCACCAGACCTCCCCCGAGGAAGTCACCGCCCTGATCACCGGCGCGAAGGAGGCGGCGTGATGGCCATGCCCATGGAATCCCCGATCACCTTCTCGAATGTCGGCAAGATCAGATGGTGGCAGCGCGGCATCTTCGCGTCCCAGACCGGCTATGTCCTGCTCGCGCTGGCAGTGCTGCTGGTGGTCATGCATTTCGCCAGCCCGTACTTCTTCACCGAAGGCAACATGCAGAACGTGGCGAAGAATTTCTCCTTCATCGCCATTGCGACGCTCGGCGTCACCTTCGTGATCATCACCGGCGGCATCGATCTGTCGGTGGGCTCGATGATGTGCTTCTCCGCCATGGTCACCTCGATGGTGATGACCGAGCTCTCGGCGCCCGGCTCGGCCGCGGGCTCCCTGTTGGTGCACATGGCGGCCGACGGCAAGACGGTGCTCGCCAATGTCCCCGGCCTGATCCTGGTGGTCTCGCTCCTCGCCGGTCTCGGCGTCGCGCTGCTCGCCGGCCTCGTCAACGGCTTCTGCATCGCGGTGCTCGGGCTGTCGCCGTTCGTCACCACGCTCGGCATGCTCTCGATCGTGCGCGGGCTCGGCTATGTCGTCTCCAACGGACGCGGCAGCTTTCCGGGTGGGCCGGATGCCGATTATTTCTACGCGCTCACATCGGGCGACGTGCTCGGCGTGCCCGTGCCATTCATTTATCTGATCGTCCTCGCGCTGGCGATGGCCGTGGTGCTGCACCACAGCTCGTTCGGCCGTCACGTGTTCGCGCTCGGCGGCAACGAGAAGGCGGCCGAACTCACCGGCATCCCGGTCGTGCGGGTGAAGATCGAGGTCTATGTGATCTGCGCGCTCGCCGCAGGCCTCCAGGGCATCATCATCTCGGGCTGGCTTGGGTCGGCGCCGGCCAACATGGCGACGTCCTACGAGCTCAACGTGATCGCCGCGGCCGTCATCGGTGGCGCCAATCTCGCCGGCGGCATCGGTGGTCCGCTCGGCGCCATCGTCGGCTGCGTGCTGCTCGAGGTGATCCGCAACGGCCTCGTGCTCGCCCAGGTCAGCTCCTACTGGCAGCAGACGCTGGTGGGCGTGATCATCATCCTGGCCGTATTGGTCGACCGCATCCGCTCGCGGATGATCTGAAACGAAATCGTTCCGGGACGGCAACGAAAATGCCGCCTGTCCGCTTCCCGGACGATCTCAAGAGGACAGGCGCCAAAGAAGGGTGGAGGAGACGATGAGGAAATATCTTCTTGCCGGCATCGCCGTCGCGATGATGGCTACGCCGGCGTTTGCCGCAAACTACCGGTTCGTGATCGTGCCCAAGGCGATGAACAATCCGTTCTTCGACTTCGCGCGCGACGGCTGCCTGAAGCGCGCCAAGGAGCTCGGCAATATCGAGTGCATCTACAAGGGACCGGTCGAGCACGAGCCGGCGACGCAGGCCCAGATCATCCAGGATTTCGTCACCCAGAAGGTCGACGGCCTCGCCATTTCGGTTGCCGACGTCGCGGCGATGACCAAGTCGATCGACGCGGCGACCGCGGCCGGCATCCCCGTCATCACCTTCGACGCCGATGCGCCCGGCGCCAAGCGCATCGCCTATATCGGCACCAACAACAAGGAGTTCGGCGTCGCCCTCGGCAAGCAGCTCCTGAAGCTGCGGCCCGACGGCGGCAAATACGCCATGGTCTCGGGTGGTCCCGGCGCCAAGAACCTCGCCGAACGCGTCGACGGCGTCCGCGAGGCGTTGAAGGGCTCAAAATGGACCGAGGTCGCGGGCTCTCCGACGTTCTGCAACGACGATCCCGCGTTGGCGGTTCAGCAGATGACTGACATGCGCACCGCGACGCCCGATCTCGCCGCGATCGTTCCCATCGGCGGCTGGCCGATGTTCGCCCCCGAAGGCTTCAAGGCCTTCGCGTCCAGATACAAGAAGGATATCGACTCCGGCAAGTTCACGCTTGTCGTCGCCGATACGCTGAAGATGCAGCTCGAGCTGTTGCGCGATGGCTATGCCAATGCGCTGGTTGGCCAGCGTCCGTTCGAGATGGGCGAGAAGGCCATGGACACGCTGCTCGCCATCAAGAAGGGCGAGAAGGTGCCGGAGATCGTTTATACCGGCCTCGATCTCGTGACCAAGGACAACGTTGCGCAGATGTTGAAGTAGGAGCGTCGCCAGCCCCGCGCTCCTGCGTGCCTCTCCCGCTTGCGCTTGTCGCAAGCGGGAGAGATGATTTTGGTTGTCGGGGAAGACTGTTGAGGCAATGGGAATGAAAAGGTCGCGGCTCGGCTCTCTCGATGTCACCTCACTCGGCCTCGGTTCCGCCCCGCTCGGCGGATTGTTCACCCCCGTCAGCGATGCCGATGCGGAAGCGACGATCGCCCGCGCCTGGTCGCTCGGAATCCGCTTCTTCGACACCGCGCCGCTCTACGGCTTTGGCCTCGCGGAGCGACGCTTGGGCGCATTCCTGCGGCAACAGCCCCGTGACTCCTACGCCATCTCGACCAAGGTCGGCCGCCTGCTGCGTGCGCCCGATGGCGTTGCCGCCGAGGACGAGCATTACAAGGGTACCCCGCGCGAGCGGCCGGTGTTCGATTTCAGTTATGACGGCGTGATGCGATCGGTGGAGGAAAGCCTGGCGCGGCTTGGGCTCGATCGCGTCGATGTCCTGCTCGTGCATGATCCCGACGATCACTACGACGACGCCGTCGCCGGCGCCTTCCGCGCGCTCCAGCGCCTGCGCACGGAGGGAACCGTCAAGGCGATCGGTGCCGGCATGAACCAGTCGGACATGCTGGTCCGGTTCGCAGCGGCCGTTCCGGTCGACTGCTTCCTGCTCGCCGGCCGCTACACGCTGCTCGACCAGGGCGCGCTGAATGCGCTATTCCCGGTCTGCGCCGCGAAGAACATCGGCATCCTGCTCGGCGGCATCTACAACAGCGGCATCCTGGCCAATCCGCACACGGGCGCGAAGTTCAACTACCAGGACGCCGATGCGGCCCTCGTCGCCCGTGCGCTGGCGCTCGACGAGCTCTGCCGCAAGCACGGCACCGAGCTAAAAGCCGCCGCGCTGCAGTTCTGCATGGCCCATCCGGCGGTCACGGTCGCCGTGATGGGCGCGCGCAACGCCGCGGAAGTTGCCGACAACATCGCGATGTCGGAGATGGCGGTGCCGGCGGCGTTCTGGCAGGAGCTGCGTGCGCGAAAACTCGTCGATGCCCGGGCGCCATTGCCGGGCGGAGCGTAAGGCATGATCGTCGACGGCCACCAGCATTTCTGGGATCCCGCGCGCGCCGACTATCCCTGGATGGACGCGCCCGAGCTCACGCCGATCCGGCGTGCCTTCGGTCCGGCCGATCTCGAGCCGCTTTTGAGCGCGAATGGCATCGACGCGAGCATCCTGGTGCAGTGCCGCTCCGCCCTGGCGGAGACCGAGGAATTCTTGGCGACCGCGCATGCGACGCAATCGGTGATCGGCGTCATCGGCTGGGCCGATCTGACCGATGCTGAACTTGGCGAGACGCTGGACCGGCTGCGTGCTTCGCCCGGCGGCGACAAGCTGGTCGGCATCCGCCACCAGGTCCATGACGAGGCCGACCCGGATTGGTTGTTGCGCGAGGACGTTCAGCGCGGCCTCACGGCCGTGTTCGCGCACGATCTCGCCTACGATTTCCTGGTCCGCACCCGCGAGCTGCCGGCCGCGATCGCAACCGCACAAGCGTTCCCGCAGGCGCGCTTCGTGCTCGACCACGCAGCCAAGCCGCCGATCGCCGATGGCGGAAGCAACGAATGGTCCAATGGAATCGCGGCACTCGCGGCCTGCGGCAATGTCTGGTGCAAGGTCTCGGGGCTGGCGACGGAAGCGGTGTGGAACGACTGGAATGCGGAGCGCCTGTTTCCGTTCGTCGCGCACGCCGCGACATGCTTTGGCGAAGATCGCCTGATCTTCGGCTCGGACTGGCCGGTATGTTTGCTCGCGGGGAGCTATGGTGAGATCAAGGGCGCGCTGGAAGCGTGCCTGATGAAGCTCGGGCTGCAGGTGCGGGAGAAGGCGTTTGGCGTGAATGCCAAGGCTGCGTATCGGCTGGCGGTTGGTTGAACCCGCCAGCGCGTGTCGCTCAGTGTTCTCCCCCAAACACCCGATCCAGCGCCGCATCGTACGTCGTCTGCACCAGCTCCGGATGCAACTTCGCCAGCGTCTCCATCATCACGCCGGAATTGATCTCGAGCACACGCCAGACACCGTCGACGTGCACGAGATCGATGGAGGCGAAGGTGATGCCGATGGCATTGGCGGCGTCGATGGCGAGCTTTGCGCAGGCTGCGCGTAGATCGCCGTCCCGCATCAGCACGGGCTTTGCGCCCGCATCGAGATTGTGCCGCCAATCCGAGCCACGCTGCTTGCTGTAGACGACGAGCGGCACATCATCGAGCAGGACCACGCGTACTTCGTCCTCGATCACGACATAGGGCGAGATCACGAGACCGGCGCTCATCGAAAAGGCCTCGCCAACCGCGTGATCGAGCTCCGTTTCCGTCGTGACGTTGAAGACCGATCGTCCCGACGTCCCCTCGTTCGGCTTCACCACCACGCCTTGCGGATTGTCGTGAAGCAGCGCCAGCATTGCCTCTCGCCAGGCGACGCCGACAACCTTCTCGCCCAACTTCGGATTGAGGAACAGGCGATGGGGAATGCAGGGCACGCCCTCGAGCGCCAGCACCTCGGCGGTGGCCGATTTGTCGTTGGCCAGGCGGTGCGCGATGGCGCTGTTGAGGCCGATGTCGTAGCCGAACGCGAAGCGGCGCTGCTCGCCCCGGCGCATCGCGAGCAGCCAGCCATCGGCGCGGACATCGAGCGCGATGCCATGAGTTGCGCAATAGCGCTTGATCGCCTGCACGAAGATTCGTTCGCCGCTCGCCATGTGTCTCAGTCGCCAGTTCCGGTCGCCGTTACCAGTCGCTTTTGGCGCCAAAAGCCGCACAAATGCGGGAAACAGCGCCAAACCCGAGGAAATCAGAGCTATTCTTAATGAAATTCTCGCGAGCACCACGGAAATTAAGTGCTGTATTCGAGCCCCGGACGGAAAAGAAATTGCCCGCCGCATGCGCCGGACAGCAGATCCATTAATGATGTGACCATTTCCGCCGCAAATGCCGGTTTGACCGGCATCAATTGCATCCGGAACGAGGTTGATTATTGGTCTCAATGGCGTAGATCACACTCGCGAAATCCTCCGCCATGGCAATGGTGTCCGCTCCGCCTTTCAGGGGCCGGGCAACGCTTTTGCCCTAAAACCGCAATTATTCGGAATATCGAAAATCATGAGCGCGTTTTACCGAGAGAAGGTTCTTTCCGTCCAGCACTGGACCGACACCCTGTTCAGCTTTCGCGCCACCCGCGATTCCGGCTTCCGCTTCCAGAACGGCCAGTTCGCGATGATCGGCCTCGAGGTTGAGGGCCGCCCGCTGCTCCGCGCCTACAGCATGGCGAGCGCCAACCACGAGGAAGAGCTCGAGTTCTTCTCGATCAAGGTTCAGGACGGCCCGCTGACGTCGCGTTTGCAGAAGATCAAGGAAGGCGACACCATCCTGGTCGGCCGCAAGGCGACCGGCACGCTGATCACCGACAATCTCATTCCCGGCAAGCGACTGATGCTGCTCTCGACCGGCACGGGCCTGGCGCCCTTCGCCAGCCTGATCAAGGACCCCGAGGTTTACGACCAGTTCGACAGCATCGTGCTGGTGCATGGCTGCCGTCAGGTCTCCGAGCTCGCCTATGGCGAGAAGCTCGTCGCCGGTCTTCGCGAGGACGAACTGTTCGGCGAGTTGCTCGCGGACAAGCTCATCTACTACCCGACCGTGACCCGCGAGCCGTTCAAGAACCGCGGCCGCATCACCGACCTCATCAGCTCCGAGCAGATCTTCAACGACATCGGCCAGGGTCCACTCGACATCGCGACCGACCGCATCATGATGTGCGGCAGCCCGGCGATGCTCGAAGAGCTGAAACTGATGTTCGAGGGCCGCGACTTCGTCGAGGGCTCCGGCAACAAGCCCGGCCATTTCGTGATCGAAAAGGCGTTCGTCGAGCGGTAGGCCCTCTCGTGTCGTCCTGGCAAAAGCCAGGACCCATACCCGCCGAATGAAGTTTGGCGAAGGCTGGTCGTTGTCAGTCTTCGAATCCGCCACGCTTAGGGGTCATCGCTTTCGCCAGGACGACGGCTGTGGGTAAAGCGTTTTGACCGGTTAGTGCCCCGGGCCTCCCCACCAGCCTCTGCTGCACCGCAAAAGCCCGCCCATCGGGCTGATTGATTTGTCCCCGCCGAATTCGCTAGCGTGAAACAACCGCCACGTCATATCCGTATGACAGGCGCGGGCGTATCGTACCGCCTCATGCTGGCGAGAGGATGGGAATCGTGGCCGACGAGAATAAGACGCAGGAATCCCCCAACTTATCGCCCAAACGGCTGCCGCTGGCGGAAGAGGGGATCATGGAGACCCTGCTGCTGCCATTCTCCCCACGGTTCATCGTCCTGACGATCTGCGCGGTGGTCACCGCGCTGCTGATCGGCATCGGCATCGCCGACCGCAAGATTTTCGACATCCTGCTGATCCCGATCCTGATCTTCGGCGCGCTGACGGCTCTTGGCGTTCGCGACCTCATGCAGAAAGGCCATGCCGTTCTGCGCAACTACCCGATCTCGGCGCATATCCGTTTCTTGCTCGAAGAGATACGGCCGGAGATGCGGCAGTACTTCTTCGAGAGCGAGAAGGACGGCATGCCGTTCTCGCGCGACATCCGTGCGGTGGTCTATCAGCGCGCCAAGATGCAGCTCGACAAGCGTCCGTTCGGCACCCAGGAGGACGTCTACCGCCAGGGTTATGAGTGGATGCATCACTCGGTCTCGCCGAAGACGCATGCCGAGGAGAAATTCCGCGTCACCATTGGCGGGCCGGATTGCGCCAAGCCGTATTCGGCTTCGGTGTTCAACATCTCCGCGATGAGTTTTGGCGCGCTCAGCCCGAACGCCGTGCGCGCGCTGAATGCCGGCGCCAAGAAGGGCGGCTTCGCGCACGACACCGGCGAGGGCGGCTTCAGCCCCTATCACGCGGAGATGGGTGGCGACATCATCTGGGAGATCGGTTCGGGCTATTTCGGCTGCCGTCATCTCGACGGCACCTTCGATCCCGAAGCCTTCGCGCGCGTCGCGCGCCAGGACCAGATCAAGATGGTCGAGCTCAAGATCAGCCAGGGCGCCAAGCCCGGTCATGGCGGCGTGCTGCCGGCGGCGAAAGTCTCGGAGGAGATTTCCAAGATCCGCGGGGTCGCCATGGGCGAGGATTGCATCTCGCCGGCCTCGCATCGCGCCTTCTCGACGCCTGTTGGCATGATGCAGTTCATCGGCGAGATGCGAAAGCTCTCCGGCGGCAAGCCGACCGGCTTCAAACTGTGCATCGGCCATCCCTGGGAATTCTTGGCAATCTGCAAGGCGATGATAGAGACCGGCATCTATCCCGACTTCATCGTCGTCGACGGCAACGAGGGCGGCACCGGCGCCGCGCCACTGGAGTTCATGGACCATCTCGGCATGCCGATGCGCGAAGGCGTCAACTTCGTCCACAACGCGCTGATCGGTATCAACGCACGCGACCGCATCAAGATCGGCGCTTCCGGCAAGATCGCCACCGCCTTCGACATGGCGCGCGCCATGTCGATCGGCGCGGACTACTGCAATTCTGCGCGCGGCTTCATGTTCTCGCTGGGCTGCATCCAGTCGCTGAGCTGCCACACCGACCGCTGCCCGACCGGCGTCGCGACCCAGGACCCGACGCGGGCGCGCGCGCTCTATGTGCCGCTCAAGATCGACCGTGTTCACAATTATCACCTTGCGACGCTGCATTCGCTGACCGAGCTGATCGCCGCGGCCGGTCTCGAACATCCGCAGCAGCTGCGCCCGATCCATTTCTCCCAGCGCACCTCGACGACGGACGTGAGATCCTTCGCGCAGCTTTATCCGTCGCTGCGCCCGGGCGAACTGCTCGAAGGCACCGAAGACCCGCGCTTCCGCGATGCCTGGCGGATGGCGCGGACGGAGACGTTCCAGCCGCTGTAGGCGCCGGTGCACTTGCAAGGCCGCAGGCCCCCACGCGCAAAAGGCATCGCGACGAGGGCTGCGTTTAACGTTTGGTTCAACTTTGGGTGTAGATTGTTCCGATGGACGAGCGGCGCGACAAGGCAAGGCATCGCGTGCTGAAGGCCGGAACGATCGAGTTCGGCGGCGGCGGCGCGATCGACTGCACGGTCCGCAACCTGTCCGATACCGGCGCCGCGCTCGACGTCAGCAGTCCCGTCGGCATCCCCGACCATTTCAGCCTGTTCGTCCAGGCCGACGGAACACATCTCGCCTGCATCGTGATCTGGCGCAAGGAAAAGCGGATCGGGGTGAGGTTCGGGTGAGGGTCTAGAGTTTGGCGCAAGCTCTAACCACAAACTCCGCCGTCGTCCCGGACAAGCGCCAGCGCAGATCCGGGACCCATACCGCGTGATCTGTCGATCATGCGCAGACAGCAGTACCGAGCAACTACCGCGTTCGCCAAACTCAATCCTGTGGCTATGGGTCCCGGATCTGCGCTCCGCTTCGCTGCGCTTGTCCGGGACGACGAGAGTGGCTCACCCCGTCTCTACTTCGCTCCGCCGGCTCGCGAGTATCTTGTCGATCCTCCGTCCGTCGAGATCGACCACCTCGATGTGCCAGTCGCCGAAGTCGAAGGCGTCGCCGACATCAGGCAGCACGTTGAATTGTTGCAGCACGAGGCCGGCGACTGTGTTGTAGCGGTGCGGCGGCAGTTCGATGCCGAGCAGCTCGCCGAATTCGTCGACCGGCATCCAGCCCGAGACCAGCAGCGAATCGTCCGCGCGCTTGACGTAGGCCGGTTCCGGCGGGCCTTCCTCGGAATGGAAGGCGCCGACGATGGATTCCAGAATGTCAGCCGTCGTCACGATGCCTTCGAAGGCGCCGTATTCGTCGTAGACGAGGCCGACATGCACCGGCGCAGCCTTCAGGATCGCCAGCACGTCGCGGGCATCGGCAGACGCCGGAATGCCGGGCGCCTCGCGAACCAGCACGCGCAAATCCGGCGTGCGCTCGTTCATGAAGGCGACCAGCAGGTCCTTGGCCTGGAGCACGCCGATCGGCTTGTCGCGGTCGCCGTCGGAGACGGGAAAGCGCGAATGCGGACTCTTGGCGATGGTCGCTTGAATGCTCTCCGGCGTATCGTTCAGGTCGATCTCGTTGACCTCCGTGCGCGGCGTCATGATCGCGCCGACCGGCCGGTCGCCGAGCCGCATCACGCCCGCGATCATTTCCTTTTCACCCGACTCGAGCACGCCCGCGCTTTCGGCTTCGCTGACGAGATGATGGATTTCGTCTTCCGAGACCTTCTCTTCAGATTTGCCGCCATGGCCGAGCAGGGTGAGGATCAACTTGCCGGAGAGATCGAGCAGGAAGACCAGCGGCAGCGAGACCTTCGCAAGCACGTGCATCGCGGGTGCAACCCTGACCGCGATGCTCTCGGGATCGCGCAGCGCCACCTGCTTGGGCACCAGTTCGCCGACGATCAGGGTGGCGTAGGTGATGAGCGTGACGACCAGGCCCACTCCGACGATGTCGGCAATCCCTGCGGACAGGCCGAGCTCGAGCAGCCATTGCGTCAGCCGCTGTCCGAGCGTCGCGCCCGAGAACGCGCCGGAGAGGACGCCGACCAGCGTGATCCCGATCTGCACCGTCGAGAGGAATTTGCCCGGATCGGCCGCGAGCGTCAGTGCCCGCTCGGCGCCGCGGACCCCCTTGGCGGCGAGCATCGACAGCCGGGCCGGGCGTGACGAGACCACGGCCAGCTCGGACATGGACAGCAAGCCGTTGATGACGATCAGGACGACGACGATGGCGAGTTCGGCGGAGAGCATTGATGTTCCGAGGTAAGGGAGTGTGGCGCGGATGGCGGCACCGGCCTTGATATAGGTATTCGGGGGAGAAATGCCGACGATTCTGTCGCATCCGGCATCGCCAGGGAACTTCGGCGACACCGTCCGGAAGGCACTCGAAGCCCAATACCCCGCGGAACTACGGGCATGCCGTTGCTTAACGGGCTCTTAGCGGCAACCGGCTAAGTTTTCGGCATTTGCAGGAATGTATTCGGGGGATCAGATGCGGATCGGGAAGCTCTTTGCGCTGTCGATGCTGACGGTGACGGTGTTTGCAGTCGTCCTTGGCGCCGAGGTGCTGATACCCCAGGCGCGTATCTTCGCGAACCGCTCCGACGCGATCAAGACGGTCGACGCCTTTGGTGCGACCCTGACGGTCAGTCAGCACATTGCCAGCCTTCGTGCCCCCTACATCTCCCCGATTTTCCAGGAGAACGCTGCGACGCAGGTCCAGATCGAAGCCGCCGCGAAGGCTGCGAAGGCGGCCGATGCCGCATTCGAGGGGGCAAGGCGCGCCATCATGGTGCTGGATGATTCCGGAGCGATGATCGAAAACCTGGACCGTACCGCGCGGCGGCTCAAGGATATCACCACGGCGGCAGATCGCGCGATGAGCGTTCCGCTGGCGACACGCGACAGCGCTGCGATCAAGGGCTTCCTGCCGGGCGTTGCCGAGGTCATCGGCAATATCGAGCCGATCATGAACCGGCTCGAAGCGAAGGTTATCAATGCCGATTCTTCGCTTGCGGCGCTGTTGGGCCTGGCGCGAACGGCGCAGGATCTGCGCGTCTCGGCCGGCAGTCGCGCCGCCTCGCTGTCGCCGGCGCTGAGCGCGCGCCGACCGCTCACGGCGACCGAATTCTCGCTGATGGATCGGATGCAGGGACGCGTCGAGGCCGACCGCGAACGCATCGAGGCCGGTATCGACCAGCTCGGAAGTCCGCCCCGCATCGCCACCGCGCTCAAGGCGGCGACGGATTCTTATTTCGGGAAGGCAGCGCTCGTCGTGGACAAGGAGATGCCTGCGGCACGAGCTGACGGCAAGTACGGCATCAATGCCGAAGAGCTGGCCAACGTCATCGTACCCGCCATCCAGATGTTCTACGGGGTGCGCGATGCCGCCCTGGCCGAAGCGGCCGAGCGCGCCTCGGCCGCGCGCGACGGCGCGCTGGCGATGCTCGCGCTCGCGGGCGTGGCGGTGCTGGCGCTGCTGGGGACACTCGGTGGCGTGACCATGATGCTGCGCCGGCGCGTTGTGACGCCGCTGAGCCGGCTCGCGGACGTGATCGCAACGCTTGCCGCCGGACAGCACGAGGTCGAGATTCCCGTGACCGGCCGCAACGACGAGATCAGCCAGGTGGCGGGCTCGCTCCAGCACTTCAAGGACTCGCTCTCCGCCAAGAAGGCCGCCGACGAGGCCGCCGCGGTCGAAGCCGAGGCAAAACTCCGGCGCAGCCAGCGCATGGACCAGATCGCGCGCGATTTCGAAGCGTTGATCGGCGACGTCATCAACACGGTGTCGTCGGCATCGTCGGAGCTGGAAGTGTCGGCGGGAACGCTGACGAGCACCGCCGATCAATCGGAAAAGGTCACCGCGACGGTGGCGGCCGCCTCCGAGCAGGCCTCCACCAACGTGCAGACCGTTGCCGCGGCCGCGGAGGAAATGGCGTCTTCGGTCGACGAGATCGGCCGGCAGGTTCAGGACTCCGCGCGGGTGGCCAGCGAAGCGGTGCAGCAGGCAGCGCGTACCAACGACTATGTCGGCGAGCTCGCCAAGGCTGCGGGCCGGATCGGCGACGTGGTCGAGCTCATCAGTCAGATCGCGGGCCAGACCAATCTTCTGGCGCTCAATGCCACGATCGAGGCGGCGCGCGCCGGCGAGGCCGGGCGCGGCTTTGCCGTGGTCGCGTCCGAGGTCAAGGCGCTGGCCGAGCAGACCGCCAAGGCCACCGGCGAGATCAGCCAGCAGATCACGGGAATCCAGAGCGCGACGGAGGATTCCGTCGGCGCCATCAAGTCGATCAGCGACACCATCACCCGGATGTCCGAGATCGCATCGGCGATCGCCTCCGCGGTCGAGGAGCAGGGCGCGGCGACGCGGGAGATTTCCCGCAACGTGCAGCAGGCGGCCCGCGGCACCCAGCAGGTCTCCGCCAGCATCGTCGACGTGCAGCGCGGCGCGAGCCAGACCGGATCGGCCTCCTCCACCGTGCTCGCGTCGGCGAAGTCGCTGTCCGGCGAGAGCAGCCGCCTCAAGGTCGAGGTCGGGAAATTCCTGGACGCGATCCGGGCTGCATAACAAGGTTATTGTGGAGGGAAGCGGCTTCACCTAGGCTTGCACCGCCGGGGATGTCGCAGCCTCCCCGTGAAATGGTGATCCCACGCAAGCGCTGCTCGCTGATGTTTGGAGCGAGCAATGGACGGGATCACGATCGAACTACCGCTTTTCCTGTTGGCCACCTTCGCCGGCGCGTTCGTCGCCGGCCTCTCCGGCTTTGCCTTCGGCCTCGTCGCGGCGTCGCTGTGGCTTTACGTGCTGACGCCGCTTCAGAGCGCCAGCCTGATCGTCGGCTTCGGCCTCCTGGTGCAGGGCTACTCGGTCTGGAAGCTGCGCAGCGCGCTCGACTGGCGCCGACTGTGGCCCTTCATGATCGGTGCCGTCGTGGGCGTGCCGGTCGGCGTGTCACTCCTGACTTCGGCCGATCCCAAGAGCGTCCGCATCGCAGTTGGAGCGATCCTGATCGTCTACAGCCTCTATGCGTTCTTCAGGCCAAAACTCAAGGTCGCGACCATCGTGGCGCCGTCCGCCGACATGACCATTGGTTTCGTCAACGGCCTGCTCGGCGGGCTGACTGGCCTTGCCGGCATCATCGTCACCATCTGGTGCAATCTGCGCGGCCTGCCCAGGGAGGTCCAGCGCGCCACGTTCCAGCCCGTCGCAGTCGTCGTGTTCGCCACGGCGGCACTCTTCCTGGGTGCCAAGAGAGCGCTGACGTTCGAGACCGCAAAGCTGTTCGCGCTCGGCCTGCCGTTTCTCTTCGCGGGAACGTGGCTCGGGCTGAAACTGTTCGGCCGCATCGATGAGGCCACGTTCCGCAAGATCGTGCTCGCGCTGCTGTTGGTCTCGGGCGTCGCGCTGCTGTTCTGAGCCGCGCTCAGAACTCGCCGTGCAGCCGTCCCGAGAATACCGACACCGGGCCGCGATCAGCGTTGTAGGCAGGGTTGACGATCAGCTGGTAGTCGGCGGTGAGGGTGAGACTCTTGTTCAGCGCGTAGGCGTAATAGGTTTCGAGGATCCGCTCGCGGCGATAGTTGAGCGCGCCATCGCCGATGAGAACACCGAGGCCGCCGGCGGCCAGGAAGTCGCGATAATCCTGCGAGATGGCATTGATGGCGCCACCGACGCCGACCACGTCATCGGGCCGGCCCCATTTCGTGCCCTTGATCGAAAGACCACCGGACAGGCTGCGGTGAATGTCGGTGAAGGCCAGCGTCTCGGTCTTGCCGTCATTCCAGCTCCAACGCCCGAACAGCCCGACATCCTCGGTGATCGCCTGCTCGAGGTTGAGCACGTAGCCATACTTCAGACGGCCGCGCCGGGTCTGCGCAATGTCGAGGTTGAGCGCGGGATTGTCCAGCGTCTCGCGGAAGCTGCCCATATTGGCGCTGTCGAGCCAGCCTATGGTCCTGAGCTTGCCGGGCTGGCCGAGCAGCGAGAAGCGCGTTTCGAGCTCGAGCACGTACTGGCCGCGCTCGCCGACCCTGGTGTCGAAATGATTCGAATTGGACTCGGCGACCATCAGGAAGTAGCCGCCGCGCAACGCCCACTGCTTCTGGTTCAGCTCGGCGGTGACGCCGTAGGTGAGGCCAACCTTGTCGGCGGAATAGTCGAAGGCGCCTGGCGCCCACAGGGACCAGTTCATGAAGTCCTTGCGGGTGTCCTTGGCGTAGGCGTTGCCATCGAACACGTCGATCACCGGGAATTTGCCGGCCTGCACCGTGAGCCTGGAAACATCCACCTTCTGCCCGAGCTGCAACTGGCCGCTCGCGAGCTCTTCCTGCTCGCCGCCAAAGCCGAACGTCTGACGCACGAACAGGCGCGAGGTGTTGTAATGCGGATAGGGAAAGTTCGACTTCTGCGCTTCGCCATTCGGGAAGCCGGCGGCACCGACGGTGTCGTTCAGTCCAAATCCCTGCAGCAGTTCGGGATTGTAATAGACCTCACCTCCGTCCCACAGCTTTGCGTTCAGGAACAGGCTGTTGCTCCAGGTCGCCTTGGCCTGCCTTGATGGCGAGAGCGAATTCGGGCCGGTGTAGAGGGCGGGGAACGACGGATAGCCTTGCGGCAGATACGTGCTCTGTCCGTGGATCTCCCAGCGGTCCGATTCCGTGTCGATCAGCGAGCTCTTCGGGTTGTAGCTCGGCATGCCCGGCCAATCGACCTTGCGGTTGAGGCCGAGCCGGACCGACTGGAAGTCGAGCGATGACGAATTGTACTGAGCGCCGGTGGAGAAGGCGACATTGGCGCCGTCGAAGCGGCTGTAGAGATATTCGACCCGTGCGCTCCAATGCGGTGCGAAACCGTATTCGATGCCGCCACCCGCGATCCAGCCGGGCCGCGTGTTCAGGGTTTTCGGGACTGCTTCCCCTCCGGCCGGCGTGTCGAAATAGCGCTCACCCATCCAAGCAAAGCCGCCGGTGGCATAGACCAGCCATGGGCCACTGGTGTAGCCGACGCGGCCGCGCAGGCTGGCGGTGTAGTCCCATTGCTGCGTGACGGTGTTGGCGGGTGTCGCCAGGAAAGAAACGATCGAGTTGGAGGTGATGTAGTTCGGAAACGAAAAATCGCCTTCGACGCCGAGGAGCCAACCGGAATTGAGCCGGTAATTGTAGCCGGCCTGCACGCCGCCGATCATGCCGCTGAAGACGCCGCTGTCGTTGATCCCGGTGCCGTCGTTCAGCGCGAAGCGCGACGAGCCGAGGCTGTAGCCGGCGTGCGCACCGATGTAGAGGCCGGTCCAGTCATAGACGGCCTTCAGCGCAGGTGCCTTCAGCGGCAGATCGGCCGCGCGGCTGGTGGCGGGCAAAGCCAAGACGCCCGTGGCAATCGCCGCGGCCGTCCGCAAATACCTGTAACGGTGACCCCTCAACGTCAAAACGCACGCCCCCAACGCGAATGTATCCACTCGCCGCACTATCCCTGCCGATTCGCGGCGACCCTGTCATCAGGCTTAGGCGCTCCGCGATCGGACCAGATGATCTCGATTCGGCGCGACTTCTTCCCAAGCCCCTGAGCCCGTTGCGAACCTTATTGCGATTAATTCGCAATAGCAACTGATGCGGATTGCCGCAGAGGAGGGTTCCCACGGCTGTGTGACGCGGCTGCAACATCGTTTGATGGGGCGGGGAAATCTGAGCCTGGCAGGGGGGCTGGCTCCTTGTTGGAGACCTATCCAGGACAGGGCAAATGCGAGAAGCCGGAAAGGTCGACGGTCGGCTAACGATCAGGCAGCTAGCAGCCGCGGCAGATGCCCTTGATCTTCTTGCTGAGCATCGCGTCATCCTTGCTCACTTGCTTGTCGACCGAGGAGGCATCCTTGATGGGCGGACTGCTCGTATCCTTGCTTGCCGGAACGATCGTATTCCACCGCTGCTGCCAAAGCTTCTCGCCGATCGTGCAGAGAACCCGCGGCTCCTTGTCGACAGACGGGGCAGTCGATCGCCTCGGAGTGAGGCCTGCGACCTCGAGCGCCAGCTTGGTCCGGATCGCCTCGTTGAAATTCTCGCGATCGGTGATCGGCACGACAAAAGAGCCTGGTCCGCCGATGACGCAATCCTCGTAGTACCAGTCGATGTGCTCGATATGGCTGATATCGGTCGTTCCGTTCGGCGTCGCATTGATCAAGACCGGCAGGCCGGTGATGACGATGCCCTGCTGCAACGCTGCGTCGCGCGCTGTGGCGACTGGATCGCCCACGTTGTTGGGACCGTCGCCCGAAATGTCGATGATCTGGCGCGAGCCACGGTATGGGTTCTGCTCGAACAGCGGCATGGCGAACTTGATCGCGCTCGAAATCGACGTGCGCGACCCGCGGAGGATTGGTGCCTTCATCAGTTCGTCTGCGAAAGCGTTGGCCGCTTCCGGTCCGTCGATCTGTCGCCAGGGGACGACTATCTTCTGGTCGTTCGTGGCTGACCATTCGAAATAGCTCAGCGCGATCTTGCCAATCGGGCCGCCCCGCAACGCCTGAAGAAATTCCCGCGAGACGATGGCTTTGGAAAAGCCGTCGCGTTGAGCTGCCAGGTCTTCCATTTCCATCGAGTAGGAAATATCGACCGCGATGACGAGTTCGACGTCCACGGCGGGCCGGCTGTCGCCCGGAGGCACTCCATGCGCCTGCGGCGCCGTCTCGGAAGATGCTTGCGTCGATGTCAGGATCGCAATCAGGATCGATCCAACCAAGACCCGCCAATTCACGCTCGCCCTCCAGCTACCCATTTACAGTCTGACACGCCAAACGTGCAATCGGAAGGGCAGTCTGGGCCAAGCCGTAGCAGAGCGGTCCTGGCGCTAAAACGGTTGACCCCGCCCGGGGGGACATCCGGGCGGGGTCGGGGGCACGACACGGGGTGGATGAGGCGCCCGTGTCGGACGCAGATCCACGTGAGATCGGCCTCAGGGCCTCAAATCAGAAGCAGGTGCGAACGCGGCCGACGTACTGGCCGAAGGCGTTGTACTGGGCGGTCCAGCCGCAGCGGTGATAGCCGTTGTAATAGGGGTCGTTGCTGGCGGCGATCGCGGAGCCGACGACGGCGGCGGTGGCGATGCCCAGGCCGACGCCGACGCCCCAGCCGAGCGGCTTGGCTTGCGCCTGCGAGGTGGTGGCGACGACGCTGCCAGTCAGGGTGAGCGCGGTGAGGGCAACTGCGAAAATCTTGGTCTTGATCGACATGTGAAACTCCATCCGGGTTGAGGCGGTCCGTTGTGGCCCGCGTACCGAGTTGGACGGAGGCTCCGCGCGTCCGGTTCGAAACCGGCAAAACCGGAGCTCGAGTCTGGCTCTTTCCCGAATGTTTCCAGGAGGATAGGCGCTAGCCGAGAGGGCCTTTGGCGAGCCTCTTCACGTCGAAGTTATCAACCTCGGCAAGCAGCTCGCAAAAAGCGCGGGCGCCCTGGTCGATCAGCCGCTCGCCTTTCGCGGCGACGGCCAGCGTCGCATTGCCGATAGCGCCACTTGGGTTGAGATCCTGCGCCTGCCAGGCGAACGGTGCGGGTCGCTGCGTCGACAGCCAGCGATATTGCTGCTCCATCGCGATGCTGCTCGCGGGAAAATCCGCGATCGCATCAACGCGCACCTGATCGGGATAGCGGGCCAGCATGATTGAGGTCTCGACTGCACCGCCGTGGATGCCGTGCCGTACTTCGTCGGCCGGGAACAGCTGGTCCGCGCCCGACAGCCGCGACCACGACGTGGTCACCACGAACAGCTTCTGATGCGCGCGAAGATCTTGCGCGATCAGCATCATGGCCGCGCTGTTGCCGCCATGGCTGGTGATGATGACGAGCTTCTTCAATCCGCGCCGCGCGACCTCTTCGCCAATCGCGGTCCATTTTTTCAACGCGACTTCAGTCGGCAGCGTCTGCGTGCCCGGATAGTCGATATGCTCGGTGGAAATCCCGATCGGTTCAACGGGCAGGAAAGTGGCCGGAGCGCTCTCGGGCAGCAGCTCGCGCACCCGCGCGAGATAGGCGTCCGCGATCAGCGCGTCGGTCTCCAGCGGCAGATGCGGGCCGTGCTGCTCGGTCGCCGCCAGCGGCAGCACCGCGATCCAGCGCGAAACCTCGGCGGGGCTGGCGTCGGCCCAGCGGATCTCGGTCCAGTCGCGGGAAGGCGTCATCAAGGTTTCTTTGCCCGAATTTGTCACGTATTTTGGGTTATCAGGGGACGCGGGCCAGGCCGGCTCGCGTCCCTGAATGTCTTGCGGTTTTATCGCGTTGCTTGGACATCGGCCAGCAGCGATCGACGGAGTCCCATCATGAGCCCCTCTTATCTGCGGCGAGCCTTAACGGCGGGCCTGATGGCCGCTTTCGTCTCGGTCGTTCCGGCGCGCGCCGAGACCCTGGACAAGGTCATGTTCGGCACCAATTGGGTCGCCGAGGCCGAGCATGGCGGCTTTTTCCAGGCGGTCGCAGACGGCACCTACAAGAAATATGGGCTGGACGTCACCATCGTCCCCGGCGGGCCCAACGAGAACAACCGGATGCTGTTGATCGCCGGCAAGATCGATTTCTTCATGGCAGCGAACACGCTGATGTCGTTCGACGCGGTCGCCAATAACGTCCCGGTCGTCACGATCGCCGCGGTGTTCCAGAAGGATCCGCAGGTGATGCTGACGCAGCCCGATGCCAAGGTCACCAAGATCGAGGACCTCAAGCCGCTGACGCTGTTCGTCTCCAAGGAGGGCATGACCAGCTATTTCCAGTGGCTGAAATCCGAATACGGTTTCAGCGAGAAGAACGTTCGCCCCTATAATTTCAATCCGCAGCCCTTCATCGCCAATCCCAAGAGTGCGATGCAGGGTTACGTCACCTCCGAGCCCTTCGCGGTCGAGAAGGCCGCCGGCTTCAAGCCCAACGTGTTGCTGCTTGCCGATTACGGCTTCAACACCTATTCGACCCTGATCGAGAGCCGCCGCGACGTGGTCGAGAAGAAGCCTGACCTGGTGCAGCGCTTTGTCGATGCCTCCATGGTCGGCTGGTACAATTACATCTACCGCGACAATTCTGCGGGCAACGCCATGATCAAGAAGCTCAATCCGGAGATGACCGACGAGCTGCTCGCCTATTCCGTCGCCAAGATGAAGGAATACGGCATCGTCGATTCCGGCGATTCGCTGAAGAACGGTATCGGCGCGATGAGCGATGAGCGCTACACCTCCTTCTTCAACAAGATGGTGAAGGCGGGCGTCGTGAAGGCGGACCTCGATTTCCGCAAATCCTATACGCTGCGCTTCGTCAACAAGGGCGTCGGCGCCGAGCTGCGCCCGAGCAAGCCGTAGCGCAAGGCCGATGTCATCAATCCAAACGTCGGCGGGGGCCGAGGCCGGCCTGACGGCCCTGGCTGTCAGCCTGCGCGGCGTGACGAAGACCTATGACAACGGCGTGCTGGCGCTCGGCCCGCTCGATCTTGCGGTGCGCAAGGGCGAGTTCGTTTCGTTGCTGGGCCCGTCAGGTTGCGGCAAATCCACCGCGCTGCGGCTGATCGCGGAGCTCAGCGCGCCGTCATCCGGAATCGTGAGGCTGGCGCGTCGGGAGAATAAGGCGCAGCCAGGTCTTGTTCAGCCAGGTCACGGCATCGGCTTCGTGTTTCAGGAGCCGACCCTGATGCCCTGGACCAGCGTGCGCGAAAACGTGCGACTGCCGCTGAAGCTCGCAGGCGTTCCGAAGGCGGAAGCGCGCGCGCGTGCCGACGAGGCGTTGGCCAGCGTGGGGCTTGGCGATTTCGCCGAGGCTTTCCCCCGCGAGCTCTCCGGCGGCATGAAGATGCGGGTGTCGCTGGCGCGCGCGCTCGTCACCGACCCTGACATCCTCCTGATGGATGAGCCGTTCGCGGCGCTCGACGAAATCACGCGCTTCCGCCTCAACGACGATTTGCTCGCGCTGTGGCGCAGGCTCGGCAAGACCGTCATCTTCGTCACGCATTCGGTGTTCGAATCCGTCTATCTGTCGCAGCGCGTGGTGGTCATGACGGCGCGGCCGGGTCGCATCCAGGCCGACTTCCGCATCGAGACGGTCGAGCCGCGCGGCCAGGAGTTTCGCACTTCAGTCGCCTATTCCGATTATTGCCGGAAAGTGTCGGCGGCGCTGGCGCCGTCCTATGCAGGGCAGTCGACGCTATGAACGCGCAAGCTTCCGTCACTGCGAAGCCGTCCGGCGCGCAACGCGCGGTGCGCTTCGTGCTGCCCGTCATCGTGTTCGCGGCGGGCCTGCTCGCCTGGGAGCTCGTGGTCCGCATCAAGGACATCCCGCCTTACGTGCTGCCGGCGCCCTCCGTCATATTCGTGACACTGATCAAGGATTGGGCGGTGCTGTCACAGTCGCTCGCCGCGACCCTGCTGACCACGCTTGAAGGTTTTGTCGCGGCCAGCATCGGCGGCATCGCGCTGGCGTTGCTGTTCAATCAGTCCAAATGGGTGGAAGCATCGCTATTCCCCTATGCCGTGGTGCTTCAGGTCACGCCGGTCATCGCGATCGCGCCGCTGCTGCTGATCTATCTGGAGCAGCAGACCGCGGTCGTGGTCTGCGCCTTCATCGTCGCCTTTTTCCCGGTGCTGTCGAACACCACGCTCGGACTCAATTCGGTCGACCGCAACCTCGCTGGCCTGTTCCAGCTCTATGGCGCCTCGCCGCAGCAGACCCTGCGCTTTCTCAAGCTGCCGGCGGCGCTGCCTTATATTCTCGGCGGCCTCCGCATTGCCGGCGGCCTGTCGCTGATCGGCGCGGTCGTGGCCGAGATCGCGGCGGGAACGGCCGGCGCCGGCTCCGGGCTCGCCTACAGGATCGCGGAATCCGGCTACCGCTTGAACATACCCCGCATGTTCGCAGCGCTGCTGCTGTTGTCGCTGGCCGGGATTGTCATCTATGGGGTGCTGGCGCTAGTTTCCCACCTCGTTTTACGGCGCTGGCACGAGAGCGCGCTTGGAAAGGACAACTGATGACCACCGATTCGATTTCGTCCGAAAAGATCGACCTTCTGATTTATGGGCCGGTCCGGCCGATCCTCGAGAACGGGTTTTCCGATCATTTCGTCGTGCACAAGGCCGAGACGCGGGGCGATCTCGAGCGGCTGACGCCGGCAATCCGCGAAAAGATCCGCGGCGTGGCGGTGACCTATCACACCGTGCGCGCCGACAGGGATTCGCTGTCGCAATTGCCCAAGATCGAGATGGTGGCGAGCTTCGGCGTCGGCTACGACCACGTCGACGCCAAATACGCCGCCGAGCACAACATCATCGTCACCAACACGCCAGACGTGCTGACCGAGGAGGTCGCCGACGTCGCAATGGGCCTTCTGATCTCCACGGTGCGTGAGTTCATCAAGGCCGATCGTTATGTGCGCTCCGGTCTCTGGCAGACCCAGAACTATCCGCTCAGCGTCGGCTCGCTGCGCGATCGCAAGGTCGGGATCGTCGGCATGGGCAGGATCGGACAGGCGATCGCGCGCCGGCTCGATGCCTCGCTGGTGCCGGTAGTCTATCACACCCGCAATCCGTCCAAGGACGTCTCCTACAAGCACTACCCCGACCTGATCGAGATGGCGAAGGCGGTGGACACGCTGATGGTGATCGTGCCCGGTGGCGCCTCGACCAACAAGATGATCAACGCCGAGGTGCTGAAGGCGCTCGGCCCGCGCGGTGTGCTGGTCAACGTCGCGCGCGGCTCGGTGATCGACGAACCGGCGCTGGTCCAGGCGCTCAAGTCGGGCACCATCCTCGCGGCCGGCCTCGACGTGTTCGCGGCCGAGCCGAACGTGCCGGACGAGCTCAAGGCCATGCAGAACGTCGTGCTGCTGCCGCATATCGGCTCGGCCTCGGTGGTGACGCGCAACGCGATGGATCAGCTCGTGGTCGACAATCTCAAGTCCTGGTTCGCCGGCAAGGCGCCGTTGACGCCGGTTGCGGAAACGCCTTTCAAGGGGCGCTGATGAGAGTTCTTCGGGTCGTTGCATTCGCCGTCGCGGCCTCCTTGGCCGCGATCGGCATTGCGCAGGCGCAGGATACGACGACCCTGAAGAAGGAGATGCCCGGGCAGTGGGAGCTCTCGACCACCGAGCGCAGCAAGACCTGCGTCGTCACGCTCAAGGCCGACACTGCCGCTCAAGGCTTCAAGCTCGAGCTGGAGCCGGCCTGCAAGGCCGCGCTGCCCTTCACCAAGGACATCGTCGCCTGGAGCGTCAGGGGTCTCGACATCGTCCGCTTGCAGGATTCGAGCGGTGAAGCCGTGATCGACTTCACCGAGGTCGAGGCCGGCATCTTCGAGGGCCTGCGGCAGGGCGAGGGCGTCTACATCCTGCAAGACCTCGCCGCCGCCCGCTCGATGGCGAAGTCGATGGACCAGATGATCGGCGACTGGTCGATCGTGCGCGGCAACGGCCAGCCGGTCTGCGGGCTGACGCTGACCAACACGGAAGCCGGACCGGACAATTTCCAGGTCTTCCTCAAGCCGAAATGCGACGCGGCCATCGCGCAGTTCAACCCGACGCAATGGCGGCTCGAGCGCGGCCAGATCATCCTGCTGTCGAAGGCCGGCGAGGCCTGGCAGTTCGAGGCCGACGACAACGCGCAATGGCGCCGCGTCCCTGATACCGCTGATCCCCTGATCATGCTGCGGCAGTAGGCGCCGCGAAACGCGACCTCATCCTGAGGGCCCGCCATAGGCGGGCGTCTCGAAGGATGGCCGCAGCCTAGGTCGTCGGCTTGGGCGGCGGCGCGGTGCCTTGGGCCCACTTCTCCATCTTGCCGAGCACGCCCCATGCCGTGAGCGCCAGCGAGATCGGCATTGCGAACTGGCCGAGGCCCGGCACCGCCGAGACGAGCGTCCCGAGCAACCCGGCAAGGCCGCCTGCGTTGGGGCTCGCGGTCACTGACGAGAGCAGCGCCGTGATCAGCGAGCCGCCGATGCCGAGCGCGGTCTTCTTGCCGTCGAGCATCTTGCCGATGGTGTCGCCGAGCGCGCCATTGACCTGGCCGAGGACGGGCTTGCCGTCCCGGTTGAGCAAGGTGCCGAGCAGGTCGACGACCTGCTTCAACTGGTCGACGGGGGCGGAACTGGTCGGGGTGAGGGGTCCTGGCATGGGGGCTGTCTTGTTGACGAGGGAAAAGAGCCGTTCGAGCAGGCTGATCGGATCCGTGGTGGCGGGCAGCGTATTGCCCGATGTCGTCGTTGCCGGTGTCGTCGTTGGCGGCGTCACACCGCCGACCGGCGGCCGCAGCAATTGCGCGAGGTCCTCCAGCCGCTTCATGATCCGGGACACATCGCCGGTCGCTCCTGTGGGACCCGACTGCGTCGCGCGCGTGAGGGCGGCGACCGTGGCGCCGTCGAGAAGTCCGGTATCTCTCAGGCCGTTCTGCTGCTGAAACTGCGAGACCGCGGCCCTGGTCTTCGGTCCGCTGATGCCGTCCTCGGCGAGCGGCGGATTGGCGCCAAGCTTGTTGAGCGCCTGCTGCATGAGAACGATCGTCGACGCCGCGTCGTCTTCCGGCTCCGCGCGGCTCGCGAATTGCAGGCTGTCGTCGAGGGTGATCGAGGAATCCAGCGACATCATGGCATGCAGGATCACCGCGGTGCCGAGCTGCGAATCGACGTGGTTCGAATCGAACACGTGATCGCGGACGAATTTGCCGGCCCTTGCCTCGGGCGGGCCATACAGCGTCGAACCGCCATAGAGATAGGGCGAATTGCAGCCCTTGGCGTGATAGCCGAAGCCGTTGAACGCTTCGAGCCGGAACAGAATCCGCGCGATCCCCCAGTCGTGAGCACCGATGAAATTCTCGATTCTGAAGGCGTCCACGGCGCCGTCCACGAACGTGGCAAACGGGCCGCGCCCTTTCGGAACGATGGTCGTGGCGCGATGAAGCGTTTCGCCGTTGCCGAGGTAGGTGTCGAAATCGAAATTGGACTCGCGGTAGTGGCAGAGGGCAGCGAAATACCAGGGGACGCCGGTCAGCCGTTCGATCTGCTGATAGGTCGCCTTGCCGTTGATGGCCTTGCGCGCGACCGCGTTCGCGTCGGACAGGCGTGAAGGCCGGATCTCGAGATTGGACCAATTGCCCTCGTATTCGCTTTTCAGACTCTCGAATGAAATCATTTTCCGCTCCCGCAATGAATGAATTTTCGCAACTGCGCGTCAGTCGAAATGGACCAGTGCCGTGATCAGGGCGCGAGGCCAGCGTGATCTCCCGCAAGTCTGGCAGGCCGCCGCGGCGCCGCGTGTGAAGTGGGTTACAACCTCGCCGGGAAAATGAGCGGCAGGACCGTGATCAGGGCGGCCGCCGGCGAGGGAACCGGCAGGACCGCTGCCCCGTTAGCGACGCGAGGCAGTCTGGCCAAGGAGCCCTGCATGACCACGCGCGTCCTCGCGATCGGCATCGAACCCGGCAATGCGGACTACAGCGCATTCCCGCAGCTCACGCCGGAGCTCGTGCGCAACTATATCGATGCGCAACTGCTGCGCCTGCGCGATCTCGGTTACGAGGTCACGAGTTGCCTGATTGATCTCGATGCCGCGGCGGAAGCCGCCGTCACGGCGGCGTTGCGCGAGGAGAATTTCGACTGCATCGTGATCGGCGCGGGCCTGCGCGAGCCTAGGGAGCGCCTGCTGCTGTTCGAGAAGGTGCTCAACCTCGTCCACCGCCTGGCACCCGACGCCGCGATCTGCTTCAACACCACGCCGGCCGACACCGCCGAGGCCGTGCAGCGTTGGGTCGATGCATGATATGACGCGGCCGGCCCGCGCTGCGCGCGCGGCATGGCCTGAGCCGCCTTCGAGCCGAGCCTCCGGCGCCATCGCGAGACGTGCCGGGCCCCGGCATGGTGATTTGTCTGGTCCGAATCCGGCTGCGGCGCTATGAGTCGTCTGACCACAGGGGAGGGCGAGCATGCTTCGAGGTCTTCGCATTGGAAGTTTCGCTGTCGCGGCATGTCTGGCAGTTGTGATGGCGATGCCTCATGAGGCAGCGGCGCAAGACGCAATTGGCGGTGCCATCCTCGGCGGCGTCGGTGGAGCGATCGTGGGTGGCGCCATCGGCGGAGGCCGCGGCGCCGCGATCGGCGCCGTCGTCGGTGCCGGCACGGGCGCCGCGATCGCCTCGGAAGGCGAGCGCCGCCGCTCCGGCTATTACGCCTATCAGCGCGGCTGCTACATGCAGCGCCGGGACGGCTCCTACGTCCCGGTCGATCCGAGATATTGCTACTAGATCAACCGCATCCCGCGCAAACTCGCATGGCCGCTCTTGCCGACGATGATGTGGTCGTGCACGGCGATGCCGAGCGGCTTTGCGATGTCGATGATCGCCTTGGTCATCTGGATGTCGGCCTGTGACGGCGAGGGATCGCCTGAGGGATGGTTGTGCACCAGGATCAGCGCGGTCGCGGACAATTCCAGCGCGCGCTTGATCACCTCGCGCGGATAGACCGGGGTGTGATCGACGGTGCCGGTCTGCTGCACCTCGTCGGCGATGAGCTGGTTGCGCTTGTCGAGGAACAGCAGCCGAAACTGCTCCTTGTCGGCGAACGCCATGCTGGTGCGGCAATAGTCGATCACCTCGTTCCAGGACGACAGCGCGTTGCGGCTGTTGACCCCGCCCTTGGCGACGCGATGCGACGCCGCCGCGAGCAGCTTGAGCTGGTGGATCGCGGATTCGCCGATGCCGTCCACTTCGCGCAGGCGCGCCACCGGCGCGTGCACGACCTCGGCAAATGAGCCAAAAATCTTGATCAGCGTCTTCGCCAGCGGCTTGGTGTCGCGTCGGGGCAGTGCCGGAAACAGCGCCATCTCCAGCAGCTCGTAGTCGCTGAGCGCGTCCGCACCCGCGCTGTAGAAGCGCTCGCGCAGCCGCTCGCGATGGCCGAGATAGTGCGGCGCCTCTTCGGGCTTGCTCTTGTCGTGGTCAGGCTTGGCGGGCATCGGCCGCCAGCATTGCCGCGGGCAATCGTTTTTGCAACCGTCAATTGCGGCGGCGAACCCGGTTCACGCCAGCCGGCGACCCGAAGGTCAGCCGTCAGCCGCCATCACCCGATCTGCTTCTCGCCGTGCCGCTCCGACAGCGTGAAGATCTCGACGCCGGTGGCGGTGACGCCGACCGAATGCTCGAACTGCGCCGACAGCGAGCGGTCGCGGGTCACGGCGGTCCAGCCGTCGGAGAGGATCTTCACATGCGGCTTGCCGAGATTGATCATCGGCTCGATGGTGAAGAACATGCCGGGCTTGAGCTGCACGCCTTCGCCGGGCCGGCCGATATGGATGATGTTCGGCTCGTCGTGGAACATGCGCCCGAGGCCATGGCCGCAGAAATCGCGCACCACGCTCATGGCCTGCGGCTCGACGAAACTCTGGATGGCGTGGCCGATGTCACCGGTGGTGGCGCCGGGCTTCACCGCGGCGATGCCGCGCATCATCGCCTCATAGGTCACCTCGATCAGCCGCTCGGCCTTGCGCGCGATCGGGCCGACCGCATACATCCGGCTGGAATCGCCGTACCAGCCGTCGACGATGAAGGTGACGTCGATGTTGACGATGTCGCCCTCTTTCAGCGGACGGTCGCCGGGCATGCCGTGGCAGACCACGTGGTTGAGCGAGGTGCAGGTCGAATAGCGGTAGCCGCGATACATCAGCGTCGCCGGATAGGCATTGTTGCTGAAGGCGAAGTCGCGGACGAACTGGTCGATGCGCTCGGTCGGAACGCCGGGCCCGACGATGTCGGTGAGCTCGTCGAGACACTTCGCCACCAGCGCGCCCGCCTTGCGCATGCCGGCAAAGGCGCTTGGTCCATGCAGCTTGATCTGTCCGGTCTTGCGGAGCGAGGTATCGGAAGCTTCAACGTAGCTCATGCGGATGCGGTCTTCTCGGCACGGGGCCGGTATCGAGGTGGGCGCAAGGGTCTGATTTAAGGCCCTAATTTAATGATCGCGAGCCTTCATGCAAGCCAAGCTTGGCGGGCATGCGCCCGAAAGCCGGCTCAATTCGGGACTTCTACGGTGGTTTCCACCGGCAGGGCGCCGCCGCGGACGCGGATTTCGCGGACGGGGTAGGGAACCCGGATGCCCTCGCGCTTGAAGGCGTCCCACAGCGCCAGCATCACGTCGCTCTTGACGCTGTCCATGCCGTCGGGGTCGGCGATCCAGAAGGTCAGCGAGAACTTCATCCCGGCTTCGGCGAATTCGGTCAGGATGCAATTCGGCGGCTTGCCCTTCTGCGCGCGCGGATGCGCGGCCGCGGTCTCGGCGGCGAGCTTGCAGACCAGCCGCGGGTCCGCGTCGTAATTGGTGCCGAAGGCGATCTTCACCAGCGTGTTCTTGTCGGTGTAGGTCCAGTTGACGACCTTCTGCGTCACCAGATCCTCGTTCGGCACCAGGAATTCGCGGCCATCGCCGGCGGCGACGGAGATATAGCGCGTCTTCATCGCGCTGATCCGCCCGGTGTTGTCGCCGATGGTGACGAGGTCGCCGGGCTTCACCGATTTGTCGGCGAGCAGGATGATGCCCGAGATGAAATTGGCGACGATCTTCTGCAGGCCGATACCGATGCCGACGCCGACCGCGCCGGAGAACACCGCGAGCGCCGAGAGATCGATGCCGACCGTGCCGAGCGCGATCACGATCGCGACCGCAAGCAGGCCGATGCGGATGATCTTGACCAGCAGCACCTGCACCGATGGCGTCAGATCTGTGGTCGAGTTGATCCGGCTCTCGGCGAAATTGCTGGCGATGTTGGTGAGCCAGAGCGCGATGAGCAGCAGCGCGCCGGCCTTGATCACGAGCAGCGGCGTCAGCCGCAGCCCGCCGAGCACGATGGCGAAGGAGTCGAGCAGGTCGACCGTCGCATCGAGCTGGCCCACGATGGAGAGCGCCGCGACGAACCAGGCCGTGATCGACACCAGCTTGACGATGAAGGCGTTGCGCAGCACCGAGGTCACCAGCCGGACCGCGAGCCAAGCCAGCCCCAGCTTGGCGGCGACCATCAGGAGATAGCTGCGGCTCGGCCAGGTCGCGTGGTACATGACCACGCGCGAGACGATCACGAGCAGGGTGAACGCCGCCGTCGAGGCGCTGGAGACCATCACCCGGGCGAAGTGCCGGAGCGGCAGCGGCCAGCGCATCGCCAGCGAGGTCATGTCGACCCGGCTGCGAACGGCGGCTTCCGTGGCATAGGCGATGCCGGCCGCGGCCAGAATGAGCCCGAATTGCAGGTAGAACCAGGGCGAGGAGATTTCCGCCCCGACGCTGCGCGCGGTGGTCTGCACGAACTCCATGAAGTCTTTGAGGTCCATGTCCATCGGTCTCGTGGGGAAGTCGTCGGGAGGCATTGATTCGAGCGCGCCGGAGAATCCCACAAAGGGCCCGGCGGGACCACCGATACACCGCTAAGTGAAGTGCGTTAAGGCCGCAAAATGCGGGCAGATCGCCGCGAGCGGGAGAAAATGGGTTGGCGTGAGAGTCCGCCGACGATAAGGATGCAATTCCAGCGATTTCGTACCCGGAAGGTGGATGGCTTCCCTCGACACTGTCAGCCTCGCCATATTGCTCGGCGCCGTCCTGGTGTTGGCCGGGATCCTGTCAAGCCTGCTTGCGCTGCGCTTCGGCGCGCCCCTTCTGCTCGTCTTCCTCGCGATCGGCATGCTCGCGGGCGATTCCGGTCCCGGGCAGCTGCAATTCGACGACGTCCGCACCACCTATCTGGTCGGCTCGGTCGCGCTCGCACTGATCCTGTTCGACGGCGGCCTGCGGACCCGCTTTGCCAGCATCCGCACCGTGCTCGCGCCTTCCATGGTGCTCGCGACCGTCGGCGTGCTGCTGACCGCGCTGATCACGGCACCGTTCGCGAAATATGCGCTCGATCTCAACTGGACGGAGTCGCTGCTGGTCGGCGCCGTGGTGGCCTCGACTGACGCGGCCGCAGTGTTCCTGCTGGTGCATACCCAGGGTCTGCGCCTGCGCCCGCGCGTCGGCGCGACGCTGGAGGTGGAATCCGGCACCAACGATCCCTTCGCGATCTTCCTGACCCTGATGCTGGTCGAATACATCTCGCTCGGAACGGGCACGGCCGCGCACGTGCTGATGGAGTTCGCCCAGGAGGCCGTGCTGGGCGCCGTCGTCGGGGTGATCGGCGGGCGTCTGGTCGTCATCGCGCTCAACAAGGTCGCGCTGCCGCAGGGCCTCCACGCGCCGTTTGTCACCACCGCCGCGCTCGTCATCTTCGGCGGCTCGCAGATCATGCATGCCTCGGGATTCCTCGCGGTCTATCTCGCCGGTATCATCATCGGCAACCGCCCGACGCGCGCGCATAATTCGGTGGTGGCCTTCCTGGACGCCGCGACCTGGCTGGCCCAGATCGTGATGTTCGTGCTGCTCGGCCTGCTGGTCTCGCCGAGCCGGCTCGGCGGCAGCGTGGTGCCGGCGGTCGGGATCGCATTCGTCCTGATGCTGGTGGCGCGGCCGATCGCCGTGTTCGTGTGCCTCGCACCGTTCCGCTTCAACTGGCGCGAAAAGATCTTCATCGCCTGGACCGGTCTGCGCGGCGCGGTCGCGATCTTCCTGGCCTCGATCCCGATGCTGGTCGGGCTGTCGAAGGCCTATCTCTATTTCGACGTCGCCTTCGTCGTCGTCATCATCTCGCTCCTGCTGCAAGGCTGGACCCTGGCGCCGGCCGCGCGCAAGTTGCACGTGGCGCTGCCGCGCGCCGAGCGTGGCCCGCGCCGGGTCGAATTGGACCTGCCCGGCCAGCTCGAGCAGCAGCTCGTCGGCTATCCGGTGCGGCCCAAGAGCCTGTATTTCCGTCGCGGGCTGATCCCGTCCTGGTCGAAGCCGACGCTGGTGATCCGCAACGAAAACATCTTGACGCCGACGGAAGCCGAGCCGATCGCGGCCGGCGATTACATCTATCTGCTGGCGCCGCCGGAAAAGGCCGAATCGCTCGACCGCTTCTTCGTCGACATGCAGCCGAGCTCGGCGCCGGACCCGCATCTGCTGGGCGACTTCATGGTCTCCGGCGAGCACACGCTGGCCGAGCTCGCGGAGATTTACGGCGTGAAGGTGAGCGAGGATGAGAGCGGGCACACGCTCGCTGATTATTTCGACGTCCATCTCGACCGCGCGCCGAAAGAGGGGGCGGAGCTCGTGCTGGACCCGATCGTGCTCGTGGCGCGCTCGATCTCCGGTGGCCGCGTCAACGTCGTCGGTCTGCGCCTGCCGGAAGACGAGGAAACGCCCGCGCCATTGACGCGCAGGCAGGTCCTGCGGCGCAAGCTTGCGGATCTGTGGACGTCGGTGGCCGGGGTTTAGCAGCGTTTCGCGCGTCGTGGCCGTGAGAATCGTTGAAGCGATATGCCTCCCCGATGTCGTCCTGGCGAAGGCCAGGACCCATAGCCACCGTCAGCTGTTTTGCGAGTGCTGGTGGTGACGATCTGCCCCCCACCACTCCTCCCTGGGGTAATTGGTCCTGGCTTTCGCCAGGACGACGGCGGAGAGCGATGGCGACAGCGCGGGAACCGCCACCAAATCGCCGCAACCGCCGAAGATTTGCGCGTCTTCGTGACCGCTGCTCCCGGAACGCTCCGTGATGCCGGTCGTTCTTAGCGGCGTATAGGCTTCCGACAGGAGTAACCCATGCGAAAGCTCATCTTGCCCGCGATCGTCGCGATCGGCCTCGGATCGGCCGCGCCCGCGATGGCCTATGACACCGGCGATCAGATCTCGATGCAGGTCGCGCTCGACGTCGCCACCGATATCGGCGTCATGACCGTCTCGCACACCGAGTTCCTCGGCGATGAATGGCAGATCGATGGTCGTGATCGCGCCGGCCGCTGGATGGAGGTCGACGTGGACGCGCGAACGGGAGAGGTGCGCAACGTCGATCGCGGCTGGTAGTGGCGGGTCTCGGTAGCGGTGTCGGCGAGGATCACTCGGCCGGCACCGCTACCATCCAATGCCGCGCGATCGCCGCTCGCGGCGCGACCCAGGCGGCGCCGCTCTTCGTGATATGCGTGAGAATGCGCTCCAGCGCGCCGATCCGGCCGGGGCGGCCGATCATGCGCAGATGCAACCCGATCGACATCATCTTTGGTGCCGTCTCGCCTTCGCGCTTGAGCCATTCGAAGGCGTCGATGACATAGTCGGCGAAGTCGTTTCCGCTGAAACGCGCGGCGTTGTAATACTGCATGTCGTTGGTGTCGAAAGCGTAGGGCAGCACCAGATGCTGCTTGCCGGCGACCTCCTTGTAGTAGGGCAAGTCGTCGTTATAGGCGTCACTGTCGTAGAGGAAGCCGCCGTCCTCGACCAGGAGCCGCCGCGTGTTCGGTGAGGTCGCCGAGCGCGTGTGCCAGCCAACCGGGCGCTGCCCGGTGGCGCGCTCGATCGCCGCCACGGTCCTGGCAATGATTTCGCGCTCGCTCGCTTCATCCATGTCGGCGTGGCTCTGCCAGCGCCAGCCATGGGCCGAGACCTCGTGGCCGCGGGCAATGGCATCGCGCGCCAGCTCCGGCGAGCGTTCGACCGCACGGCCGCAGGAGCTCACTGTCGCCTTGACGCCGTAGGCGTCGAACAGGTCCATGATGCGCCACCATGCAGCGCGCGTGCCGTATTCGAAATGACTGTCGATGCAGGAATCCGGGCCGTCGAGCTTGTGGACCACTTCGTAGATCGCCTCGTTGGCCACATCGCCGTCGTTGACGGAAAACTCCGAGCCCTCCTCGAAATTCACCACCAGCGACACCGCGACGCGCGCGCCGTTCGGCCAGTGCGGGTTCGGCAGCTTGCCGCGATAGCCGACGAAGTCGCGATGTGAGACGGGTTGCTTTGCTTCGCTCATGGAATCAGTCCGTGGTTCCGGCCATGCGATGCAGGCCGACGACGCGGTCGCTGACGAACAGCAGGATCACCGTGCCCGCGAGGATGAGGGTGGAGAGCGCCGCGAGCGTCGGGTCGGGCGCCTCCTCGATATATTGCAGCATGCGGATCGGCAGCGTCTTGGTGCGGACGTCGGCGAGGAAGATCGATACCGGATAATTGTCGAACGAGGCCAGGAACGAGAAGATTCCCGCGATCAGGAATGACGGCGCCAGCGCGGGCACCATCACCCGCAATACGCTGCCGGGATAGGTGCAGCCGAGCGTTCGCGCCGCCTCGATCAACGTGAAGTCGAACCGCGCGAGACCCGCGATCATCGTGCGCGCGACATAGGGTAGCGTGATGACGAGATGTGCGACCAGCAGCGTCGCCCAGGGCGCGGTGAAACCGACGGCGCGAAAGCCCTGCAGCAGCGCGATGCCGAGCACGAGGCCCGGCATCATCAGCGGCGAAACCAGCGCGGTCGCAAAGATGCCGGCGCCCGGCAGCTTTCCGCGCGCGATCGCGATCACCGCGAGCGTGCCTGATATCAGCGAGATCGCCGTCGACAGCAGCGCGATCTGAAGCGACAGCAGCAGCGACGGCCAGAAGCCGTCGAGCCGGCCGATCTTGCCGTACCAGCGCGTCGATGCGCCGGTCAGCGGCAGGTCGAACACCGGTGTCGGCGAGAAGCTCGCGGCGGCGATCACCAGCAGCGGCGCGATCAGGAACAGGGCCAGCCCGATCGCCATCACCCAGCAGACGATGATTGCGGCGCGCCTCATCATTTCGGCTCCCGCGACAGGCGCGCACTGAGCGCAACGATCGCGATCGCGATCGCCAGCAGCACGACGCCGGCGGCGGCACCGAAGCCGGGTTCGCGCGCCAGCAGATAGGCTTTTGCAATGGCAGTCGCGAGCGTCGGGTATTTTTCGCCAATCAGGAGCGTTGGCACCACATAGGCGGAGACCGAGAGCGAGAACACCAGCGCCACGCCAGCGACGATGCCGGGCAAGGTCAACGGCAGGATCACGCGAAAGAACGTCACGACCGGCGAGGCGCCGAGCGTGGCGGCGGCTTCGGCATAGCGCGGATCGAGCTGCGCCACGATCGCATAGATCGGCAGGATCATGAACGGTAGGAAGATGTTGACAGCGCCAACGATCAGCGCCGTCTCGGTGAAAATCATCCGGATCGGGTCTTCGATGATGCCGAGCGCGATCAGCGTCTCGTTGACGATGCCGTCGCTGCGCAACAGGATCGTCCAGGCAAACGCCTTGACGATGACGCTGGCCGCCAAGGGCAGAAACAGCGTCGCCAGCAGCACGGAGCGCAACGGCCCGCGGGCGCGGGCGAGCGCAAAGGCGGCGGGATAGCTGATCAGGAAAGCGATCAGCGTCGTCAGCAGCCCGAGCCGCAGGGAATTCCAGACCACGCCGAGATAATAGGGCGTGCCGAGCAGGCGCTTGTAGTTGGCGAAGGTCAGCCCGTTGGCATCGACGATGCTGACGCCGAGCAGCAGCACCAGCGGCAGCGCGAAAACGCCGGCGATGATGACGAAGGACGGCAGCACGAATCCGATCGCGGCGAGCCGCTCGCGGTCGACCGAAGGCGCGGCCAAAGGTGCCGGAAGGGCCGCCTCGGTCATGCCTGCGCCTCCATCGGAAATGCAAAGGTCTCGGTCACCGGCCAGCTCAGGCGGATCTCGTCATGCACAGCGGGGATCGCGCCGTCGCGCCCGGAGAGCTCTGCGAGCAGGCTTTCACCGGCCCCGGCATCGACCTCGACCAGCGTGCGCGAGCCCTGGAATACCACGGAGCGGACCCGGCCCGCGGCCGTATTCGCATCGCCCTGCTCGCCGATCCGCAACTGCTCGGGGCGCGCTGCGACGATGACGGGCGAACCCGCCTGGAAGTTGCCGAGCGCGGACAAGCGGCCGACCTTGGTCTCGACCTCGACCTGGCCGTTGCCAGCCGCTAGCACCGTGCCGGCAATTCGCGTCGAGAGGCCGACGAAGTTGAGTGCGAACAGGCTTGCGGGACGCAGATACAGTTCGCGCGGCTCGGCGAGCTGCTCGATGCGTCCCTTGTTCATGACCGCGACGCGGTCGGACATGGTCAGCGCTTCGTCCTGGTCATGCGTCACGAAGATCGCGGTGGCCTTCACGTCCTGGAGCAGGCGGCGCAGCTCGACCTGCATCTCCTCGCGCAACTTCCGATCGAGCGCCGACAGCGCTTCGTCGAACAGCAGCACATCGGGCTCGACAGCGATGGCGCGCGCCAGGGCCACGCGCTGCTGCTGGCCGCCCGACAGCGCCGTGATGCGTCGACCGGCGAGATGGCCGAGCTTGACCAGTGACAGCGCGCGTTCCACTGCAGCATCGATCTCGCGCCTGGCCGCGCCGCGCACCTTCAGCCCGAATGCGATGTTGCCGGCGACGGTGAGATGCGGAAACAGCGCGTAGCTCTGGAACACCACGCCGACATTGCGCTTGTGCGGGGGCACGTGGGTGACGTCGCGCCCGGCGAGCTCGACCTTGCCGGTGTCTGGTTGCGCCAGGCCGGCGATGGCACGGAGCAGCGTGGTCTTGCCGCAACCGGACGGGCCGAGCAGCGTGACCAGCTCGCCGCGCCGGATGGTCAGGTCGATGTGGTCGAGGACTGTCGTGGGTCCGTATGTCTTGGAGACGCCGCGAACGACGAGATGCGGGGCGGCCTCGCTCATGTCATCTCCTTGCTCCAGCGGTCGACCCAGGAGGCGCGGTTCTTGGCCACGAATGCCCAGTCCGGCCCGAACAGCGAAGCCGGGTCCGGGAAGCCCGCCGGCGTCGGCGTGCCCTTGTTGGTGGGCGCGACGAAAGCCTTGTCGGCGAGGATGATCTGCGCTTCCGGGCTCAGGAAGAAGTCGATCACGGCATCGGCGAGATCACCGGCCGGTGCGCCGTTCACCTTCGCGATGCCCGACGGCATCGCAAAGCCGCCGTCCTGCGGAACGGCGAGATCGACCGGTGATCCTTCCGCCTTGCGGATCAGCGTGTAGGCCGAGAATTGGCCGCCGATCATCCACGCCTCGCCCTGCTCCATCAGATTGATGGCCTGCGGCGCGTTGGTGTAGACGTTCAGGAGGTTGGCCCTCAGCTCCTTCACCTTCTTGAAGGCGGCGTCGATCTCGTACTGCGCCTCCTTGTAGGGCTTGCCGGTCTCGAGATGGGCGGCCGCGAGCAGCGTCCAGAATCCTTCGGTGTTCGACAGCGACGGCACGATCACCTTGGAGGCATATTTCGCGTCCCACAGGTCGGACCACTTTGCGGGCGCCGTCTTCATGCGCTTGGTCGAATAGGCGATGCCGGCCCAGGGCCGCTGATAGTTCGCCCACATTCCGTCCTGATGCACCGAGCCGTCGACCAGCTTGCCGAGGTTGGCGATCGACGATGCCGACATCTTGGTGATCAGGCCGTCGCTGGCTGCCGGCAGCATCACCGGATCGTCCATGATGACGACGGAGATTTTCGGCGCGGCCTTGTCAGCCTGCATCTTCTGGAGATTGGTCAGCGAGTTGGTGCCCTCATAGAGCACCTTGCAGTCGAGCTTCTTCTCCAGCACGGGAAACAAATCGGCATTGAAATATTTCGCGGCGCCCGCGGGGCCGCCGATGACGATCTCCCTGGGCGCGGCGCGCAGCCGCGCCGGGGCGGCAATGATCGCGGCCAGGGCCGCGCCGGAGGTCAAAACGCTGCGTCGGGAGGGGGTGTGCATGGGCATGTCCCGTTTGTTGTGCGTAAAGCTTGCAGCGAGGACGCAGCAAGCGCCGTGCCAAATGTGCACATTTTATTAATTATGAGTTGTATCAATGGGCTGAGCGGATGGTGATCCTGCCCCCTGCGCGGCGCCTGCATGCCGACAAGGCAAATGTGCACATTTTTTGGAGGTGACGCTGCGCAGTCTTTGGGCCTAGCTACCACCATGGCGACGCAGCGTAGGCGAGACGACAAGGGAAGCGGCAAGAGGAACGGCAAGGCCAATCCGGCGGAGGACGAGGCGGTCTATCAGGCCATCCTGCACGCGCTGCTGGAAGGCAAGCTGAAGGCCGGCGCCAAGCTCGCCGAGCCGCCGCTGGCCGAGATCTTCGGCGTCTCGCGCGAGCGCATCCGCAAGGTGCTGCATCGGCTCGGCGCCGAGCGGCGGCTGGAGATGATCCCCAACCGCGGCGCTCGCGTGCCGCGTCCGACGCTCGACGACGTCCGCAGCGTCTACGAGGCGCATCGCGTGCTCGAGGCCGGCGTGCTGACGCAGCTCGTGCGTCGTGTCGACGATGCCCTGATCGAGCGGCTGACGGCGCATCTCGCCGAGGAGCGCGCCGCCGCCACGCGCGGCGACCGCGCCGCCTCGGTGCGGCTGTCGGGCGCGTTCCACGTTCATCTGGTGGAAGCGCTCGGCAACGCGGAGCTGTCGTACTTCCTCGCCGATCTGCTCAGCCGGTCCTCGGTGATGGTCTCGGTCTACGAACCCGCCAGTGATTCGATCTGCGCGGTGGACGAGCACGGCGCCATCGTCGAAGCCCTTCGCGCCCGCGACGTCGCGCGTGCCATCGCGGTTTCGCGCGAGCATTTTTTGCATGTCGAGAGCCGGCTGCATCTGGATGACGATGCGGCGCCGGCGAGCGAGGATTTGGAAAGCGTGTTTAGCGCACTGAAGCCGAAGCGGCGGAAGGGGCGTTAGCCCCCGCTGTCATTGCCCGCGAAGGCGGGCAATCCAGTATTCCAGAGGCGGTCGTGATTGAATCGAGGGGCCGCGGCGTACTGGATGCCCCGCCTTCGCGGGGCATGACAGCGGGCGCGGAGCGGAAGCGTGTTCCGGCAAGCCGCCACCTCCCTCACGTCAGCACCTTCACCCCGCCGAACGACGTCACCCGGCCCTGCTTCAGCATCACGATCTGCGTCGCGAGCTGGCGCAGCTCGGCGACGTCGTGGCTGACATAGACCATGGGGACCTTGGCCTCGTCGCGCAGCCGCACCAGATAGGGCAGGATCTCCAGCTTGCGGCCCTCGTCGAGCGCGCCGAGCGGCTCGTCGAGCAGCAGCAGGCGCGGCCTCGACAGCAGTGCGCGGCCGAGCGCGACGCGCTGGCGCTCGCCGCCGGAGAGCTTTCCGGGGCGGCGCCCCTGCAGCGCGCCGATGTCGAGCAGCTCGATGACGCGCTTGTGCTGCGCCGGATCGGGCGCGAGGCCGTTCATCCGCCTGCCATAGTCGAGATTTTGCGCGACGTTGAGATGCGGAAACAGCCGCGCATCCTGGAACACATAGCCGATGCGGCGGCGCCAGGTCGGGACATGAATGCCGGCCGCGCTGTCGTCGACAGTCTCGCCGTCGATCACGATGGTGCCGCGGTCGGGCCGCAGCAGCCCCGCGATCATGTTGACCAGCGAGGTCTTGCCGGCGCCCGACGCTCCGAACAGGCCGATGACGCGGCCCTCGCTTTCGAAGGCGGCGGACAGCGAAAACTCGCCGAGCTTCTTTTCGATGTCGACGCGCAGCATGGTCAATTCCCGTGCAGGCGCGCGGTGGCGCGGCGGGCGAACCATTCGGCGGCGATCAGCGCACCGAGCGCGAGCACGATCGAGACGATCACGAGCCGTCCCGCGGCGGCGTCGCCATCGGGGGTCTGGATCAGCGAATAAATCGCGGACGAAATCGTCTGGGTCTCTCCGGGAATGTTGGACACGAAGGTGATAGTGGCGCCGAACTCGCCGATCGCTTTGGCAAAACCCAGCACCATGCCGGCGAGCACGCCAGGCAGCGCCAAGGGCAACGTCACCGTGAAGAACACTTTGAAAGGAGTGGCGCCGAGCGTCTCGGCGGCCTGCTCGAGCCGGCGGTCGATCGCCTCGATCGACAACCGCATCGGGCGCACCAGCAGCGGAAACGCCATCAGGCCGCAGGCAAGCGCAGCACCGGTCCAGCGGAAGGCGAAGACGATGCCGAGATGGTCCGCCAGAAAGCCGCCGACGAGGCCGCGGCGGCCGAAGGTCAGCAGCAGCAGATAGCCGGTGACGACGGGCGGCAGCACCAGCGGCAGATGCATCAGCGCATCGAGCACCGACTTGCCCCAGAAATCACGCCGCGCGAGCAACCATGCCAGCGCAATGCCGAACGGCGTTGCCACCAGCGTCGCGATCACGGCAACCCTGAGCGAGAGCAGGATCGCCGTCCATTCGGCGGGAGAGATGTCGAGCATCAAATCGCAAAATCAAGTGGAGGGGCTGATCAGGAACTTGAAACCGTATTTTTCCAGAATGGTCTTGGCGGCGGTCGAGCGCAGGAAGGCGAGATAGTCGCTGGTCTCGCCCTTTGCTGACGTGGTCGCAGCGAAGGGATAGATGATCGCGGGATGCGAATCCGCCGGGAAGGTGCCGACGATCTTCACACCGGGCTCGACCTTGGCATCGGTGGAATAGACGATGCCGAGATTGGCCTCGCCGCGCGCGACCAGCGTCAGCGCGGCACGCACGCTCTCGGCCATGGCGAATTTCGGCTCGGCCGCCTGCCAGGCGCCCAGGCTCGTAAGCGCCGCCTTGGCGTACTTCCCAACCGGTACGGACTTGACGTCGCCGGTCGCGATCCTGCCGTCGCCGGCGAGTTTTGCGAGGTCGAAGCCGTGTGCGATGGCGACGTTGTCGATCTTGGAATCCTTCGGCGCGATCAGCACGATGCTGTTGCCGAGCAGATTGACCCGGGTCGACTCGTTGATGGTCTTCTTGGAGATCGCGTAGTCCATCCAGTCGGTGTCGGCGGAGACGAACACATCGGCCGGCGCGCCCTGCTCGATCTGCCTGGCGAGCACGGAGCTTGCGGCGTAGCTGACGCTGAACTTGACGCCGGTCCTGGCGGTGTAGGCCGCGTCGACCTCGTCGAGCGCGTTCTTCATCGAGGCTGCCGCGAACACGGTGATGGTCTTGTCCTCGGCGGCGACAGGCGAAAGGCCGGCGGCGAGAACGAACAAAGCCGAGAAAAGCACGGAAAGGCGGGACATCGGAAGCGCTCCATGCGCGCGCTCAGGCACGCAAGGCGGCGCGCGCAAGACGGCGTTGGTTGAATGAGGCTTGCGACCGGCGGAAGCGCTGTTCCGGCAAGCCCGACGGACTTACGGTCCGGCAAGCGATCGCTGGGTCATCATAACAGGGTGGCGGAACAGGTCAAAGGCGACGGTTCGCATGGCGCCAATCAGGAATTCGTCATCCCGGCGGAGAGTTTTACGGCTTCGCGTTGCCCGCGTGCAGCACGGCCTTGCACGCCGCCGGCATCTGCGCCAGCGTCATCGGCGGTTTCGGCTTCGGCGGCTCCGGCGGGGGTTTGGGGTGCAGCACGCCGTCGCTGAACCAATAGGCGAGATCGGAGGGCTTGCAGCCTTCGTCCTCGGATTGCGACGGCTGGCCCTCGCAGTCGCTCGCGCCCGCCGGGCAGTGCATGCGGATGTGGAAGTGATAGTCGTGGCCCCACCACGGCCGGATCTTCGACAGCCAGGAACGGTCGCCCTTGGCCTCGCGGCACAGCGCCTTCTTGATCGCGGCATTGACGAAGATCCGCTGTACCGCCGGCTCCTGCGCCGCGTCGCGCAGCACCAGCACATGGCCCGGCGTGAACACCTTCGGATCGATGTCGAGCCGGTCCGGGCGCACCATCATCACCGCCGACATGTCCTCGCGCTCCTCGCGCGACAAGCGATGGTCAGGCATCGGCGTCAGCCAGATGTCGGCATCGAGGCCGATCTGGTGGCTGGCATGGCCGGACAGCGCTGGCCCGCCGCGCGGCTGGGCGATGTCGCCGACCAGGATGCCCGGCCATCCCGCGTCCTTGTGCGCCCTCGCCGCAAGCCGCTTGATCAGCGCGATCATCGCGGGGTGACCATAGCTGCGATTACGCGACAACCGCATCACCTGCCAGTTGTCGCCGTTGAGCGGCATCTGCTCGGCGCCGCCGATGCAGCCCTTCACATAGGAGCCGATGACGTGCGCCGGTCCCTTCGACGGCAGCAGCTTTCGCGCGAACAGCTCCTTGGCGCCGATATTGGGATCGTTCGGATTGGCGAGCGGCGGCAGCGGCTTTGGGTTGACGCTGCCCTTGTCCTGGGCCAGCGCGTCGCCGGCGGCCAGGAGCGTCATGACGAGCAGGAGAGGGGCGAGGCGGCGGGGACTCATGCTGACATTCTTATAGCCCAACACCGCGTCAGGGTTAAGAAACAGTCGTTCCGCCGAAATTTCGTTCAAAAGTCGCAGTTCCGCGGCGTCGGCCGGCCGTTTTTTAACCACGCGATAACCCTCTCATGCATTGACCAAAATTCGTGCGCGAGACGCGTACTCACGCCCTTCTGCATGCAATCGCGCGCGATCCCGGAAATGATTCAAGGCAGCGCGCAATTCTGCGCCATCTCGTTCTCCGATGACGACAATGCGATGGGCCTGGAGCGCCCATCAGCACTGCCGCGCCTTGCAAACGGGCAATGAGGGCTGTTTTTCCGAGACTGCCAGACCGTGCGTCCCATCGTCATGCCACCCAAGATTACCTTTTTTTCAGACACTTGCCCCAAGAGTTGCGATCGCTGGGCGCGACTGGGACGAGTGAAGTTGAGTTTGGGGTTTCGAAAGCCGAAAAAGCGAAAGGGCGGCGTGCTTGGCAGGTCCGGCCTGCACCCGCGCAAGCCGCGCTTTGCGCGCGCCCCTCATCCTCCGTTCGAACGCGACGAAGTTCTGCGCGGCCGTGCCGAGGCCGCGATCGCGGAAGCGCGCAAATCCCATGAGCGCCTGCGCCAGGCCATCGACATTCTGCCGCAAGGCATCGTGTTTCTCGATGCCGAAGGCCGCTACGTCCTCTGGAACAAGCAATACGCGGAAATCTACAGCAAGACTGCCGATCTGTTCGAGGAAGGCGCGCGCCTCGAGGACACGCTGCGCATCGGCGTCGCCCGCGGCGACTATCCCGAGGCCGCCGGCCATGAGGAAGAATGGATCGCCGAGCGGCTGCAAAAGCTCTATCAGCCCGGCTCGCGCCACGAGCAGAAGCTGGCGGACGGCCGCGTCATCCTGATCGACGAGCGGCTGACCGACGACGGCGGCGTCGTCGGCCTGCGCGTCGACATCACCGAGTTGAAGCAGCGCGAGGCCTCGTTCCGCCTGCTGTTCGACGGCAATCCGGTCCCCATGATCGTCTGCGCGCTGGACGACGAGCGCATCCTCGGCGTCAACGATGCCGCGGTCGCCCATTACGGCTACAGCCGCGCCGACTTCGAGCGGCTGACGATCCGCTCCCTTCAGGCTTTCGACAGTGAGCCGCCCTGGACCGCCGCTTCGGCCGGTGAGGAGCAGGCCGGACGCACCTGGAAGCACGTCAAGGCCGACGGCGCGTTGATCGACCTTGCGATCTATTCCCGCGAACTGACCTATGCCGAGCGGCCCGCGGTGCTGCTCGCGCTGATGGACATCACCGAGCGCAAGCGCGCCGAGGCGCGGCTCGCCTTCATGGCCCAGCATGACGGGCTGACCGGTCTGCCAAACCGCAATCTGCTGCGCCAGCAGGTCGACGAGATGCTGCTGCATACGAGGCGCAGCACCGACAAGGTCGCCCTGCTGATGCTGGGGCTCGACAATTTCAAGGCGGTCAACGACACGCTGGGGCACGCGGTCGGCGACAAGCTGCTGCGCGGCGTCGCCAAGCGGCTGCGTTCGACCTTGCGCGAGGAGGACGCGCTGGCGAGGTTGAACTCGGACGAGTTCGCGATCGTGCAGAGCGGCCTGACGCGTCCCGAGGATGCGGTGCTGTTGGCGAAGCGCCTGCTCGAAGCCATCGCCGATCCCTATCTGCTCGACGGCCATTCCGTGGTGATCAGCGCCTCCATCGGCATCGCGATGGCGCCGGGCGACGGCGACGATTCCGAAAAGCTGCTCAAGAGTGCCGACATGGCGCTGTCGCGTGCCAAGCTGGATGCGCGCGGCTCGTTCGCGTTCTTCGAGGCGGCGCTCGATGCGAAAGCGCAGACCCGCCGCAAGATCGAGGTCGAGCTGCGCGACGCGATCCAGAACGACGTGCTCCGGCCGTACTACCAGCCGCTGATCGACCTCCAGAGCGGCCGCATCACCGGCTTCGAGGCGCTGGTGCGCTGGCCGCATGCCGAGCGCGGCATGGTCTCGCCGGCCGAGTTCATACCGGTTGCGGAAGAAACCGGGCTGATCAATCCGCTCGGCGGTTTGATGCTGCGCCGAGCCTGTCACGACGCCGCCACCTGGCCGGACGACGTCCGCGTCGCCGTCAACCTGTCGCCGCTCCAGTTCCGCAGCGGCAATCTGCTTTCGGTGGTGACGGATGCGCTGAAGCATTCCGGCCTGCCGCCGCGGCGGCTCGAGCTCGAGATCACGGAGACGCTGCTGCTGGAAAAGAGCGCCCAGGTGCTGGCGACGTTGCATGCGCTGCGCGCGCTCGGCGTGCGCATCTCGATGGACGATTTCGGCACCGGCTATTCCAGCCTGAGCTATCTGCGCAGCTTCCCCTTCGACAAGATCAAGATCGACCAGTCCTTCGTGCGCGATCTCGGCGCCAATCGCGAGGCCCAGGCGATCATCCGCTCCATCGTCAGCCTCGGCAAAGGCCTCGGCGTCACCATCACCGCCGAAGGCGTCGAGACCGAGGCCGAGCTGAGCTGCCTCCGCACTGAGGGCTGCGACGAAGGCCAGGGGTTTCTGTTCAGCAAGGCCCGGCCGAATGCGGAGATCATCAGCCTGCTCGCCGCGCAACGGGGCATCGATGGAGTAGGCGAGGAAGACGCTGCGCTGGTGGCCTAGGCTGCGGGATGTCGGCTTGCGTCTTGAGCTGCGCACAGTTGAAAGTTCAGTGACCGACAAGCGATACGGCCTCATGCCCCTCGGCAGGAGCGGTTTGGTTGCTCCGCACGAATACGAAGCGGGATACCGCGGGGATCTGTGCGTCGGCGCTGCCATCCTGGCCGATGAGGATGAGTCCCGCGCCGCCATTGGCGACATTCAAGATGACGGGCGCGCCTTGCCAGGTCCTGATTGGCTCCATTCCGATGATGAGAAACTCACCGATCGGCTGGTCGAAATATTGAAGCCTCAGTTGGGGTCCGACTTCTGCAGCCGCCAAGCCGAAACCCAACTGTTTGGCGCGCGCGTAGATGTTCGCCAGCAACGCCGTGTCGGTCCGAAAGCCAAGTTCGGCTGCCGACACCGTGAAAAGCTCTACGCTCGTTTTCGTGGCGCTAACGGTAAACGTCGGCCGCGCGAGAATTTCGCCAGCCGAGTTTCCGATGCCGCAACCTGCCGCATCCAAAGCGTTGCTGAGGGCGAAGAAGTTTGCAAACGTCCCGATCCGGATCGTCTTCCACGCGGGGAGATCGACGGCGGATTTGATTGGGACTTGCGGCCGATCAGACGGCGCCTGCTTGAGCTTCAGCTGATTCCGCAGGACGTCTCGCGCCGAGCATTGAGCCACGGCTTCGCTCGCAAACAGGAGAGTGCATGCGATGCAGAGGGTGGCAACAATGAGAATGCCACCATGGTGCCATCCCGGCGAACGCCCCTGAATGGCATGGCAACTGACTTTCCTGCCAGCTGTTCGGCCCATAACGGACCTCTCTTGCGCAAATGCAGCGCGCAAAAAACAATTCGAATTATCACTTCCAAATGGTCGGCGCGGTCACGGCGGAAAAGCCGTCGTTTTTGTAGCTATAGAAATTGGTCCGAGGAAATCCGCAAAGGTTCAGCGGCGAAGACGCCGGATGGTGAGCTCAATATAGGTCAGCGTGCGTGCACTTTCGTAACTGGTCGACGTCAGCGGTCCCCTGAAAGGATCATCTTACCGACATCCTCGTAATGCGTGTCGCGCGCCTGGATCTGCTGGGCGATGGCGTGCATGTCGCGAAACCGTCGCTCGAACGGATTGCTGCGGAATACGGCCGTGGCGCCGGACATGTGATAGGCGGTGTCGACCACCTTGGCCGACTGGTGGATGGTCCAGGTCGCGGCGAGGCGAACCGAGCTCCGATGCGCCGCGCTGTACGCGCCGGTCGCGCAGAGATCGCGCCACATCGCACTTGCCGTCGCATAGAGATAAGCGCGCGCGGCCCGCAGGTCCCCCTCGGTGCGGCCGATCAGGCCCTGGACCGCCTGGTTGTCGTGCATGGCGTTGGCCGCCAGCGACTGATGCTTGCCGCGCGCCAGTGCAATTGCGGCATCCAGCGTGGCCCGTGCCACGCCGAGCGACACCGCGGCAAAGCCGAGGCTGAACGTCGAGCCGGTGCCGATCCTGTAAACCGGACCCTGCTCGCGTAGCGCGGACGGCACGTCGCGAAACGCGGTGAAGCGCTGGGGGATGAACAGGTCGGCGACCTCGTAGGAATCGGTGCCGGTGCCGGCGAGCCCGATCGCCTGCCAGACGTCGTGCAGCACGGCGCTCGCGACCGGAAACAGGATGGTGCGCACCTCCGCCGAGCCGTCTGCATTTTTCCGCGGCGCGCCGTCGGCCCCGACGATGCGGACATGCGCCCCGAGCCAGCTCGCCTGCCGCGAGCCCGAGGCAAAGTCCCAGCGCGCCGTGACGCGATAGCCGCCCTCGACGATGCGCGCCTCATGCGCGATCGCGCCCCACGCGAGAATGCCCGGCGCCGTGTTGAAGATCTCCTGCGCGGTGTCGTGGTCGAGCGAAGCTGCGATCATCGCGCAGACGCTGCATTGGCCGAGGCACCAGGCGGTGGAAGCATCCGCTTTCGCGATCTCCTCCAGCATCTGCATGAAGGCTTCCGGCGCGGCTTCGACGCCGCCAAGACTCTGCGGCAGCAGCGCGCGATAGAGCTCGTTCTCGATCAGCGCAGAGACGACGGCCGGCGTCAGCCGCCGCGACCGCTCGATCTCGTCGGCCTCGCCCGCGATCAGTGGCGCGATGGCGCGGGCGCGTTCGACGAGATCATGGCCTTGATCGAAGACTTGCGGCCTGTTCATGAGCCACCTCGCCAGGCCGCGGCGCGGCCAAGGTCGAGCGTTTGCTTGCGTCTGGTCGGGAAGCTCAGTGCCACCGCGACGGCGGCGAGCCCGATGGCGAAGGAGCCCGCATGCAACCATGTGTAGCGCTGGAAATTGTCGAACACGAGACCGCCGGCCCACGGCCCGATTGCCATGCCGAGGCTCGCGAAGGCCGACACCGCGCCGAACACCGTGCCCATGATGCGCGCGCCGAAGAACTCGCGGACCAGCACCGCATAGAGCGGCATCACCCCGCCATAGGCGAGACCGAACACGACGGACAGCGCGTAGAATTCGCCGAGCTGGGCCACCGCGAGATAAGTCGCGATGCACATCGCCTGCACGAACAGCCCGGCGACCAGCACCGGTTTGGCGCCGATGCGATCGGCAGCCGCGCCAAGCAGCAGGCGCCCGCCAAGCCCGGAGACACCGGCGACGCTGTAGACCGTCACCGCCGTGAGCGGGGCGATGCCGCACACCATCGCATAGGATACCATGTGGAAGATCGGGCCGGAATGCGCGGCGCAGCAGGCGAAATGCGCCGCCGCGAGCGCGATGAATTGCGGCGTGCGCAGCGCCTGCGACCCGGTCAACTCCATCTCCGGCGCGGTATTCGCCGTTGTGGGCCCAGTCGCTGCCGGCGCGGAGCGCACCAGGAAGCTGGCGGGGATCAGCAGCGCCCACGCCGCGATGCCGATCACCAGCATCGCGGTGCGCCAGTCGTAGGCGGTGATCAGCCAGCTTGCGGTCGGCGCGATCGTCACCGGCGACACGCCCATGCCGGCGGAGACCAGCGCCACCGCAAGGCTGCGGTTGGTCTCGATCCAGGCGCTCGCGAGCGCCATCATCGGCGCGTAGAAGCTGCCGGCGGCAACGCCGATCAGCACGCCGAAGCACAGCTGGAATTGCCACAGGCTTGCGGCCTGGCTCGCGGCCACGAGACCGAGCCCCAACAGAACGCTTCCGGCAAGAACCACGATGCGGGTGCCAAACCGGTCCGACAGCGTGCCCCAGACAAACGCGGCAGCACCCATGCAGAGGAAATCGATCGTCGCCGCCGCCGACACACCGGCGCGCGACCATCCCATCGAGTCCGAGATCGGCTGCAGGAAGACCGCAAGGGACAGCATCGTGCCGAAGCCGACGCATGTCATCAGCGCACCCGCGGCGACAACGACCCAGCCGTAGTTGAAGCCTGATGGCTTACTCATCCGTTTCCTCTGCGCTTTTGGTCTTGTTGATGGTGCGCAGCAGGGATGGTGACCGATCTGCCGGGAGAGGGCAAGGCGGCGATGTCAGCCCCTAGGAGTAGAGCGGAAGCGAAACCCACAAACTTCTAGGCTGCACTCGTCGGGCGATGGGTCTCGCAAGAGCTCAATCCATCCTGCGGGCTGCTTCACCTGAAAGCTTGCGCGTGCGCGTGATGCGTTTCGCGGCGACGTCCCTGCGCACGCGCACGGGTTGGCAGACAACAAGCATCAGGCCGCTGAATCCCAGAGAACGGCCCAAGCTGGATCTAGATCGGGTCCTTTAGCAGGCGCTCCATGATGATCGTGCGTTCGTCACCATGATGGCTGTCGTGCACCGCCTTGAACCCGAGCCGCGCGTAGAAAGTCTCGGCGGTGACGGAAGAGGGGACGGTCAGCGAAGCAACGTTTCGTGCGCGCGCCGTGCGCTCAATCTCGGCCATCAGCAGCTTGCCGATACCCCGGGCCTGAACATCGGGAGCCACGAAGACGGTGCGGACCACATTTCCGTCGAGACCTGCGGTCGCAACGATGCGGCTGCGGATCGTGGCGACAAAGACGGTGCGTAGTCCGATCAGCCGCCGTACGGCTTCGGGACTGAAGCTATGCGCGATCCTTTCGATGATCCCGTCCGCATAGTCCTTTGCGTTCGTCTCCCGCAGCGCCCGCAAGATGACCGCGCTGATCTCATTGGCATCATCTGCGAGTGCGGGCCGGATTGTGCATTCCATAGGTCGCTCCAGTCGTCGCGCCGGGTTCGCGGCCGTGAAAAGCACAATGACCGCTCGCTATTGCAGTCCCAGCCCGCTGCAGTACCACGCCATGTCTTCGTGTCTCCAGCCGCGCTTGACGCCTGATTCCTTGCATTCATTGTAGGTCTTGAAGTTTGCTCCCTTTCGGCAGCCCGACGGGTAGCTCCCGAAGCCGCCACCCGAGGTGGAACATGCGACCGGGCTGGCTGCCGTGGTCGGGGCAGCAGTGGCCTTGGGAGCTGCGTTCGCTCCGGTGATCGACAAAATGATCAAGCCCCCTAGCGCAAAAACCGAAGCTTTCATCGCATTCCCCTGATTGGAAGGAATGCGCAATACTATCCCAAGATGTGTTGTAGCGGTGGGCGCAACCTGAATAAATGAGCGCTGCGGGCGCTTTTCTGGTTTTCCCGCCGACAGCAAGCCGCGATTGCGTTAGTTCCTTGAGAGGAACGGTCATCAGCTCAACGCGTTTTAGGTCATGAAAGGACTCTTGCATGACCGAGAAATTCGATCCGGCACCGCCGGACAAGAACGCGGAAGATCTCAAACGTGGCATCCGACGCGATAAGGCCAAGGACGACGAGTTGGAAAAGGGCTTGAAGGACAGTTTCCCGGCGTCGGACCCGGTGAGCAGCACCCAGGCGTCCAAGGCAACACCGGACGCATGATGGAGGGATAGACGATGGGCCTCGCAGCCTATGATATCGTTGGCAGGGACGGTGCCTGGCACGTCGACCACGATGGCGAAATCCGGAACACCTACCAGACCAAGGAAGCCGCTTTCGAGGCGGCTGTCGCGGCTGCGTCGCTCGCCATGCGGCAGGGTCACTCTGTCCGGCTGACGGTGCCGGAGAGCGAGAACGCCGTCGGCGCGGAAAATTCGGGCGGATGACCCTCGAGGGCATCCTGATTCTACACGGCCGCCAGCAAATGGGCGGGCGCAAACGGCTTGTGCAAAAAAATCGTGTTGGGCGGCAGCGGCGCCATCATTGTCCCGGACATCAGCACGATGTTGAGCCCCGGATGAGCACTGCGTGCGTACTCTGCGAGTTCGAGCCCGGTCATTCTGCCCGCGAGGTTGTGATCGGTGATGAGCGCCCGTAGCTCCGTGCCCGTCGACGCCACGATAAGCTCCGCCGCTTCCGCGGTGGCACATTCGACGACTTCAAACCCTTCGTCCTTGAGAAGGTCGGATAGAACTTCGCGCTGGAGCGAGTCATCCTCGACCAGCAGCATGACGAAATTCGACATGCGGTCATTCCCAACTTATCGGATGTTAATGCGCATCCTGGAAGATTGTTCGGTTGTGATGTCTTCGTTCGCAGCGAGCTGCGCGCGGCATGATCAGTCGAACATGTTGCATTCTCCTTGAGCTTTCGACGGAGGCACCGAAGCGGGGGGATCGAACAGGAGCGGCAATGGCAATCGTCTTCATCACGGGCAGCACGGACGGTCTGGGCCGCGCAGCTGCCCAGTCTCTCCTCGAACAGGGCCACCAGGTCGTCCTGCACGCTCGATCGGCGGAACGTGCGGCGGCAATCTCCGAGCTTGAATCGCGTTCCGCACGGGTCGTGATCGGCGATCTCAAGAGCGCCGCCCAGACGAGGCACGTGGCAGATCAGGTCAACGCCATCGGACGAATGGACGCGGTCATTCACAACGCCGGGGTCTATACCGAGCGCAGCCGCGGCCCGACGCCCGAAGGCCACGCCTCCACCCTGGCGGTCAACACGCTCGCGCCCTATTTGCTCACCGCCCTGATGAAGCGCCCCGATCGGCTGGTGTATCTCAGCAGCGGGCTTCATCGCGGCGGAGAGGGATCGTTAGGCGATCTCGACTGGACGAAGCGAACCTGGGATCCCGCCAAGGCGTACGCGGAGAGCAAGCTGCACATGGTCGCACTGGCCTTTGCCTTGGCGCGGCGTTGGCCGCAGGTGCTGAGCAACGCCGTCGATCCCGGCTGGGCGCGCACCAAAATGGGCGGTGCCGGAGCGCCGGTCGGTGTGGTCACCGGACAACGGACGCAGACCTGGCTGGCGGTGAGCGATGATCCCGCCGCCCTGGTCAGCGGTCGCTACTGGCATGACATCCGCCAACAGGAGCCGGCGCACGAAGCGACCGATCCCGATTTTCAGGAGCGGCTTCTGGACAGACTGGGCGAGTTGACGGGGGTGACGCTGCCTCCGACGTAGAAGCAATTCGGCTGAAGTCCACATCTTCCCAAAGCGTTCGGAGGACGATGCTGCGTCTCATGCGCACGGCATTGCCACGTGCTGCATGGTGACATTATGCCCCTGTTTTGCCCGACAGGTCAAACGAAATTCTGAAAATCAAAACCTCAATCCGAACAAGCCCCTCGCTACTGTGCATGGGGTTGTTTTCGCGATTTTTATTTTCTGGCCCGAATAGCGCGGACCGAACTTGTCTCGTCTCGATCGAGGCGGGCGAGGCGCTCGCCTCAGCTGTCCACCTTCAGCGCGGCAATAAAAGCTTCCTGCGGGATGTCGACCTTGCCGAACTGCCGCATCTTCTTCTTGCCTTCCTTCTGCTTCTCCAGAAGTTTGCGCTTACGCGTGATGTCGCCGCCGTAGCACTTTGCGGTGACGTCCTTGCGCAGCGCGCGGACGGTTTCGCGCGCGATCACCTTGCCGCCGATCGCCGCCTGGATCGGGATCTGGAACATGTGCGGCGGGATCAAATCCTTCATCTTCTCGACCATGGCGCGGCCGCGCCCCTCCGCGCGGGTACGATGCACCAGCATCGAGAGCGCGTCGACCGGCTCGTTGTTGACGAGGATCTGCATCTTGACCAGATCGGCCGGCTTGTAGTCGGTGAGATGATAGTCGAACGAGGCGTAGCCCTTGGAGACCGACTTCAGACGGTCGTAGAAGTCGAACACGACCTCGTTGAGCGGCAGATCGTATTTCACCATCGCGCGGGAGCCGACGTAAGTCAGTTCCTTCTGCGCGCCGCGCCGGTCCTGGCACAGCTTCAGCACGCTGCCGAGATATTCGTCGGGGGTGAGGATCGTGGCCTCGATCCAGGGCTCCTGGATCTCCGCGATCTTGACCACATCAGGCATGTCGATGGGATTGTGAATCTCGATCTCGGTGCCGTCGTTGAGCTTCATCTTGTAGATGACGCTCGGCGCGGTCGCGATCAGATTGAGATCGAACTCGCGCGACAGCCGCTCCTGGATGATCTCGAGGTGCAACAGGCCGAGGAAGCCGCAGCGGAAGCCGAAGCCGAGTGCGGCCGAGGTTTCCATTTCGAACGAGAAGCTGGCGTCGTTCAGACGCAGCTTGCCCATCGCGGCGCGCAGTGTTTCGAAGTCGTCGGCATCGACCGGGAACAGGCCGCAGAACACCACCGGGATCGCCGGCTTGAAGCCCGGCAGCATCTCGGTGACAGGCTTCCTGTCGTCGGTGATGGTGTCGCCGACGCGGGTGTCGGCCACTTCCTTGATCGCGGCGGTGATGAAGCCGATCTCGCCGGGGCCGAGCTCGTCGACCTGCGTCATCTTCGGCGTGAAGAAGCCGACGCGCTCGATGTCATAGGCAGCGCCCGTGCCCATCATGCGAACCCGGCTGCCCTTCTTCATGACGCCGTCGACGACGCGGATCAGCACCACCACGCCGAGATAGACGTCGTACCAGCTGTCGACCAGCAGCGCCTTCAGCGTCGCATCGCGATCGCCCTTAGGCGGCGGCAGGCGGGTGACGATGGCTTCCAGCACATCGGCCACGCCGAGGCCGGTCTTGGCCGAGATCATCACCGCGTCCGACGCGTCGATGCCGATGACGTCCTCGATTTGCTGCTTGACCTTCTCGGGCTCTGCGGCGGGAAGGTCGACCTTGTTCAGGACCGGGACGATCTCGTGGTTGTTGTCGAGTGCCTGGTAGACGTTGGCGAGCGTCTGGGCTTCGACGCCCTGGCTGGCGTCGACCACCAGCAGGGAACCCTCGCACGCCGCCAGCGACCGCGAGACTTCGTAGGCGAAGTCGACATGGCCGGGCGTGTCCATCAGGTTGAAGATGTAATCCTTGCCGTCCTTGGCGCGGTAGGCGAGGCGGACCGTCTGCGCCTTGATGGTGATGCCGCGCTCGCGCTCGATGTCCATGGAATCGAGCACCTGCTCCTTGCCCGCCATTTCCCGGTCGGTGAGGCCGCCGGTCATCTGGATCAGGCGGTCGGCCAGCGTCGATTTGCCATGGTCGATATGGGCGACGATGGAGAAATTGCGGATGTTGGAAATGGGGACGGTCGTCATGGGCGCGGGATACCACTCACATCCCCGTGCGGCAACCATTCACTTGGTCCTGCTGCGTCCCAGAAGGCGCGTCCGGCAGTGCGCCTGCGCGTCCGGGACGGGGCAGCCGGCCCTGCCTCCCGCGGGACCAGGAGGGTGGACGGCATCGATCCGCCAGCCGCTGCAATCTCCAGCCTCCCTGCCATCGATTTCAGCGACCGCCTCTGCTAGTTTTCCGGCTTTCTGTCATGGAAACAGGCAATGCATTGGAAGCGCCTTTCCGCTTTGTTGTTTGCGGCGTGTTTCGCCTTCCCGGCCGCGGCTGAAAAACGCGTGGCCCTCGTCATAGGCAATTCCGCCTACCAGAACGTGTCGCGGCTGGAAAATCCCAGAAATGACGCGCTGCTGGTGGCCGATACCTTGCATAGGCTCGGCTTCGCGCTGGTCGGCGGCGGCGCCCAGGTCGAGCTGGACAAGGCAGGCTTCGACAATGCGGTCCAACGTTTCGGCAACCAGTTGATCGGCGCAGATGTCGCCCTGTTCTACTACGCCGGACACGGCATCCAGGTCCGCGGCACCAACTATCTCGTTCCGGTCTCGGCGAATCCGACACGCGAGTCCGATGTGGATTTCCAGATGGTCGACGCCGCGCTGGTGCTGCGGCAGATGGACGGCGCAGGAACCAAGCTGAACATCGTCATTCTCGATGCATGCAGGAACAATCCGTTCGGTGGTCGCGGCCTCCGTGGCTCCGACGGAGGTTTGGCGCAAATCCGGGCGCCGGAGGGAACGCTGCTCTCCTATGCCACACAACCGGGCAACGTCGCGCTCGACGGATCCGATGGACACAGCCCCTACACGCGGGCGCTGGTCGAGACGATGCAGAGACCCGGGCTCGACGTGCTCCAGGCGTTCAATCAGGTGGGGCTCATCGTCAAGCGCGCGACCGGTAGCTCGCAACAGCCCTGGGTCTCCAGCTCGCCGATCGATGGATCATTCTACTTTTCAGGTGCGCCTGCAGTGCAGGTCGCGCCGGTCAACGTGCCGGCGACGGTCACGTCGCCCCCTGCGAACCTTCCGCTTTCCACACCTCCGGTTGCGAGAACCCAATCGGATTTCCTTTTCCCGGATTCGGATAGCCGGCTGCTTGCCGACGGCGATTTGAAGACGCTGAGCAAGGAAGAGCTGCGCCTCGCCCGCAACGAAATCTTTGCGCGGCGAGGGCGCTACTTCAACTCGCCCGAACTGACGGCGAGGTTCAGCAAGTTCTCCTGGTATGTACCCCGCACCTGGGACCCGCCGCTGAACGCCGTCGAGAAGGCAAACGTCGCCCTGATCGACCGCTATGAATCCGGCGGCCCGGTTCAAGGCAGCTTCATCCTTCCCGATTCAGATCGACGCCTGCTCACGCCGGCGGATCTGCGCGGGCTGTCGAACGAGGAAATCCGTATCGCACGCAACGAGATCTACGCGCGGCGGGGGCGATATTTCGAGGCGGCAGATCTCAAGGCCCGTTTTGAACGCTTCCCGTGGTACTCTCCCAACACATGGAATCCGAAGCTCAATTCGATCGAGGAGACGAATGCCGCGCTGCTCGATCAGGCCGGCAGGCGTCGATGACAATCGCATTGCGGGCAGCGCAGATCGTCGTCGCCTTGGTGGCTGCGTCGGTGCCGGCGGACGCTCAAACCAGAACCGAACTTCTGGATCAGCTGGTGCGTGCCTATCCCGATTTCCTGACCGGCCACGATGGCAAGCAAATTTCGTGGCGCGATGGCACCAAGATGCCGGTGGACGATGGTGTCGACGACAAATCGTTTGACCAGCGGCTGCGCAATGCCTCGATCATCGACCAGCTCCGGTTGGCCTATCCCGTAGGGGCTTCTGCGCCGCCCGCGTTGAACGCCGATCCCGGCAGATTCCGGAACGAAGCGTTCTTCACGAAGATGTATGGCGACTGCCGTGCTGGAGCGGTGCAGCGGAATCTCGTGACCATCACCTGGTTGCCGCGATCATGGGGGAAGGCGGTCCAGGTGACGCGGATCAATGGCGTCGCGGATCGGCTCAAGGAGGTGTCGGCGGAAATCGACAAGCTCGAACCAGCGCTGAGGGCCGCAGCCTTTCCCATTGCCGGCGTGCTGTCGTGCCGGCCGGTCGTCGATACCGGTAAGATGAGCATGCATGGCTATGCCGTCGCGATCGATCTGAACCTGCGATATTCCGATTATTGGCTGTGGGCGGGCCGCGGAAAGTCGATCCCGTACAAGAACAGGATGCCGCAGGAGATCGTCGATATCTTCGAACGCCACGGGTTCATCTGGGGAGGCAAATGGTATCATTACGACACGATGCACTTTGAATATCGCCCGGAACTACTGGCCCGGTGATTCCGTATCGTTTCCGTGCTCCAGGCCGTCATTCATTCACGCCAAGCTGATTTCACTCAAGCGCGAAACGCGCTACCCAAGCGGCCATGTCTACAACATCGATCCCCTCCACCCGGCCACGCGCGAAAGCCCGGGTGAGTTTGATGCGTTTCCGGGCCTGGCTGGTTGCCAGCGCCACCCGCCCCGAGGCGCGCCTCTGGCTGGTGATCCAGCTCGCCATCCTGCATGCGGTGCTCTGGACCTTCATCCTGATCAACCTCAAGGCCGCGCAAGACGTTCACATGGACGTCGCGGAAGCCTGGGGCTGGGGCCAGAAATTCCTCTGGGGCTATGGCAAGCACCCGCCCTTGTCGGGCTGGGTCGCCGGCCTCTGGTTCACAATGTTCCCGCCGACGGACTGGGCGACCTATGCGCTCGCGATGGCGACCGTCGGCACCGGTATGGTGATCTGCTGGCTCATCGCGTTGCGCGTGGTGGATGCGCGGCGCGCGTTCCTGGTCGTGGTGATGGTCGCGCTCTACCCGATCTTCAATTTCAAGGGCTTCAAGTACAATCCCGACCTGCTCCAGCTCGTCACCTTGCCGCTCCTCGTGCTCGCTTATCTCAATGCGTTCGAGAAGCGGAGCTGGCAATCCGGAGTCTTGCTCGGCCTTGCCGGCGCGCTGGCGCTGATGACCAAGTACTGGGTGCTGACCATGATCGGCGCCATCGGGCTTGCCGCGCTAATCCATCCGGAGCGATTGAACTTCCTGTGGTCGCCGGCGCCGTGGATTGCGATCGCGACGATGGTGGTTGCGATGATCCCGCACATCGTCTGGCTGGCGGACGCGCATTTCGTGCCGCTGACCTATGCGGGCGACACCTACAGCCTCGAGGACAGCGGCCAGGTGCATCAGCTCGTGGCCGGCTATGCCCTGCATAATGTCGCGCTGCTGGCATTGCCGGTGGCGCTGGCCGCGCTGGCGATGGCGCTGGTGCCGCCCTGGTTCAGGCTGCTCCTGCATGCGCCCGCGCGCATCGTCACGCGGGCCTGGGCGCGCGGCGCGAATTCCAGCGTGAACCTTTCGCAGGCGCGCAACGTCTGGATCATCCAGATCATCGTCGCGGTCGGCCCCGCGCTCGGCGCGCTGGCGTTCAGCATCTACATGAAGACCGATTGGGGCATCTCGCTGTTCTTTCTGGTGCCGCTCGCGCTGGTCGCGATCCCGGCCTTGCGGGTGCAGAGTGCGGCGCTGTTCAACATTGTCGCGATCTGGCTGGTGCTCAGCGTCGCCACGCTCATTGCCTCGCCCTGGATCGCCGCGCGGGAGATGGCGGCCAATGCCGGCAACACGGCGACCTATGGCGCGCGCTCGGATCTCGCGCGCGAGCTGACGCAGGCCTGGCACGCGCGCTTCGCCTCGCGCTGGGCGGTCGTCGCCGGCACCATGGAGTCGATCCAGCCGATGGTGTTCTACAGCCCGGATCATCCGGCCGCGTTCACGCCGCTCGAAACCTGGGGGTCCGGGTTGATTTCGCCCGATGACGTCAAGAGATACGGCTTCATCGGCGTGTTCGATCCGGCCGACGGCCGCCTGCCGGCGTTCGAGAAATGGGTGTCCGAGGTTGCGCCGAATGCCGAGCGCATCGTGATGACGACGCGCCGTTTCACCCACGGCAAGGCCGGTCCGTCGATGAGCTGGAACATCTACATCGCGCCGCCGGGGAAGTGATCGAGGCGGCGCCGCCTAAATCCCTTCCTCGTTGAATTTGCTTTCAACGAGTTCGGTGATCGCCGCGAGCGCGGCTTCGGCATCATCGCCGGCAGCGGCGACCGTGATGGTGGTGCCGGGACCGGCGGCGAGCATCATCAGGCCCATGATCGAGGTGCCGCCGACGGTTTCGCCGCCGCGCGTCACCCAGACCTGCGCGCTGAAGCGCTCGACGGCCTGGACGAACTTCGCGGAGGCCCGCGCGTGCAGGCCGCGCTTGTTGATGATCAGGAGGTCCTTGGAGATCGCGCCCGCGGGCACGCCCGTCCCGGCTTGCGGCGCTTCGTCGCTCATTTGCCGGCGAGGACGCGGCTGGCGATGGTGACGTATTTGCGGCCGGCTTCCTGGGCCATCGCGATCGCGTCGGGGAGCGGACGCTCCTCGCGCACCTTGGCCAGCTTCACCAGCATGGGAAGGTTGATCCCCGCGAGCACTTCGACCTTCGGCCGGCTCATGCAGGATATTGCCAGGTTGGATGGCGTGCCGCCGAACATGTCGGTGAGGATCGCGACGCCATCGCCGGAATCGACGCGGTTAACCGCCTCGATGATGTCGCTTCGACAGAGATCGGAATCATCTTCGGCGCCGATCGTGATCGCTTCGATTTGCTTTTGTGGGCCCATGACATGTTCAAGCGCTGCCTTGAATTCGTCGGCAAGGCGCCCGTGGGTCACAAGTACTAGACCAATCATCGGAAAACTCCTCGCGGGCGCTTTTGGTGCACCGCACGAACGCGCCACTTTGACCATCCAGAGCCCCCGCGCAAGAGGGGATGTTGCGTATCTCCCTGAATCTAGACGGATGGATAAGGGGAGCTGCGCCGGTCTATTCGGTCGCGAGTGTGGGGTTCATATGGTTACCATTTCCCTTCAAACAATCGCCGGAAGGGTTAACGGAAGATGAACTCTTGGTAGTGGTCAAGGCCGCGACAACCAGAGGGAGGGGCAAATAGTCGCGGCCCACAGGGATTCGCGGTATTTCGACACCTAAAATGGCTGTTTTCAGGGATTCGGCCGGCGGCAGCCGCTCCGCATCCGCCGCGTCCAGATCGACCACGAGGCCGACGGTCGCATGCTCCACAAAGTCGCAGCGGCGGATTCCCAGCCCCCGGATCTCGATCATGCCGGCCAGGACCGGAGCGGGGCGGACCTCAATTTCGCGGCCGACTGTCGCCAGATGGACACGGTCATCACCGACCAGAACGGCCCTTTCGATCACGCCGCTACGTCCCGCCATGATCAAATCGAAGGCAAGGCGCGACTTGCCGGAGCCCGAGGGCCCGCGGATCAGCACCGCCAGATCTCCAACCTTGACCGCCGAGGCGTGAATGCTGGGGCCGCCTTCGTCCAAGCTGCCTTGGCTCATAGCGCCGGCAGCCTCACCACGAAGCGCGCGCCGACAACACTGGGCGCTCCGTCCTCGTCCGCCGGGCCGGGGCGGTTCTCGGCCCAGATGCGTCCGCCATGCGCGTCGACGATCTGCTTGGAGATCGACAGACCGAGGCCGGAATTCTGGCCAAAGCCCTGATGAGGTCGGTCGGTGTAGAAGCGCTCGAAGATGCGCTCCAGCGCGTCGTCGCGGATTCCGGGGCCGTCGTCGTCGATCACGATCTCGATCTCTCCGCGCACGCGGCGGCAGGTGAGGCGCACCTTGTTGCCGGGCTCGGAGAAGGACTGTGCGTTGGACAGCAGGTTGGAGACCACCTGTCCGAGCCGCGAATCGTGGCCGGTCACGGCGAAATTGTCGGTCGGGCTGCGGCCCTCGAAACGCATTTCGACCGCGACGTCATGGCCGAGCTTGGTTTCATTGGCGACGGAGACGAGCGTCGTCAGCAGGCGGCGCAAATCGACCGGGATCGCATCCTGGCGCTGCAGTTCGGCATCGAGACGGCTGGCATCGGAGATGTCCGAGATCAGCCGGTCGAGCCGCTTGACGTCATGCTCGATCACCTCGAGCAGGCGCGCGCGGCTGTTCTCGTTGCGCGCCAGCGGCAACGTCTCGACCGCGGAGCGCAAGGAGGTCAACGGGTTCTTCAATTCGTGCGCGACGTCGGCGGCGAACATCTCGATCGCTTCGATGCGGCTGTAGAGTGCACTGGTCATGTCGCGCAGCGCACCGGAGAGATGGCCGATCTCGTCGCGACGACGGGTGAAGTCGGGAATCTCGACGCGGGTCCTGATGCGGCGACGGATCAGCTCGGCGCTGTCGGCGAGCCGGCGGACCGGACCTGCGATCGTGCTGGCGAGCAGCAGCGACAGCATGATCATGACGGCGGCGGCGACGCCGCCCACTTTGAGGATGGCGAGGCGCTCGGCGGTGACCATCTGGTCGATGTCGTCGCCCTGCGTCGACAGCATCAGCGCGCCGTGGATGGCGCGCGAGCGCAGTACGGGGACCGCGACCGAGACGATCACCTCGCCGCGCGCATTAACCCGCACCATCGAGCGCTTCTGGCCCTGGAGCGCGTCGCCGACCTCAGCATAGCCATTGCCGTTCTCGGGTCCGAGCTCGCGATAGAGCGGCAGGTCGCCGCGATTGAGCCAGGTACGGACCGCGACCATGCCGCGTTCGACCATGCCCGGCTTCTCGGCGGAGACCGACGGCAGGGGGAAGCGCACGACGGTATCGAGGCTGCGGCTGTCGACCAGCAGGCTGCCGTTCGGGTCGTAGATGCGGGCGCGCGTCTTGGTCGGCGAGATCAGCGTGCGCAGCACCGGCGCCACGCGCTCCGGATTGATCGGAAAATCCAGCGGGGAATACTCGTCCGACCCGCCATAGGTCTCGCCCGGCTTGAGGTCGAGCAACCGGTCGGGGTCGATGGTGATGGCGTTGGTCTGCACCGTCGCGGAGGCCGCGATGGCGCCGGCGATGATCTCCGCCTGCACCAGCAGGCTCTGCGCGCGCGCGTCGATCAGGCCGGCGCGGAATTGCGACAGATAGAGGATGCTCGCCACCAGCGCGACCAGGCCGGCGAGGTTGAGCGAGACGATGCGGCGGGTCAGGCTCGAGAAGGACAGCGCGAAGAAGAACTGCCCGGCGCGCTTCAGCCAGTTCAGCGGACGCCAGCCCTGCACGGCCGGCTTGTCCTCGGCCAATTGATCCGGAGCGCCGTGGGCGGTGACGTCCTCGGCGTTCTGGTTCTCGTCAGGCTGCGTTCGGTCAAGCAATGCTCACGCCCGCGTTAGGACAGCTCGTGCGAAGGTCCCCGCATCCTAGAGCCATCCCGGTGCCGATGGAATCAGAACCGGCGATGCTCTCGGTCTTTCGTGGAGGCGCGTGCGCCTCAGGCTTCCTTGAAGCGGTAGCCGACGCCGTAGAGCGTCTCGATCATCTCGAACTCGTTGTCGACCACCTTGAACTTCTTGCGCAGCCGCTTGATGTGGCTGTCGATGGTGCGGTCGTCGACATAGACCTGGTCGTCATAGGCGGCGTCCATCAGCGCGTTGCGGCTCTTCACCACGCCGGGCCGGGTCGCGAGCGCCTGCAGGATCAGGAATTCGGTGACGGTCAGCGTCACCGGCTCGTTCTTCCAGGTGCAGGTGTGCCGTTCAGGATCCATGCGCAGCAGGCCGCGGTCGAGCGCCTTGGCGTCGTTCTCCTTCGGCGTGACGGTCGGGTCCTTCGGCGCCGAACGGCGCAGCACCGCCTTGACGCGCTCGACCAGCAGGCGCTGCGAGAACGGTTTGCGGATGAAGTCGTCGGCGCCCATCTTGAGGCCGAACAGCTCGTCGATCTCTTCGTCCTTGGAGGTCAGGAAGATCACGGGCAGGTCGGATTTCTGCCGCAGCCGGCGCAAGGTCTCCATGCCGTCCATGCGCGGCATCTTGATGTCGAGGATGGCAAGATCGGGCTGGGTGGTGCGGAAACCGTCGAGCGCGGAGGCGCCGTCGGTATAGGTCATGATGCGATAGCCTTCGGCCTCCAGCGCGATCGAGACGGATGTGAGAATGTTGCGGTCGTCGTCGACCAAAGCGATTGTGGGCATGAGCCTCTGCTTTCTGCTTTCCGTTTGGGTCGTGGCTTGAAAACGGCGAGCAATCCACTGATGCGCCGCATACATGGGTGCCGATGTTGGCATTCGAACCTTGTCACCGAGCAATGCAAGCTAGGCTGAAGTGTGACCAAGTTCCACGAAACACGGCAGATTCGCCGCGTCTCGACCCATAATCAGGCCCCGGTTTACCCGAAAAAAGGCCCTCCATGCAACCACCTGACCCGAGAAAGCCGATGCAACCGACCCCCGATTTCGACCCCGGAAAGCTCGCCAAATCGCTGCTGCGGCGGTCACGGCAGGGGGCCTTGGCGACATTGATGGCCGGCAGCGGCGATCCCTATTGTTCCCTGGTCAATCTGGCCAGCCACCCGGATGGCTGTCCGATCCTGCTGATCTCGGGATTGGCCGTGCACACCAAAAACATCCTGGCCGACAGCCGGGTGTCCCTGATGCTGGACGAGCGGGCGGCGGGTGATCCGCTGGAGGGCGCCCGGATCATGCTGTCCGGCCATGCCGAGCCGGCCGATGCGGACAAGGATCTGCTCCGGCGACGGTACCTCAATGCCCATCCCTCCGCGGAGGCCTTTGTTTCATTTAAGGATTTCTCCTTCTTCCGGATTCGGCCCACGGGAACCCATCTGGTCGCCGGCTTCGGCCGGATCGTCGACCTCAAGCCGGAGCAATTCCTGACCGACCTCACGGGGGCTGGGGAATTGCTGGCGGCGGAGGAGGGGGCGGTCGAGCACATGAATGCCGACCACCGCGACGCCATGGGCCTCTATGCAACAAAGCTGCTCGGCGCTGCCGCAGGCGACTGGCGCTGCACCGGCTGCGATCCGGAGGGCCTCGACATGCAGGACGGCCAGACCGCCTTGCGGCTGGACTTCCCGGAGCGCGTGGCTGATGGCACCGCGCTGCGCAAGATGCTGGTTCGACTCGCCGGCGAAGCGCGCACCAGGATGGACGAGAGCGCAACACATTGAACGCTGCTGCCCATCGCCGCGACCCAAGTTCGTTACCGGTCTGAAGGCGGCGGCGAGAGCGTCATGGCAGAATGGAAGAGACTGACGCTGGTTGCGGGTTTGGCGCTCGCGATCACCGCATCGCTAGTCACGCCTGGCGTTGCCCAAAAAGGTCTCGCCGCGGAGAGCGCGCGAATCAACGCACTGATGAGCGCCGGCAGATATTCGGAAGCACTGCCTTTGGCGCAAGGCATGGTCGCGAACCTGGAGAAGAGCGACACCGGTCGCGAGCTCGCCGCGGCGCTGAACAACCTCGGCCAGGTTCATGCCGGTCAGGGCCACGACGATCTGGCCGAGCCGCTCTACAAGCGCGCCATCATGCTGATGGAAAAGTCGCTCGGTCTCGAAACCCCGCTGATTGGAGCCGAACTGAGCAATCTCGCCGCGCTTTACCAGCGGCAGAGCCGCTACGCTGAGGCCGAGCCGCTGTTCAGGCGCGCGCTCGCCGTTCGCGAGAAGGGATTGTCGCGGGAGCATCCCGATGTCGGGCAGTCGCTCAATAATCTCGCCACGCTCTATGTGAAACAGCAGCACTATGCCGACGCGGAACCGTTGTTTCAGCGGGCGCTCGCGATCTATCAGAAGGCCGGCGGCCCCGAGCATCCGGCAGTGGCCACGGTCCTGAACAATCTCGGCCAAGTCTATCGCGATCTCAACCGCGATGCGGACGCGGAAGCGCCGATCAAGCGCTCGCTGGCGATCCGGGAGAAAGTGCTGGGACCGGATCATCCCGATGTTGCCCGCTCGCTGAACAATCTCGCCGGCCTCTACGAGCACCAGCAGCGCTACGGCGACGCCGAGCCGCTCTATCGCCGCGCGCTGGTCATCCGCGAAAATGCGCTCGGGCCCGATCATCCTGACGTCATGACCTCGACCAGCAATCTCGCTTATTTCCTCTACGTGGCCGGGCGCGCCGCGGACGCATTGCCGTTCGCGGAAAGGACACTTCGGGGCGATCGCGCCCAGTTGCGCGTCGTGTTGCCGGTCCTGTTCGCCGCACGGCAACAGGATCTGCTGGCCGGCGACAAGGCGCTGGACGAGGCCCTCGCCGCGATCCAGCGCGGCACGCAATCCTCCGCCGCATCCGCCGTGAACAAGCTCGCGGTTCGGCTTGCCGCCGGCAGCGACCGGCTCGCCGAGTTGGTGCGCCGGGACCAGGATCTCGCGGCTGAGTCCGAGGCGCTCGACAAGGCGATCGTCACCGCGGTCTCGAAGCAATCCGCGCAGCGCGATCTCGCAAGCGAGCAGCGCAGCCGCGCGCGGATTGCAACGATTACCAACGAGCGTGCGGGCTTGCAGAAGACGCTCGCGGTCGAGTTTCCCGACTATGCGTCGCTCTCCAATCCCCTGCCGTTGACGGCAAAGGACATTCAGCTGCTGCTGTCGGCCGACGAGGCGATGGTGCTCTACTCCGTCGTCGACAAGCAGAGCTATGTCATCGCGATCACGCGCGAGGGCGTCGACTGGAAGGCGATTCCACTCGGCGCGGATGCGCTGACGCAGAAGGTGACGGCATTCCGCAAGGGACTCGACGTCGGCAAAGCGCGCGATGCCTCCGGCAAATCCGGATTGTTCGATCTCGCGCTCGCCAACGAGCTCCATGTCGCGCTGCTCGGTCCGGTCGAGGCGTTGACAAAGGACAAGCGCAGCCTGCTGGTGGTGCCGTCGGCTGCGCTGACCGCATTGCCGTTTCATCTGCTCGTCACCGAGAAGCCGCAGGCTGCGATCCCGGACACGCTCGAAGGCTATCGCGGCGCTGCCTGGCTGCTGCGGCGTCAGGCCGTCTCGGTGCTGCCCTCGGTGGTCAGTCTGAAATCGCTGCGCGCCTTCGCGCGCCGGGACCAAAGCGTGAAGCCGATGACCGGCTTCGGCGATCCCGTGTTCAATCCTGCACTGGAAGGGACCGCCGAGCGGCGCGCGGCGAACGGCAAGGTCGCCGCGCGCAGCATCGCGACCATCGCCTATAGTGATTTCTGGCGCGGTGCCGGCGTCGATCGCGCACGGCTTGCGCAGGCGCTGCCGCAACTGCCTGATACCGCCGATGAGTTGAACGCGGTGGCCAGGGATGTCGGGGCTGCTGAGGCCGATATCCATCTCGGCCGCGACGCCAGCGAGACGACGCTCAAGCGTGCAGCGCTTGCTCAATACGGCATCATCTACTTTGCCACCCACGGCCTCGTTGCCGGGGACATCAAGGGACTGGGTGAGCCCTCGCTCGCGCTCTCCATTCCCGATCAGCCGACTGAGTTCGACGACGGTCTGCTCACCGCGAGTGAAGTCGCTCAGCTCAAGCTTAATGCGGATTGGGTTGTGCTGTCGGCCTGCAACACCATCGCGGGCGACAAGCCGGGCGCCGAGGCCCTGTCCGGACTGGCGCGCTCGTTCTTCTATGCCGGCGCGCGCGCACTCCTGGTCTCGCATTGGGCCGTGGATTCGGAGGCTGCCACCCGCCTGACCACGATGACTTTCGAGCTGCTCAAAAGCGAACCAAAAATCGGCCGTGCCGAGGCCTTGCGCCGCGCGATGTTAACCTATGTTGACGACACCTCGTCACCGCGCAACGCCTATCCTGCGATGTGGGGGCCCTTCGCGCTGATCGGCGAAGGCGCGGTACGATAGGGTGGGCTTGGAAATTTCATCGAGACCGTATTCGGCGTTGTGCGTCGCAATAACCTTGGGAAACGCCGAAACGCCTATTTGGTTGCGCGATCATTGTTGATTTTTTGATGCGCCTGCTCAGAGCTGACATGCGCGACGTTTGGCGCGGTCCTTGAATAAACCAAATCCTAAGGGATCAGCTTGGCAACGCCAGCGTTCATCAGTATTAGGTCGTTCCAACCGAGGCCGGACGGCCTGTAATCACGGTGACCGCGGCGGCGCCAAGCATGATCGCGCTGAGTGGGTTCTAGGAGGATTTTTCGTGCAAGAGACGGGCGTGCGCAACGGTGCCTTCGGCGCCGACAAATTCGGCTTAAAGAATCTCAAGCAGGTTCACTGGAACCTCGGTGC
>NZ_JBVVPC010000031.1:0-101062 GCF_055807355.1 Bradyrhizobium sp. Ken01
GCGACGCCATCCGGTGTCATGGGATCGGCCTTTCTCGTCCGTCGGCGCGGGAACGGTCTATCTCTGGCGCGGCAATCTCGACGCCGCCCAGCAGTACATCGATCGCTCCTATTCCCTGGCCGAAGCAAACGCCATGGGTCCGCTGATGGCGATCGGCCGGTGCCGCAAGGCCGAACTGATGATCCGCCGCGGAGACGTGAGGCTGGGGGTCGACGATTTGCGGGCCGGTCTCAAACCCATTCACGCCGCACGCCACGAATTGCTCACCACCGAGTTCAACATGGAACTCGCGCTGGGCTTGCTTGCTCTCGGGGAGGCCGGGGATGGCCTGATCCTCGTCAACGAGGCGATCGACCGGGTCAATGGAAGCGGTGAGCTGTTCCAGATGCCCGAGCTGCTGCGTGTGAAGGGCAAGCTCCTCGGCGCGATGCCGCGATCGAGCGGCGACGAGGGGGAAGGCTGTTTCCGCCAATCCATCGATCTGGCGCGCGCTCAGGGCGCCCGATCCTGGGAGCTGCGGGCGGCAACAGACCTGGCTGCGCTCATGGTCGAAACGGACCGTCGGGCGAGCGCCAGGGCACTGCTTCAAGACGTCTACGGCAGCTTTTCAGAGGGCTTTGCGACGGCAGATGTCAAAGCGGCGGCTGATTTGCTCGCCGATCTGGTGTAGCGGCTCCCGCGACTACCGTCGCGCCTCGATCACGATAGCCTGAATCTTGCCTTCGATCGGCCCGGCCCCATGGCGCATTCGGATCGCCTTGGCAACGATGTCGGTCGCGGCCTGAAGCTTGCTGGCATCGCGTGCCTCGATCTCGCTGCGCAGCGGCGTGCCCTGGCAGAGCGCGATCGCGACGTGCTCGGGCGACGGCGCGCGGCTTATTTCAGCTCGCGTTTCGATCGATATGTCACGGAAGCCTGCGCGTTCGAGGTCGGTTCTGATGACCGCCTTGTCGTGATAGCCGTGCGGCGTCCGGGCCATGAAACGAGGCGGGTCGTCGGGAAACAGCTTTTCGAGCGCGACCGTGGCTTCATGCGTCAGCACATTGTCCTCGATGCGATCCCAGACGTTGAACACGAACGTGCCGTCGTCCTTCAGGACGCGCTTCACTTCCCCGTAAGCCTTGACACGGTCCGGAAAGAACATGGCGCCGAACTGGCAGCAGACCACGTCGAATTCGGCATCGTCGAAGGGCAGGGCCGATCCGTCGGCCTGGCGCCACGAGATGCGATCGTCGTCTGCCTGACGCTGCGCCGCGACAGCGAGCATGGGCTCGTTGAGGTCGGTCGCGACATAACGGACGCCGCGCGGCAGCGCCGCCGCGACAGCGCGCGTCACGGCGCCGGTGCCCGCCGCGATCTCGAGCAGCACGGAGGGCGAGCGGGCCGCGACACGTCTTGCGATGTCCTCGGCGTAAACGGCGAAGATCAGCGGCACCAGATAGTCGTCGTAGAGTTTCGGGATCGAGCCGGCGAAAACCTTGTCAGTGTTGGACATGCTTGCCTCGCTGAAGGTTCGGACACGAAGCTCACGTTACCATGGATTGCCGTCTACCGCGCCAGCAGCACGGTGAGCCCGGCCGATTGCTGCATCGCCTTTGCCGGGCCGCCGGCGTCATCGGCTCCCGCCGACCTCCCGGATCGGCCGCGTGCCGTCCCAGCTCAAAGCAACCTGCCGGACCTTCTCGAAGAACGGCCCCTTGGTGCCGCTGATGTCGGAGATTTCGATCACGGTGCCTGGATGGGCCTGGGTGTCGAAATAGGCAAAGCGGCCCTTGTCGCCGCCGATCTGGCCCTCATGGCCGATCCTGTAGCCGAGCCCGAGCGCCCTGTCATAGAGCGCCTGGTAGTCGTGGCTCCAGTAGGACATGTGCTGGAGGCCTTCGTGGCCGGACTCGAGGAATTCCCTGTACAGCGAGGGCGCGTCGTTGCGCTGCTGGATCAGCTCGATCTGGAGATCGCCGGAATTGGCCAGCGCGATGCTCATCTCGACGGCAGAGTTTTCGCCGCGATGGCGAAACCAGTCGGTCTTGACGCGGTCCATGTAGTACCAGGGACCGACGCCCATCACCTCGATCCAGTGCTTCATCGCGGCGTGGATGTCCCGCACCACATATCCGTTCTGGCGCACCGCGCCGAAGATGCGGCTCATGCCAGCGTCCTCCTCGTCACTTGGCTCACTTCACTTCAATGCCCGCGTCCTTGGCAACCTGCTTCCAGGCCGCGATGTCGCGGGCGTTGATGTCACGCTGCTCGTCGCCGGGCACGAATTGCGGCGTGATGCCGAGCCCCAGCAGCTTCTCCTTCACGGTCGTATCGCCGAGCGCCTCCTTCAGCGCCGCCGACAATTTCTGCGCGATCGGCGGAGCGACACCCGCAGGCGCATACATCGCCCAGGACAGGCTGCGGTCGAACGGCACACCCTGTTCCTTGTAGCTGGCGACATCCGGCAGGCTCGGCGAGCGCTCGCCGCAGGCGGCCAGCGCCTTGATCGAGCCGTCCTTCACCAGCGGCGTCGCGGTCGCCATGTCGAGTGTCGCCAGCGAGATATGGCCGCCGAGCAGATCGCCGGCCAATTTGGCGATGCCATTGAACGGCACGTGGTCCATCTTGATTCCGGTCTGCTGCATCAGGATTTCCGCGCAGAATTGTCCGGTCGAGCCCACGCCCCAGCTTCCGTACTGGATCGGTTCGCCCTTCTTGCTCAGCGCAATCAGGCCCTTGATGTCGTTGGCGGCAAAATCCTTGGTCGCCACCAGCATGATCGAGGACGTGCCGATGCGCCCGATCGTGGTGAAGTCCTTGATCGAATCGTAAGGCAGTTTCGGATAGATCGCCGGCGCCAGCACATGCGTGGTCATGCCGCCGACGGTGATGGTGTAGCCGTCATTCGCCGATGCCGCGACCATCTGCGTGCCGAGCGTGCCGGCAGCCCCGGTGTGGTTCTCGATATAGACGCTCTGTCCGAGCGTCTTGCCCATCCTGTCGCCGAGCAGCCGCCCGATCACGTCGCCGCCGCCACCGGCCGCATAAGGCAGCAGCATCCTGATCTTGTGCGTGGGATAGGCGGCTGGGTCCTCGGCGCGCGCAGGCAGCATTGCCGAGGACGCTACGACCAATGACAATGTTGCAGCGCGCAGCAGACGAAAATGGACGAAGCGCGCCATGACCAAGTCTCCCAGATTGCTCTCCGCTTCTTTTGAGAGCGGAGTTGAAGCGCAAGACCGAACGAGCGATCGCGCCGACTGTTGACTAGCGAGCGATCGTTCGTTAGTCAAGCCGGATGGCTGTCCACACCACCAGCGCGGCCGAAGCGGCTGCGCCCACGACCCGCGCGCGCATCCTCACCGAAGCGCTCCATCTGTTTGCGCAGAGCGGCTATGGCGGCGCCTCGATGCGCGAGCTCGCGCGTCGCGTCGGCATCCGCGAGAGCAGCCTCTACAATCACTTCGCCGGCAAGGCCGCGATACTCGAGGCGATCGTCAGCGAGCACGGTCCGGCCAGCTCGGCGAGCCGGCTGGAAGAGCCGCGCTACAAGCAGCTCGCGCGCCAGCCCGCCGCGTTCTGCCGGCAGTTTGCATTGGACCTCGTCGAGCAATGGTCCGATCCGCGCGAGCACCAGTTCCAGAAAGTCATCACCGCCGAGCGCAATCGCGTGCCCGGCATCCGCGCCAAATTCGCCGATCATTTCTACGCGCGCGAGCAGAGCATGATGACGGATTACTTCCGCGGCTTTGCGCTCGCCGGTCTGGTCTCGACGCCGGACCCGCGCGAGACCGCGCGGCTGTTCGCAGCCGGGCTGATCTACATCCGTCTCGAGCATTACGTGATGGGCGCGGCACCGTCGCCGCGGCCAAAGGTGATCGAGGCGATCGATCGCTATCTCGCCTTCTTCCTGTCGCTGATCGCGGCGGATGGCGGGACGCGGGACAACAAGAAACGAAAAGCCAAGGGAGAGAATCGTGGCAAGGCTGCCCCTGATTGATCCGGAGACGACCAGCGGCGACATCCGCGCCTCGTTCGACCGCATGCCGGTCAAGCTGAATATTTTCCGCATGATGGCCCATGCTGAGGCCAACATGATCCCGGCGATGCGGCTCGGCAATTCGATCCTGCACAAGCAGAAGCTCAGTGCCGTCAACCGCGAGCTGTTGATCCTGCAGGCCGCGCAGCTCGAAGGCGGCGCCTATGAATGGCGCCAGCACGTGCCGATCGCGCTCGGGGTCGGCTGCAGGCAAGCCCAGATCGATGCGGTCGAGCGCACCGATTACGATGCCGCCGGCTTGAGCGGGGCCGAGCGCGCGCTGCTGAAATTCGGCCGGGAAGTGGTCGAGAACGTTCGCGTTCCCGAGGCGGTCTTCGCCGCCATGCGCGAGCATTTCAGCGACCAGGAGATCGTCGAATCCATCGTCGCGCTCGGCTTCTACATGATGATGGCGCGTGTCACCGAGGCGACCGAGACCGATCTCGATCCGGCAGCCGGCATGAAGGTGTATGACGGCGGCAAGAAATAGGCGGCTCGCATGTCCGAAAATCCCGACACCAGGCCGGAGCGCTATGTCCGCCCGCCGAGTGCGGAATCGCTGGGCGAAGCGCCGGGCAGGGGGCGCCTTAAGGGGCGCCGCATCCTGATCGTCGGGGGTGGCCAGCGTGTGTTCGACGCCGTCACCGATCCGATCGGCAACGGCCGCGCCATGAGCATTCTTTGCGCCCGCGAGGGCGCCAAGGTCGCGGTCGCCGATCGCAACCGAACCTCGGCCGAGCATACCGTCAAGCGGATCATCGACGAAGGCGGCGAAGCCTTTGCAATTGCCGCCGACGTCACCTCGGAGGCTGACGTCGCGCGCATGATCGACGAGGCGCATCGCGCCATGGGCGGGCTCGACGGCATGGTGCTCAACATCGGCACCTTCGGCAAGGTCGGGCTCGACGCCGTCAGCCCCGAGGAGTGGAATGCGATCTACGACGTCAACGTTCGCGGCCCCATGCTGTGCTGCCGCGCCGCGATGCCGAAGTTCGACAACGGCGGATCGATCGTCTTCATCTCCTCGATCGCCGCGCTGAAGGCCGGCTCGCAGATGGCGGTGTATGATTCCTCGAAAGCCGCGCTCGGCGGCCTCATGCGCAACATCGCCCATCTCGGATCGCGCCGCGGCATCCGCGCCAACCTGGTCTATCCCGGCCTCGTCGACACGCCCAACGGCCGCGAGGCCGGCGCCGGCCGCCCCTCGCGCGGCAAGGGCCACGTCCCGTTCGGCCGCCAGGCCACCGCCTGGGAAATCGCCTATGCTGTGCTGTTCTTCCTCTCGGACGAGAGCGTTTACGTCACCGCGCAGACGCTCGCGGTCGATAGCGGTCTGAGCGGGATGTGAGAGGGCGGCTCGCGCCTATGGCCGGGGGCCGCGCGCTTGGCAGATCAGGTGGTCCAGCGAGACGCGTCCGGGCCCGTAGGCCATGATGCCGAGCGCCATCGCCGCCCAGGTAATGTGGATCGGCCAGCCGTCAGGCACGGTCAGCTCGACGATGACGGTCATGAGCAGCAGTCCGAGCGCCGCAAACCGCGTGCCGAAGCCGAGCAGGAGGAGGATCGGGAACATGATCTCTCCGCATCCGGAGAGGAACGCCATCACCGTCGGCGCCGGATAGTGATAGGGCCCGCCGGGCAGATGCAGCATGAACTCGTCGCCGAACAACGTCACCGCGGTGTCGTTGAGCCTGAGGAAGCCTGCCCATTTGAGCATGCCGGAACGCCAGAACGGCACCGCCAACGCAAAGCGGAGCACGAGCTGAACGACCGACGGCGAAGCGATCGTCTGCACGAGATGATTGGCCTTGTCGACGAGGAGCCCGAGCGAGGGCAGGCCGCCACCCGCCTGCATGCGTTGGTCCGTGATCATCAGACGTCTCCGAAAGCGATTGAGGTGAAGGCGCCTGCCTCGATCAGGCCGGTGATGTTCGAAGCGAGGTCGAAGTCGGCCGCGGCGTCCAGCGCGCGTGCAGCGGCCTCGCCGAGCGGCCGACCCGACATCAGGCTGCTCGCGAATGCGGCTCCGCCGGGCGGCAGATGCCGGACCACGACTTCGAATTCGGCGCGCGTGACCAACGCATCCTCCGGTGTCGCAGCGTCGATGCGCCCGACCGGCGACGTGTCGCGATTGGCTGCGAATATCGTCACCGCCGCGAATTGCGACCGCACGATTCCCGCTGCCGGGTGCGGTACGAGAACGAGATCGCCCAGCCGCTCCGGCGCAAGCGCTGCAAGCTGCGCCGGCGACAGCGGTGCCGCGTCCGCGGCGTGATAGGCATCCAGCCATGCCCGCTCGATGCGGGCGACATCTGCGAGCCATGGCATCATCTGCGCATGTTCATATTGCGCGATGAAGGCCGGGAAGTCGCGGCCATAGTCGAACAGCAGCGGTGAGATCGGGGGCGTCTGGCGAACATGGAAGCGCGCCATGGCGCGGAAGAAGTCGGTGCCGGTGATGCGCTGCACCGCCGGATAGATCGCAGCGAGCGCGTCGATCAGGCTGACCGTGACGTTGTTGCGGTAGATATCGTAGCGCTTGCCGGGTGCCTTGCCGTTCGGACCAGCCACGATCTCAGGCGCGGGGCGCGCCGGGTCGAGCAGCGCCGGTGCAAAGGCTGCGGCAAAGCAAAGGTCAGGCTCAGGCGGCATGACGATCTCCCGTCAATCCGACCGTGCGGCAACGATCGAGGATAGCCTGCGCGGCGGCGGCTTCCGCCTGCAGGACCGGCCAATCCGGGATGTTGCTGTCCCACTCGATGAGCGTCGGCACGCCACCGCGGCGCTGGACGACGATCTCGTACAGCTTCCACACGGCGTCCGCGACCGGGCCGTCATGGCTGTCGATCAGCAGCAGATCGCCTTCGTCGTCGGTCTGCTCGGCATGGCCGGCGAGATGGATCTCCCCGACGCGCGCCAGCGGAAAGCCCGCGAGGTAGTCGAGCGCGGAGAATCCGTGATTGGTCGCGGATACGAACACATTGTTGATATCGAGCAGCAGCCCGCAACCGGTCCGTTCGGCAACGGCGCGGATGAAATCCGTCTCACTCATCGACGATTCGCGGAAGGCGACATAGGTCGACGGGTTTTCCAGCAGCAGCGGGCGGCGGATCGCGTCCTGCACCTGATCGATGTGATCGCAGACGTTTCGGAGCGTGGCTGCGGTGTAAGGTAGCGGCAACAGATCGTTGAAGAAGCTGGTCTCATGCGTCGACCAGGCGAGATGCTCGGATACCAGCGCGGGCTGGTAACGCGCCACCAGTTCGCGAAAACGGGCCAGATGCGCCTTGTCGAGCGGCTGCGGTCCGCCGATCGACATGCACACGCCGTGCAGCGACAGCGGATGGTCGCGGCGGATGGCTTCCAACGCGCGATGCGGCGGTCCGCCTGCGCCCATATAGTTCTCGGCGTGGACCTCGAAGAAGCCGCGCTGTGGTTTCGCGCCCAGGATCGCCTGAAGATGTTCAGGCTTGAAGCTCGTCCCGGCGACGTCGCCGATGGGGGCGGAATAGCGGAGGGGCACCGCAGACATGTCAGGCGCGATTGCCGTCGTCATGGTTTCTCTCCGCTCTTCCGTGTTGTGGTGGTCGCGAGCCAGCGCGTCAGACCGGCTTGAGCGAGCCCTTCTTGCCGCCCGGCAGCTCGATGCTGGTGCAGGTGCCGCCCTGGACGAATTTCCAGGCATTGCCCTGGAAGTCGGCGGTCGAGGTGCCCTGGCAGGTCGTGCCCGGTCCGGCGGCGCAATCGTTCTGGCCCTTTAGCGCGACGCCGAAGCATTTTTCCTTTTTGGCCGCGACGGCCGCGTCGCCCTCGGCCTTGGTCAGCGGAGCGGCAGTGGCCAGAGTCGCCAGTGCGGTCGACATGGCGCCGGCGAGAACGAGCGTGGTCACGGCAAGTTTGGCAGACATTGAAGTTTCTCCTGTTCGAGATGGCATCGCCTGGCAGGCGAACAGCGCCTTGTTCGGTTCGCCTCGCACCCGGCTCGCGTTACCAATCAAGTAGGTCACGAGTTTGTGAGGCGGTTAGATGGGCGCACGGGCTGTGCGCTTGGATCGGATTAGCGGTGACTGGCCGGTCAATCCAATGCCTAGTCTCTATCGAGACCTTAGCCGGAGAGCATTGGCGGCGGGGCGCGGTGGCTGCCACAGGTAACGAATGCATACGCGCTGCGTAGAGCGGTAACAGGAGGTGGCCAGTCGCCGCTTTGCCGGAGAACGGAAACAGCGATGAATGTTGATCCCGGACGGCACCTGCGCGCGATCGCGAAGCTGACGGTCAGCATTCGGCTCGCCGTCTCGGCGCTGGTCCTGACCGCGATCCTTTTGACCGCCGCCCTCTCCAGCCTGTTGTGGTGGCGCACGGCGGAGGCGGCGAGCCGGCAGCTCGCATCGACCATCAACGAACAGATCGTGGCCGCTGTCCGCAAGGAGGTCGCCGCGATCGTGGACGAGGCGCGTGCCGCCCACACCGCGATCCGCACCCTGTTCCTGCAGAACGTGCTCGACACCCGCGACGCCGACAAGCGCGAATTCGTGTTCTTGTCGCAACTACAATCGCAGGCGACGATCTCCTGGGTCGCCTTTGGCTGGCCCGACGGCTCCTTCTTCGCCGCGCACAAGCTCGGCGACCGCCGCCTCGAAATGATGGAGATCTCGCTGACTGATCATGCCGGCCAGCGCCGCATCGACGAATACGAGGTGGTGCCCGGCGACATCGAATTCGCCAATCGCCGTTTCGAGCCGACCGATTTTCGGGTCGCCGATCGCGCCTGGTTCAAGACCGGGCTGGCGGCCGGGGAGCCGGAGTGGTTCAAGGTCATGGACCATCCGACCGGCGAGCGGCCGTCGATTGCCTTTGCCGGTCCGATCGACGTCTACCAGGAGCGGCAGGGCGTCCTCGCCATCGTCATCGAGTACACAAGGCTCGCGCGCTTCCTGTCGCAGCTCGAGGTCGGCCGCACCGGAACGGCTTTCATTATTGACGGCAGCGGCGAGCTGATCGCGGCACCTGACAAGGATGCCGACGAGCTGCACGCCGCGAAGAGCGATACGACGCTGCTACCGCTGGCGCGGATGGCACTCGTGAAGGCGGGCGAAGATGGCCACAAGGAAGCCTGGCGAAGCCGGCTGACATCGGTTGGCGCGGCTTACGAGGTGGCGCTGACGCCGCTGCCGTTTCCTGGCTGGTCGTTGGCGACCGTGATCCCCGAGGCCGAGTTCCTCGGTCCGGTCGAGACGACATTGCGCCGCCTGATCCTCGGCCTTGCCATCGGCGCCGTGCTCGCAGCGCTGGCCTCGGCGATGCTGGCGCGCTCCGTCATCGCCGCACCGCTGTCGCGCGTCGTCGGCGAGCTGCGTCACGTCGAAGCCTTCGCGCTGGAGCAGGTCCGCCGCCATCCGTCGCGGCTGAAGGAGATCGCGAGCCTGTCCGGCGCGATCGCCGAGATGGCGGCCGGCCTGTCGGCATTTCGCAAATTCATCCCGGCCGATCTGGTCCGCTCGCTGTTGCGCCAGGGCGTCGAGGCTAGGCCAGGTGGCAGCATGCAGGAGCTCAGCGTGATGTTCGTCGACATCGCCGGCTTCACCGGGCTGTCCGAGCGGCTGGGCGACCGTGTCGTGCCGCTGTTGTCGCGCTATCTCGACCTCGCCTCCGAGGCCGTCGTCGCCCATGGCGGCACCATCGACAAGTTCATCGGCGACGCCGTCATGGCGTTCTGGGGCGCGCCGCAGCCGCAGGCCGACCACGCGCTGCGCTGCTGCCGCGCGGCGCTCGGCTGTTGCAGGGCCATCGCGGCGTCGGGCCTTGCCGACGATCTCGGCCAGCCGCTCCAGATCCGGATCGGGATCAACTCCGGCCGCATGCTGGTCGGCAATATCGGCTCCGAGCTGCGCCTGAATTATACCGTAATCGGCGATGCCGTGAACGTCGCGAGCCGCCTCGAGGGCGCCAACAAATCCTACGGCACGCAAATCCTCATTGGCGAAGCGACCGAACGTCTCGCACGCGGCGCCATCGTCACGCGCGAGATCGACAGCATCGCCGTGTATGGACGCGAGGAGGGTTTTGCGGTTTACGAATTGGTCGGACTCGCCGGCGAGGACGGCGGCCAGACGCTTGATTGGATCGTCCGCTACGAACAGGGCCTCGCCAACTATCGCGCGCGCCGGTTTGCGGCCGCACTCGCCGATTTCGAAGCCGTGCTGAATATGCGCGGCCCGGATCGCCCGGCTGAACTGATGCGCGACCGCTGCCGGCAGTTGCTTGAGAGCACGCCTGATGTCGCGTGGCGTCCGGTCGCGGCACTGACGACGAAGTAGTCGCCAAAGATTGGCGTGCTGCCGGAAGCGAGCTGGCTACGATCATGTCTGCATGATACGCAACTGACACTCGCCCTCTTGCGCTCCCGGACCACCTCGAGACATGAAAACCACACTGCTGAAATCCGAAGACTACACCCGCTCGCCCTGGAAGAACGGCGGCGGCATCTTCACCGATATCGCGGACGCCCATCGCGCTGGTTCCCCAGTGAAGGATTGGGACAGCCTGCTGTGGCGCTTCGCGGCCACGCCGATCGTGGCGCCCGGGCCGTTCTCCCATATGCTCGGCATCGACCGCTTGCAGATGGTGGTCGGCGGACGCGGGCTGGTGCTGAAATCGCCCACCCAGGAATTCGACGAGCGCGAGCCGTTCACGACGGTGCGTTTCACCGGCGAGCTCGATATCGTCACCGAGCTCGAAGAAGGGCCGGTCGAAGTCGTGAATTTGATGGGTCGGCGCGGTGCGGTCGCGCTTGAGCTCGAAGCGCTCAGGGAGCCCGGTGAGCGGCGATTGTCCGCCGGCACGCATCTAATTTATGCGGCGCGCGGCGACTGCAGCATCCGTCTCGACGGCACGGATTTTACGGTTTCGCACGAAAACACGTTGAAGGTCGAACTGACGGGGGCGTCGATGCTTGCGCTCGTCTCGGGGCTGGCCGTGCTGGGCTCCATCCAGATCGTCGGCTGAACGGCGTTCCCGCCCATCAGGCGATGCGTACAATCCGTGCAACTGGCTAGGTTGACGCCGTCGCGCCGGAGCACAATATCTGCCCTGATGCAGACCGCCGCCCAAAGCACGATGTGGGTGGCCACGATATGAACGGGCAGATATGACCACGCCAGAGAAGAAATCCGCCACGCTGTCCGACGGCGTCGTCGATTGGCTGATCAACGGAACGCGCGACGAGCGCTTCATCGACAATATCTTTGCCGAGATGTGCATCCGGCTTCAGCAGGCCGGCATTCCGCTGGCGCGGTCGACGCTTCACGTGCTGATCCACCATCCGCAATGGCTGGGGGCCCGCTTCATGTGGTCCGACGGCATGCGCGAGGCGGAGATTGCACGGGTCGACCATGACGTCCGCGAGCGGTCCGAGTTCATCGGCAGTCCCGCCAACGAAATGTTCGACGGCGCGACCGAGTTGCGCGAAAATCTCGAGCAGGACCCCGCGCTCGGCCGCAAGCACGCTCTCTACCGCGAGATGCGCGCGCAGGGCCTCACCGACTATGCGGCCTGGCCGCTCTATCACACGCTCGGCAAGCGCCATCTCGTCACCTTCGCGACCAACCGGCCCGGCGGCTTCGACGACGCGCACGTCGCCGCCCTCAAGAACATATTGCCGGTGCTGGCGCTGGTCAGCGAGATTCGCATTAAGAACCGGCTGGCGCGGACGCTGCTCGAGACCTATGTCGGCTCCCACGCCGGCGAGCTCATCCTCGCCGGCGCCACGCGGCGCGGCACCGGCACGACGGTGCGCGCCGCGATCATGATCTGCGATCTGCGCGACTTCACCAAGATTTCCGACAATTGGCCGCGCGACGACGTCATCGATCTGCTCAACGACTATTTCGACGCGATGTCGGAGCCGATCGCGCGACATGGCGGTGAGATCCTGAAATTCATCGGTGACGGCCTGCTCGCCATCTTTCCACTGAGCGAGCCCAAGGCCTGCGCAAACCTGCTGCATGCCGTGACCGAAGCCCGTCAGGCCATGATTGCGTTGAATGCGCGCAACGACGGCACCGGCCGCGCGCCGCTGAACTACGGCATCGGCGTCCATGTCGGCGACGTCATGTACGGCAATATCGGATCGTCCACCCGGCTCGATTTCACCGTGATCGGTCCCGCCGTCAACATGGCCTCGCGACTCGAAGCCTTGACCAAGCAATTGGGAAAGAAGGTGCTGCTGTCACGCGACTTCGCCGAACTGGTCGAGCGAGAGTTCGAGCTGGAGCATGTCGGCAAATATGAGGTGCGCGGCTTCAGCGATCCGATCGAGCTTTTTGCGTTTTGAAGATGACGGACGCCCCCGGGGCTACGCAGCGGGCGAGCTCCGAGTCCTGTTGCCAACGCAGGATTGTGTGACTACGCTCTGGGGCGACGCCGCCCGAGCGTTTCATCCAAGCGTGTCATTCGATCGGCCGCACGTTCATGCCAAAATTCCTCCGAATCGGAATCCATCAGTCGAACGTATCGGGTTACACGTCGAAGGCGTGGTGCGTCCGGCGCGTGGGCACGGCGATCCTCCTGAAATGGGGCGCCGTGGAGGTCCAGGGCGCCGGTGACGGACGAAAGGTCTACTGGACCCGTCTGCCGCAGGAGAAGACCATTCGCTGCGGCAGCGCGCAGCGTGCCCAGGATTACGCCAAGGCCGCGATCGCGCGGCGCCGCAACCATCGCTATGAACCGCTGACCGGCGCCATCGTGCTCCGGCGCCGACCGGCCGCGGGCAACACCGAGCTCAAGCGAGCCCTCGCCACGATCCTGATCGTCGATATCGTCGGCTCCACCGCAAAAGCCGCAAAGCTCGGCGATGTCCGCTGGACCAAAATCATGGGCCATTATTACGCGGCGGTCCGCAAGGAGCTGAAGAGCTCGCGCGGCAAGGAAGTCACGACGACCGGCGACGGCGTGCTGGCGACGTTCAAGACGCCGGCTGCGGGAATCAATTGCGCGGCCGCGATCCAGAAGGCCGTGCGTACGCTCGGCCTCGAGGTCAGGGTCGGCCTGCATGCCGGCGAATACACCGTGAGCGGCACCGAGGCGGTCGGCCTCGCCTTCCATATCGGCACCCGCGTCGCCGCAAAGGCGCGCGCCGGTGAAGTCTTGGTCTCCAGCGCGGTCAAGGAGCTGCTGGCGCCGCAGTCCGAGATCCGCTTCAGGGATCACGGCGTGCATCAGCTCAAGGGCGTCCCGGAGCGCTGGCGGCTGTGGCGGGTGGAGGGCTGAGGCGATTGCGCGTGAGCGCGCGTCAACGCCATCATCTCATCTGGACGACGACCTTGCCCTTGGCCCGCCCCTTTTCGAGATAGGCCAGCGCCTGTTTCGCCTGTTCGAACGGAAATACCTTGTCGATCACCGGTCGGATGCGCTCGGCCTTGAGAAGCTCGCCGATCTCAGCGAGCTGGCTGCCGTCGGGATGCACGAACACGAACGAATATGAGGCGCCGATCTTGCCGGCGTGGCGAATGATCTTGCGGCTCAGCCATCCGAACAGGAACACCATGACGAAGTTCATGCCCCGGCCCCGCGCGAACGCGGCGTCCGGCGGCCCGACCAGCGAAGCAATCCTGCTCCCCCGCTTCAGGATTTGAAGCGATGTCTCGAGCGCATCGCCCCTGAGCGTGCCCAGCACCGCGTCGTAGTCCCGCAGCACCGCTGCGAATTGCTGCGTCTTGTAATCGATCACCTCATCGGCGCCGAGGCTGCGCACCAGATCAATATTGCCGGTGCTGGTCGTCGTCCCCACTTTTGCTCCGAGATATTTCGCGAGCTGGATCGCGAACGTGCCGATCCCGCCGGCGCCCGCGGGGATGAACACCTTCTGGCCGGGCTTGAGGCCTATGCGCTCTCTGAGCGCTTGCCACGATGTCAGACCGACCATCGGAATCGAGGCCGCCTGTACGAAGTCCAGGTTTGGCGGCTTGAGCGCGGCGGCATCCTCCGGCACGATCGCGAATTCGGCGAGAGCGCCGGTGCCGAGATCGAAGATGCTGGCAAAGACGGCGTCGCCCGGCTTGAAGCGGGTCACGCGGCTTCCGACCTCGACGACGACGCCCGCGAGGTCGCTGCCGAGCGTGGCCGGCAGCTGAAACTTGAGGATCGGCTTGAACGTCCCTTTCGGAATCATGTTGTCGATCGGGTTCAAGCCCGCGGCGTGAACCTGGACCAGGATTTCGTTCGGCTTGGGCGTCGGCCGGGGGATGTCGGCCAACGCGATCTGGTCCGGCTTGCCGTAGCGCTTGAAGACGAGTGCTTTCATTTTTCCTCTCGATCCGAAGGTTCTTCGCAACGGCAAGCTTGCTGCCGTCAGAAAGCCCGCGCGGTGCGGGCGGGCTGCGGCGTCGGCGGCGTATCAAGCCGCAAATCCTTTCGAAGCCCGGCATCCACCAGGGCTGCAGGCGCAAACCGCCGTAGAAATCGCAGGCGCTTCGCAAGGCTGCCGGCCGCGTATTTGAGCTGCGGGCGCGCCGCGCTCGCGGCCTTCAGCACGGTCTCGGCCACCACGCCGGGCTGTTCGGCCGTCGCCATCACCTCGTTCACCCGCTTGGTCACGCCGGCGCGCGCCTCGCGATATTCATCGAGCGTGGCGTCGGGCTCCATGAAGTTCGCGTCGAACGGCGTCTTGGTGTAGGCGGGCTCGACCACGGAGACGCGGATGCCCCGCGTGCGCAGTTCATGGTCGAGCGATTCCGAATAGCCTGCCACCGCATGCTTGGTCGCGGCATAGAGCGCGCCATAGGGCATCGGCAGAAAACCAAGCACCGAGCCGATGTTGATTATGCGGCCATTGCCCTGGCGGCGCATGTGCGGCACGACGGCGCGCGTCATCCGGATCAGGCCGAAGAAGTTCGTCTCGAAAATCGCGCGCGCCTGCTCCATCGAGCTCTCTTCCGCGCCGGCAGGCGCAACGCCGAAGCCGGCGTTGTTCACCAGCAGTTCGATGCGGCCCTCGCGCCGGATCAACTCGCCGACGGCGGCTTCCACCGATGCATCGCTGGTGACGTCGAGAGCCAGCATCTCGAAGGCTTGCTTGCCCGCCTGCGCGCCCCGCCTGCTGGTGCCGAACACCTTATAGCCGGCATTGGCGAGCCGTTCCGCCGTGGCCTGGCCGATGCCTGAGGAGGCGCCGGTCACCAGCGCGATCTTCGGTGTAATCCTGTTCATAATGCCTCTCCGACGCCACTACAGGGCCTGAAATCGTTTGATTACGATCGTAACTATTGATATACATGACGACCGTAATTATAAAAGTCAAGCCCCGTGCCCGAGGATCAGTCCCATGCGCGTCTCAAAGGAACAGGCCGCCAAAAACCGCGAGCATATTCTCGAGACCGCCTCGCGGCTGCTGCGGGAGCGCGGCATCGCGGGCGTCGGTGTCGACGCGCTCGCGGACGCAGCCGGGATGACCCACGGCAGCCTGTACAGCCAGTTCGGCTCCAAGGAGCGGCTGGTCGAGGAAGCGGTGGCCCATGCGATCAAGGCCAAAGGCCAGGAATTGCCCGAGGCCTTCGCGCTCGAGGATTATCTTTCGGAATATCTCTCGCCGGGGCATCGCGACGATCCCGCCGCCGGCTGCCCCTTCGCTGCGCTCGCTTGTGAGGTGTCACGTCAAGGCAGCGGCCTGAGGCAGCGCTTCACCGCCGGCGTGCGCGGCACGATCGCCCTGCTGAGCAGCCGGATGGCCACCACGCTGAAGCCGCGTCAGCGCGAGGACAAGGCGCTCGCAGCGGCCGCCTCAATGGTCGGCGCCCTCGTGCTCGCCCGCGCCGTGGACGATCCCAAGCTGTCGGATGATATTCTTCGCGCGACGAGGAAGTCGCTGGAGGGGTGAGGGGGCGCGTCGGGGGGACGCTGGCCTGTTTCCGACCTCAGTGGCCTAGCGTGATTTTGCGGGCGGCCTGATTTGGATCTGAGGGCTTAAAAAGCAAAAAGCACCTCGGTCGCGACCCTGGGTGCTTTCTGTGCTTATCATGGCACTTGGCGAGGGTGATAAAGTCCCGCCAAATCACTGTGCGGACGTCAGCATAGTTGGGCTGGTTGAACATTCCCAGTCCACGCCCTCTGGGGACAGTGGTGGGTTTGGGGCTGGCTGGCCTAGTCCAACTTGAGCTTACCTTGGCTCCCTAGATGCAAATCGTAGGTTTAACGTTCCCGACTACTTTTGCCGGTTTTTCCACGCGGTAAGCATCGCTCCCAGCTTTAGGCAGAAGTAAGGCCGCCTCAGCGGGCGGCCTCTTTCATTCTTCGTCTGGATTGCGGCCGTATCGTTCCGGGGCCGCCTTATCGGCTTGGCGTTTTGCCTTCCGCAAGAACAGGTCTAAGTAATCCTTCAAGTCCTCGTAGCTCTCTGCAGACAGAGAGGCAGGGAAGGTCAGCGTCACCGGACCCTCGTCGAGATTGAAAACCTCCTGCAACATCCCTGTTTTTTGTTTGGACGCTTGATAGGCAGCGTACCCGGCCACATTTCCGTCTGTCGGTAAGCTGGAGGCTGCCGCCTGTGGTTGATCCATTACCGGCTCCTCTTTTTCTGCTTCAACGGGAGCAGCCTTATCACCAGCCTTGAGTTCGGCAAAGGCCAGATTTTCCTTATAAATTGCTAGCAAGCTACGCGCGCCCTGATCGTTCAAGCCACGCTCTGCCTTTAGGTGACTGCGCGCTACCGTATCAGCGGGCGGCGACGCATGCCAGGTTAGCCACAGTGACTGAATCAGCTTCGGGCCAAGCGCAAAATCGCGAGCTAGCTTTTTCTTTTCCTCGTCGCGCTCGTCTCGAAAATAACGCAGTGCCGCATCGGAAAGGGCAACCTTCCGGCTGTCACCGGAGCTGGAATCCTTCAGGAGAAGGTACATTTTTAGCGCTGCAATCGTTTGGAACCCGCCGCTGCTTTTCTCGGAGTATCCCCACACCCCAAAAGCGGCAGCGATTGGCATCTCGCGCCCCTTTTGATCGGCGTTGAACAATTCCTGAGCGCGACCGATTGCCTTCTCCAAATTGATAAATGGAAAACGGGTCGTGGCGGGGTTGGGTCTAATTTCCAGTTCCATCCTTCTCCTCCTACCTTTGGAAGGTTATGGCAGCGCCGCCTGAAATAGTCAAACTGAATTTCAAAATTACTTCTTTCACCCTTGCCTGAAATGTGGTTTCTTCAGAATCAGCAAGGATGGAAGCCATGATCAGAAGGGTTTGAGCCTTTCGACGCGCTGGCCGAGCGACGAAGGGCGGGAAAAAGGAAGGGCCGCTGCGCTAAACCTCGGGGGAGGAACGCAACGGCCCTGCAATCGGCTCTATTTCTCAGGGATCGCCTAACGGTAGGACACCTGCCCTACAAGGGTGAAAGGTGTCGGTCCGAATCCGGCTCCCTGAACCATCCGAACTAGTGGGACCGGCCGCGTTGGCGCGCTGCCGATCCCAAGCTACCAACCCCGGTATTGCGCCCCGAAGCGATAATCAACAGTGAATATAGGCCTTGGCGGGCCAAATATCCAGAGTCGCTGACGGGCCATCCTAACCAGAGGACTGCGCCCTCATGAACGTCTTGTCCCGCGAAAAGCAGATTGAAGTCATTGCCGCCCTCTGCGAAGGCGTCGACTAGCGTAGCCCTCCGCGTTGGCCTTGGCTGCATGGAATTGCACGACCGCATCATGGTCGGCGTGCGCACCGAGCGCCTAGAGCTTCACGAGCTGTGGAGTTTCGTCGGCAAGAAGCAAAAGAACGTCCAACGCCACGAGATCAACGCCAAAGGCGACCAGTACGTTTTCATCGGCATGGCCGGGACGCAGAAGGCAATCATTGGGGAGTCGGCAAGCGGAATGCCGAAAGCGCAAGGTGACTACCATGGCCGAAGCGGAAGCCCTTCTAGACAGCCAGCTCAAAAATCTGAGCCGCCAAGTATTGAGGGCTGCGGTGCGGTTAAAGCCGTACAAGCCAAAGCTCATGCCCTTGAACAATACAAGCTGTTCAACGTTAGGCGCAAAGCAGTGCGCCGCGCTGAGGCCGATGCAGCCTTAGCGCCCTCAAGGTACGAGAGAAATTGCTTCCAAAGCCAACTCGAAAAACGCGCCGCGTTCCCTAAGCAACACTGGCCTACTTTGAGATCCTTTGTGGCGGGCCTCAATCCGATTCGCACGACCGCAAGCTAAAATTGTATCGGTCGAACAGGTTTATTTCATGCGTGCGCAACGCCGGGTCTCTTGTGGCCCGGCGCTCGTCTCCCAAGTCAAATGCTTAAGGCAGCCCGGATTCGGGAAAGAGCCCGAACAACCGGGCCGGGGACTACGGGGACCTTCGCGTAAATCTCCCCTTTGTACTGCGCCCAACTGATCGCCTTCAGTCTCTCGTTCGCCTCAGCAGGGTTAGCAGCAACGATCTCGATACCCCATTCCGAGTTGTCGAATTTGTATTCGAATAAGTACCTCTGACTCACACTTCCATTGGAGATTGTCATGTTCTTCTACCTGTATGTTGATGCGCAGAACTACTGGCGGTGGACTCTGTACGCTGCCAACAATCGCAAGGTCGCCAATTCCGGCGAGGGCTATAACAACAAGGTTGACTGCATTCATGCGATCAACCTTGTGAAGGGCACCAACTCCGCGACACCAGTTCGCGAGTAGCTGAATCCTTCTTGGTTAACGAGTTCCTAAGACCCGGCTTTCGAGCCGGGTTTTTCGTCAGTGGCCTGTTTCGAAAAGCGGCGAGGCCGGATTCGGCCATCACCCGTCTTGGCGCGACGCCAAAGGTCTGGAACAAAATTCCGGTGACGACGTTCGATGTCGCGGATAGCCAATGGCAATGGCTGCCGATCTTCGACATCGACACACGTCTCGAACGCGCATGGATGATGACAGCGATCTGGTGCTCGGCATGTTGGCCCTGGCCGTCGCTGCCCTCCTATTGGTGGCGGGCGAGCTCTATCTCGTGACGCGGCCAGAGCCGCCGCAAACTCACGCGCCGGCGCCACCAGTCGTAACATCATCGGCCGAAGTCATTTTTTGTCATGTCGATTTTGGAGCGTAAGCAGGCCAACTCGAAGAGGTGGGCAATGGGAAGCACTGCAACTGTTCCGATGCTGTCGCCTGAGGGCGGATTGACACATTACCTGGCGGAAATTCGCAAGTTTCCGATGCTGCGGCCCGACCAGGAAATCGCCTACGCCAAGCGATGGCGCGAGCACGGCGACCGTGAGGCAGCCTATCATCTGGTCACAAGCCATCTGCGGCTCGTTGCCAGGATTGCGATGGGATATCGCGGCTACGGCCTGCCGGTTGCGGACATCATTTCCGAAGGAAACGTCGGCCTGATGCACGCCGTCAAGCGCTTCGAGCCGGAGCGGGGCTTTCGGCTTGCGACCTACGCGATGTGGTGGATCAAGGCGTCGATCCAGGAATACATCCTGCGGTCCTGGTCGCTGGTCAAGATTGCCAACAGCGGCGCGCAGAAGAAGCTGTTCTTCAAGCTTCGCCGGACCAAGGCGGAAATCTCCGCCCTCGAGGATGGTGATCTCCGCCCCGAGCACGCCAGCCAGATCGCGCGGCGGCTCGGCGTGCAGGAGAACGACGTGATCGAGATGAACCGCCGCCTCGGCGGCGACCTGTCGCTCAATGCTTTGGTGCGCGACGCCGACGGCGGCGAAGTCCAGGACTGGCTCGTCGACCCCGCGTCCAGTCCTGAAGCTGCGTACGCCGAGCAGGAAGAAACCAGACGGAGGCGTGAAGCCCTCGCCGGCGCGCTGGACGTCCTCAAGCCGCGCGAGCGCGACATTCTCGAGGCGCGCTGGCTCTCCGAGCCGCCGCTGAGACTTGAGCAGCTCGCGGCACGGTATGGCGTTTCACGCGAGCGGGTGCGGCAGATCGAAATGCGCGCGTTCGAAAAGGTTCGGGCTGCCATCGGGGGACGCCTGGCAGCCGCCTCTTGAAACCAAATCGCCGCCTCCTAATTCTTTTGGCAACCCCGACCGAAACATCGAGCACAAGCAGGCGGCCTGACGAGTTGATCGTCCAGGCTTTGCAGCGCCGCTGCGTGGCCTTCGCCGCGCGCTGAGCTGCGCCAATCGAGAGAAGAGAGAAGGAGAAACGACAATGGCACTACGCGATCTCATCCCGTGGAACAACGGCTCACGCAACATGGCCGTTCAGCGCGGCGAAGCCGGCAACCCGCTGCTTGCGCTTCATCGCGAGATGAACCGGCTGTTCGACGACGCCTTCCGCAGCTTTGATCTCAGTCCGTTCGGCTCCTCGACCGCGATGGGCTGGCCGAACGTCGAACTCGACGAGAGCGACAAGGAAGTCAAGGTTGTCGCCGAGCTTCCCGGTCTCGAACAGAAGGACGTCAACGTCGAGCTTGCAAACGGCGTGCTGACGATCAGCGGCGAGAAGAAGAGCGAAACGGAAGACAAGGAGCGTCTCTTCAGCGAGCGCTACTATGGCCGTTTTGAGCGGCGCATTCCGGTCGATGACGTCGACCAGGACAAGGTCGCGGCTTCCTTCAACAACGGCGTTCTCACCGTCACCCTGCCGAAGTCACCGGCGGCACAACAGAAGGTGAAGCGCATCGCGATCAACGGCAAGTAAGCATGACGCGGGCGGGAGCCAGCGCTCTCGCCCGCTTTCCGGCCGGCGCCCGCATTCGCGTCCGTCGTCTTGCTGGCAAAATTTTCCGGAACGCTCGGAAACTTCAATTCCGGTCTGGCGTTTTGCGGTCGGTTTCCAACTTCTGGGAGTCGCTCATGAAGAAACTTGCTTTAGTCCTGACGTTGATCTCGGCCCTGTTCGTGGCGGCCGCTTCGCCGGCGGAAGCCCATGGCTGGCGCGGCGGCTGGCACGGCCATTGGGGAGGCCCCGGTATCGGCTTCGGTCTTGTTGCCGGTGCGCTTGCGGCGGGGCTCGCGGCCGACGCCTATTATGGCCCGCGCTACTATGGCCCGCCCTACGGCTACTACGGGCCGCGCGTCGTGCGGCGGGCCTACTATGTGCCTTATGCCTACGCTCCACCGCCCTATTGGGATCCCTGGTGGTGACGAGACAAGGCCCGGACGATGGTCCGGGCCTTTTGCGTGAGGACAATCCACTGGATGCGCGTTCGCGGCGCGCCTATTTGCGGTTTGCTCCCGTGGAGCCGGAACCCGGCATGGCCTGCTGGCCGCCCTGAGTTTGCCTTGTATCGTTGTCGCCTGGCCGCGTCGTCGACGATTTGGCCGGCGCGTTCGCGCCGCCGCCGTTGTTGTCCGATGACGTGTTGAGGCTGGAGGCTCCCGCTCCCGTCGCGCCGCCGGTGCTGGAGGAGTCGATGCTCGACCCGGTCCTGGACGCACCCGTGCCGCCTTGCGCGAATGCGGCAGGGGGAAGTGCGAGAGCCGCAACGAGCCCTGCGAGAACCAGCTTTTTCATGTCCGCTCCTTTGCTTGACGTCGTCACATGCCGTGCCGGGGCAAAGATTTGGGGAGGCACCTGTTCCTGCGCGGGAGCGGAAATGCCGCACCAGCGACGATCAAGTCACCCCGGACTCATCGCGCCCGGGGCGATCCGTTGCTGCGCTTCCGGCGTCAGCTCGTAGCGGTCGCCGGCTTTCACCAGCCAGCCCGCCTCGATCATGCGTCGCGTCATGCCCGCGCTGCACAGCGGATGGCTGCCGCCGGGATGAAACAGCGCGCCCTCGCGTTCGATCAGGTAGCCGTAGAGCCGCGCCTGTCGAAGCGGGTTTTGCATCCCTGGTGTGGGCGCCTCCATGGTCTCTCGCGCAGTCCTCCATCAGGCGGCCCCGGCCTGTGGCCCGGGGGCGGGGCTTCGAGCCGCCATTGCCGGAATCGCAAGGACCCGGCGCGGCCCAATACGCAATGGCCCAAAGCCGTTCCTATCGGCCGTTGTTAATTCCGGATTGGTGCCGGAAAAGGCGAAGCGTCTAGGCCGACCAACGATCCTGCTCTTCCTGGTGGGCATGCTCGTTCAGCCGTTCGGCGAGCTGATCCGCGATCTTGTCCGACTCGGCCGAGGCGACCGGCTCGCCCTTGTGAGTCCTGAGCTTGTCCTTGTCGGCTTCGATGGGAAAATCGTCGGGCTTCAGTCCGGGATCCCTGGTCATGGCGCGCCTCATTGTTTCTCGCATCCCGGAAAACACGGATGCAGGCTGTTCGTTGCTGGAACAATGAAGCTGCGATCGAAAGCCACAGCCTGGCTCAAGCGCCGCGCCGGCCCTGCGCTTTGCTCACGCCCCGCCGACGGCCCGGATCACGGTCCCGCTGCCGCCGCACGTCGCGCAGGGCGCGCCGTCGATCCGCCCCTTGCCATGGCAATCGGGGCACACATCTTCGCCCGTACCCGTCGTTCCCGGCGGGGCTTCATCGCCGGGGTTGAGCGCCGCCGAACCCGTCGGCGATGTCCCGGTCTTTACGCCTTGCGTGTCGGTCTTGGTCATCTGCAGCTCCCTCGAAAAGACCGCAACGCGCCTTGCCGCAGGAAGTGCCAATCGAGGTTGCACTCGCCGAGACGGCTCCACTTGCGGGATGGCGGGAATTTATCACAACCAGAGCTTGCGCGGCCGCTGGAAAACCAGCAGTATGCATGTCGGCTCATGGTCGATCTCAAGTTGAACGATGCCGCCGCGTCACGGCGTCATCGTCCCGGGATCGGCCCGACACATCCGCGCTTCATCCAGGAAACCTCATGACCCGCATCGACGCAGTCGACTGCCACGCGACCATTGCAATCATCGGCGCGGGCCCGGCGGGCCTGTCGACCGCATGGTTCCTGTCGAAGAACGGGTTTCACAACGTCACGGTGCTCGAGAAGCTCGGCCAGATCGGCGGGCTCTGCAAGAGCCTCACCGTCGACGGCATGAGCTATGACCTCGGTGCCAACTACGTCACCTGGGCCTACCAGGAAACGCTGGAGATCGCGGCAGAGGTCGGCGCGACCACCTATGCCGAGGAGCCTTATACCTCGATCGACATCGCGCCGGATGGCAACAGCTTCACCTACCGATCGCTCAAGGAGGCCGTGCTCTACGACCCCTACACCAAGTCCACGATCTCGTTGTGGACCTTCCTCTGGGCGGCGGTTCGATACCTCTATGTCCGGTGGCAGCTCAGCGGCGTCATCGACGCGCCGGACTATCTCGACAAGATCCACGAGCGCCCCGAGCTCTGCGTCGACTTCAAGTCCTGGCTTGCAAGACAGGATCTGATGCCGCTGGCAACGCTGTTCCAGTTTCCGATCACGATCATGGGCTACGGCCAGCTCGACGACATCGCGACGCCCTACGCGCTGCGCTACATGTCCGTCCGGACGTTCTTTCCGATGGTGTTCGGGCTCGGCCCGGTCAACTGGATCATCGGGAGCTGGCCGCGGCGCTTCACCGACGGGTTTCAGCGGCTGTGGGAGCGGGTGTCCTGGCGCCTCAACGTCCGGCTCAACGTCAACATTACCAAAATCGAGCGCTCGGCGGCCGGCATCCGGATCGACATGGAGTATCCCGAGCAGGACCTGAACGAGCTCAAGATCGTCAAGGACAGCAAGCTCTATGATTATCTGGTGCTCGCCTGTCCGTTGACAAAGGACGTGTTCGCGCAGCTCGGCCTTGCTCCCAATGCCGCGGAGCAGAACGTGAATCACGAGATCAAGTTCAATCCGTACTGCATGACGACGTTCTGGATCGACATGAAGATGGATGCGCCGGTTGCGCCGGTGCTGCCGCTCACCGAACAGGGCACGCCGTGGGCGGTCGCGCGGCAGTTTCAGGACAGCGGCAACATGTTCACGCAGTTCTACACGCGCCCCAGGGACAAGCAGACCGGCGAAGAGGTCATCGGGGAGGTCAAGCGCCTGACCAAGCTGCTCGGCGGCACCATCGACACCAGCCAGCCGCGCTGGCACACCTTCGACGAGTTCACCTACTTCCAGCACTTCACGCCGGACCAGATCAAGACCGGCATCTACGCCGACCTTGCCCGCATGCAGGGCGCCGACCGGACGTTCTACGTCGGCGGCGCCACCGACTTCGAACTGGTCGAGCCGATCGTGGTGCATTCGAAGTACATCGTCGAGAAGCACTTCGCCGGCGGGGTCTGCGCGAACTAGCGGGGCGGGGGAGGTCATCACCTCATCATCACCGCACGCCCGTGCCCTTGCAGCGCTGGCACTTCACCACCTTGTCGCCCTTCTTGAGCAGGCCTTTGCCCTCGCAGTTCTTGCATTTCTGCTTCTTCTTGATGTTCGGGCCTTTTTCACTGGTCATGGATGGCTCCTGCCGCGGGAGAGCGGTCTTGTGCGGTCGTTCAGCGGATCAGCTGAGTGGTGCCAATAATCCCTACACTGATGCCGGCTTCGGCACCACCAGCACCGGGACGCTGCCGTCCACCAGGACCTCGGATGTCTGGCTGCCCAAAAACAGCTTCCTGAGGCCGCGTCGTCCATGAGAGGCCATGACGATCAGGTCGTATCCCCCGAGCTTGGCTGTTTCAATGATCGCAGTCGCCGGGTGCGCATTCGGAACGTGCAAGAATTCTGCAGGCGCGCCGATCTGCTCCGACATCGCGCGCGCTTGATCGAGCACCTTGCCCGCGCGGACCTTGCAGGCCGCGTCAAAGCTATCGATCTCGTCCTGCGTCGGAATCCATCCCGAGTCGTGTCCGCCCCCAAAGTCGATCGGCAGTGCTTCCGTGACAGTGATGATCGTCAGCCTGGCGTTCAAGGCCTTCGCCAGGGCAATGCCATGCTCAACGCCCTTCGTCGCGACGTCCGATCCGTCCGTGCTCAAGAGAATGTTGGCGTACATGCGGTGGCTCCCTTGCTCGTCGAACAAAGTGATGCCTGGGTAATATGGGCCGGTATGCCGCGGGGGTCTATGTGCGTTTTCGGCGATGGTCTCGCCGTCACAGCTTCAAAAAGGCAGCCGCGCACGAGGTGAGCACGTCTCGTCGTGGTGCGTAGATTTTCATTCGCGTCTGCAATAAAGGATTACGGTGACAGTGCACTTAATTCAAAGTCTTCGTAGCCCAAAAGGGGGCGGGCTCACTGAGTGCACAATCACCATATCGATGCCGCAGGGATAGCAGGCGGCGAGATTGGTATGCCATCCGGCTCGGCCGCCGAAGCTGCATGTGTGGGCCGAGAGCATGTCGCTGCAATGGGCAACAGGCCGAGATTTCGTGAGAGCAGCACGGTCGCCCTCCAGCTCCTATTTAACGGCCGAGAAAGCATCCGCTGCGTAGACGACCTTGCCGCCCACGACCGTCAGCAGAGACGATGTGGCGCCAATTTGCTCGACGGGGACGGACATGAAATCCCGATCGAGGATGGCGAAGTCGGCGAACTTGCCGGTCTCCAGCGTGCCGCGCCGCGTCTCGTCGAAGCAGAACCACGCGCTTCCCACGGTGTAGAGGCGCAAGGCATCTTCGCGGCTGGGTGTTTCGTCCGGGCCGCGCGTCGACAGTCCGCCGACGGTCTTGCCGTCGAGCATCCATTGCAGCGCCACGAACGGATTGTAGGATGCGACCCGATGCGCATCCGTGCCGGCCCCGACATGGACCCCCATGCGCAACGCCGTGACGATGGGCGGCATGCTGCGCGCAGCTTCGCCGGCCTGCGCCACGATACGGTCGCCTCCGAGATACATCGCGTCCTGCATGGTCCAGCCGACGCCAAGGGCTTTCATGCGCGCCAGCGTCTCGGGCGAGGTGTTGTCGAGATGGGCGATGGACCAGCGCAACGGCGCGAGCGGCGTCTCCTTGTTGACCTCGTCATAGAGGTCCAGGAGGTGATGGACCGATTTGTCTTCCTGCCAGTGGATGGTGACCGTCAGCCCTTGTTTGGCCGCCCAGCGAATGATCTCGCGAAACTTGTCCTTGGCGGCCGCGTCGGGCGCGTTGTTGTTGTACATGGCGCCGGTGATCCGCTCGCCTAGTCCATTGAACCGCAGCATGTCGTCGCCGAATCCCATCGGCAGGAACGGCGTGAGAGACTTGTACTCCTCGAATTCCGCGCCGACATTCTGGGCGAACAGGCTGAAGGCAACCCGAACCGACAGCGATTTGTCTCGCCAGAGCTTTTGCAGGGCGGCGTAATGGCTGGGATAAATGCTGAAGCCGCCAGGATCCACGATCCCGGTCACGCCGAGACGATTGAGCTCCGTGAAGAACTGCCGGGTCCCGGCGACATTCTCTTCGAAAGTCGGCCTCGGCAGCCGATCGAACAGCGCGGAGATACTGACAATGGAGCCGTTGAGCCAGCCCGTGGCGTCGCCCGACGCGGCAGTGATACCGGCCGGCAGCTGATCCGCGGAGATCCCGAGGGCTTGTTGCGCTTTGGGCGTCATCAGCACCGCCGAATAGAAAAGCTGGATGTAAGCCGGATTGTCGGGAACGGCCGACATCACTTCGGCGAGCGTTGGCCGCCGCTTCTCCGCAAATTGCAATTCGCTCCAGCCACCGGCCACGATGATCCAGGACGCCGGGCGTGCCTTTGCCGCCTGGCGCAAGCGTTCCATGGCCTCGGGGATAGTCTTTGCGCCGATCCAGTTGACCTCGGTCGCGTAGGTGAGGCCGGCGCGCACGGCGTGAATATGGGAATCGATCAATCCCGGAATGAGTGTGCGTCCACCCGCGTCGACACGGCGCGTCGCGGGCCCGATCAGGCCTTCCATGGCATCGTTGCCGCCAATTGCGACGATCCTGCCGTCGCGGACGGCGAGAGCCTGCGCGATCGTCGATGCGGGATCGAGCGTCACGAGCTTTGCGTTCGTGACAATGAGGTCGGCCTTTTGTGCGTAAGCCAAACTGGCCCAGCACGAGATCAGCAATATCGCCAGAAGCTTTCGCATGTTCAGTCCTGACATGAGAGAGGCCGAAGCGGCGCCACGCGTCCGCCGCCGGATGCGCTCGCGGACATCGCGTCGCAGCGGGGAGTGTGGTGATCCTGACTATGGCTGGCACCAACAAAATCAGCCGGTCCACCGGAAATTTTGGTGAAGGTCCAAATGAATGATTTTAGACCCGCCTTTGCCCGTTGGGCTTCGGCGCGACAGCCTTCGCCCGCTTCGCTTGCCATTTGTGGCTCCGGCTTGCCTAGCCGAAGCTCGCGAAGCGAGCGAAGGCTGGTGGGCCCGGCAGGACTCGAACCAGCAACCTGACAGTTATGAGCGGCTGGCTCTAACCATCGAGCTACAGGCCCCGCCGCGAGACGGCCGCGAGGCGCGGCCGGCAACGGGGCGCGGTTCGTTTACAGATTGCGATGACAGTGCATTTAATCGTGAGCTTTCGAGCCAATACATCGAGTGCACTTATCAGATGCCTTCGAACCAGCGAAAGCGGTCGGAGCTATTGAGTGCACTGTATCGTAATTCCCAAGTCAATTCTGGGAGCAGAATTGACTTGGCGTGTGGCATTCTCTGAGGCCGCCTAGTGGGCAACGGAGCCTTATGAAGGCCAACCGCGCTATCCGCCTCATCAAAGAAAACGATCAGGATGGCGTTCTTAGTATAAACGATGGGTTCGCTCTCGATCTGGCGTGGACGAATGCCGCAACGTACCATATTGCGAGTACACCGAGCTGCGAGACTAAACCCGTGCCGTAGGACGCCAGTGACCGGAATGATGATGAATCGCCCCGTCGAGAATTCCCGTTGGGCGGAGCGTCGCTGATGGAGCGCCTGATGGTATATTGTTTACGGACTCGAAAAGGTCGAGTGAATAACCATTTATCGAAGGGGGAGCCCCCGGCGATGATCCGCGCGAGGATCATACCGGCCCAATGGGACCGGGGCAGGTGATCCCCATAAAGGGGCCAAATCGCCCGCGACCTTAAAAGCCAAACTCACGTTCTCGCTTCTCGACCACTCTCAACCACTCCAGCATAGCGGACGGCCAGCGACCCGCCGCCAACTGTAGATTGATTTCGGCGATTGCTTTTGCTTTGTCGCCAGACATTCTCATTCCTTTCGTAGATCAAAAGTCGTTCTCACCATCCGCACCGAGTCTTGCTCAAAGAGGCCTACCGAAAGGTTATACCCTCAGTTCCAAAGTGGATTGCTGTAAAGGCCCGCCGCAAGGTCTGTTTTATAAAAGCCTCTACGGAAAAAGACGCTTTCACTCCGACAATCATCATAAGAAGGGGAATAGCGCCAAGGATCGTTAGGGCTGACAACGCCAAAGTCAAAGGTACCCGCAACATCTCTATAGTCGAACAACGAGACAGTACCTCTGGTAGGCGGGGATCTTGCCACATCGGATTGGCGGACCCTCCTGTTTCATGAAGCTCAGCGAGTTTCTTAAGAGACTCAAGCTGAACTCTATCAAGTGCTCTAATATCGATTGGACTCGTCGATTCCCGAAGAACCTCTATGGTTGCGGACATGGCCGCGACGGGGGCCAAGAATGGAATAACCATATTAGCAACGAACGGCATTTGCTCGGGCGATGAAGCCCATTCGAGAATTCTGAGATCTTCTTTGGAATAACGGGGATCAGCTTTAATTTCGCTGACTAGGCGCGCAAGCTCACGTTTTTTCGGACGCGCGATCATTGCTGCAAACAACTGCACCGCGGGGTAACCAAGCAAAACTGCCAGCAATACTACTATGGGAATTGGCATTGCTACTCCGAAGTGTCCAACCAATGGAACATCGCGTATGTAATCATAGATAGCATCAGTACCACGGTCATAATGCCGCGATTTTCTGCAAGCCACGCTTGGACTTCTTGCTGATAACCGAACAGCCAGCTGACAGTTGCTCCCAACCCGCCAACGGCTATCAAAAATCGCAAGTATCTTAGAAAGAAACTCTTAAACCACTCGAACATTCCGCCCCCTGGGGCACCATACCGCAGGTTGATGAGGGCCGGAAGCACTCTCTTCCGCAACCCGATGCTCTTTGTGATTTCAAAAACGGAACGCTATGCGGGGGCGCGTTCCTTCGCAGGAACACCTAAGGCCGCTCTATCAGCAACGCAGTGCTGTCCGAGGAAAGGAGCGCATTTGCATCTGGATCAAACGGGTTGGATGCGCCGTGCTCTAGTTGCGCTGCCCGTCCCCCTGGTGCGTTGACAAGTTGGTAACATACCTAAACCCTCTATTCCCCGGACTGTCCCAAGACGCTGAGGCTCCGAAGCCTGCAATCGGAGTTGCCAAAAATGAATGGCAACGACGGGCTGGCGCAACGTGGACTCGTTCTGAAGTTGAGCAATACAGATTGCGGTACGAGATCGGCAGCAAGCAACGTTCGCTGGCGAGTTCATGCTCAGCGTAGAGGCTCGTCGATAAGACGCATGCAGAATCGAAAGCTAACATGAGCACGGCGCGGCGTGTTACAGCTTGTCGCATGGAAAAAAGTAACAAGAAATCGCGTCAGACGATCGAGTGCAAGATCTCGAAAGAGCTGTTTTCTGCTATCGCAAAGGGGCGCGCATACTTGCACAGGCGGCCATCGGGACCCGCCCACTGTTTCAGATAAGACTCAGAGACATGGTGATGCTTTTGACCCGACAAATGAACGCCCCGATATGCTACTTCCACATAATTCCTAAGCGACCATTGCGCGCGTCACCAACGAACTGAACGATTGGTGCCGGCAAAAGGCCTCTTGTACGTTCTCGCCAATCATCGCCGCGCGGAATAGCCGGGCAATCCACTATCGATTCCCCTTCTCTTGCTTTTTCTTTTTATCCTCCTTCCAAGCGCTTAGTGTGCTTATGATAATGAAGCCGCCGAAGAGGATGATTAGAATCACGACGACGGGACCGAGAAAGATTGATGCCCCGATAACGAGCGTACAGAAGGCGAGCACACCAGCGGCCAGACCGACATCCTTGAGCGATTTGATGCCAGTCAAGGAAGTCTTCGCCATTATCCAAAGACAGGGCACGAGGACGAACAGCGATAAGGCTGTGAGCATGTTCCAGCCGCAATTGTAGTGACACGAACTCGTATAGTGACCACCGCCGCGCGCATGGGCGGCCATGTCAAAAGTAGCGGTTAGCACGTCCATGCCCCCCCCATCGGCGTACTCAAGCGCCGAACCTATCGGTTCTGGCGCCTCTTGTCTTGAGGGTTGTAGCTCGAGCAAGATGCTCGCGGCGGATTCCTGGGGCGCAATCCGTGAGTCCGTTTTACCGGTTTAAGGCTAACTACGTTGAAAGTGCCGTCAACGTGCTAGAATCCAAATTCGCGAAGCAGGCGCGGTTGAGTTCACTATCACTGCAACTCCCGTTCAATCTTCGTCGTCCTCCTCGTGGCGGTCCGGGTCGAGATTGCCTTTGCCCTTCATAGCGAGGGTATGGGCCGCGAGGTCATCCACATTCGCGCTGTTGATCGTGAGGTCACCGACGGGGCAACGAAAAAGTTCGAGAAAAAAACGGTATGCCGTCCAACTGCATTGATCATACAAAGTACGATCAGTAGCTCCCGCGATTTTAGTGGCGGACGCTGCGCAGTCCCTTCGGGTCATAAGCGAAAACAAACGATGCGGCCGAATGTCCGAGCATTTTGTTGCACTGACCAACCAGCTCTTTGTGCGGCGTGGGCGACATCGCTGTGCCAGGTCCAATTCGCTTAGCTTGCACGAGGACGCCTTTGGAATATTTGTATTGGGGAGTATCGAGTTTGACGTGGATTAAGAGATCGGCGCCGTAAGTTTTTTCCTCACCACTTTTCCGATGTGTCAGGACGGCCGCGTTCCAAGTGACCCCGCCGGCTTTGTAGTCGTTGACTTCATACTCGATAGCCATGGCGAGCGCTGGCGTGAGATCGTCCTCATGCTTGATGAGCCCCAACGAAAGCTTACCCATGCTAAGGTTGCTGCCGCGTGCTGCGCGCTTGGCAACTTTTCTCATGGCGTCTTCAAATTTCATCGGGCGACCGAAGTCAGGGGGACATCAAGACTACGTTAGATTGTATTCCTAAAAAGCCGTTCTGAACAAAGCCTTTCGTCGAAACGCTGACCGAATTGCGATATTTAAACAAGTATCACGGTGACAGTGTACCTAATTCTCTGAAAGCAAGAAATTGGTTGCAGTCGTTGAGGGCGCTGTCACCGTAATCCTCAACGGACGTACACAGGCGTTCCAGCCTTACGAATTTTGGTGAGCCGCACCCAGTTTCCGCGTCCCCGTTCGATCTGCCAAAACCACCAACCGTTCGTGGGCCGTTTGATGGCAGCCTTTGCGGCTAGAGACAATGACTTATAAGTAACGTTCCTAAAACGAACCGTGCCATTTCTGCGGACACGTGCGCGGAAAACCTCGTCTCTTAAAGTGCCCTTGATGCGAGCGCCCTGCGGAAAGAGTTTGGTGAGGTCATTCTCTACGCCCGTAGTTTGCGTAGCGATAGGAGCCGTACCCCTCCCAAAGAGGGAGGAAACCTCGCTAGTTTGCTTGCGACGAATTGCTTGAGCGATGCGTCGTCGCATATCCACAGACTGCGCCAACTTACCCTTCTGCCGCGCACCCGGCGGCTTTGCGATCCGCAACAAAAGCGCTTCTATTTCTCGAAGGTGTTGGTCCTTAATCGTGAGGTAAATTGAAAAGCTGTCCCACGAATTGCCGTGGCGATTTTTTACATGCGCTTTGAGGCGACCGCGAAGCGCCGTAGCAAGTCCGACATAGTATAGTTTTCCCTTTCGGAAGAGCGCGTAAATTCCGGCATTACGTCCAATAAACTCTCGCACCAATTCGGGATGTTTTTCGAGCAGATTTCGGGAAACGTTTTCGAGATGCCGGTGAACCAAGGGCTCCCGTTTTCGCCGTCGAATACTTTTAGCTCTCTTTTTGAGTGCCACTGGGCCGCGCCTTTATGCCCGAAATGAGTCGGACAGATTGTGGCACGGTGAGCCATCAACTTCCAATCGCTCACGGCGCAAATCACAACAAAACAACAGATATCAAGGGTAATCAGCCCGGCTAGGTCACCCCCGTTTGTGGACGTGCAAGTGGTACCCGTCGATCAATGTGTTACGAGGGGCAATACTCCGACCACAGGGAACTTAATTCTCGCTTCGAGGCGGGCGGAATGGCTGAGGCGGGTTCTCGAACGTCTCTGTGGATAACTGACTCGCAAGTTCGTGCAAGTTCGAGCGGGTTTAAGCGAGTTCGAGCAAGTAGATGCCGGTTGGTGGAAGTTCATGCCAGTTCGGGGAATGTGTATAGGTCGCTTGTCAGATGATTTAGCCTTGACCACTGGTTAGATCGTCGGCCACATAAATCGACCCCCGAAAGGCACGGATTCTCAGAACTTAATGGAGAGCTGTGCCATGTCCGACCATAAATTCGAGATCAGTTTTTGGGGTATCAAAATTAGCGCCCAGGGTTTGGCGGGGATCACCGCGGCCGTCGTGGTGGTCTGCCTGCTGTTGTATCGGTACTAAATTGGCTCTCTATATTTTCTTGGAATGCACCACTGTTGGCGGATGAGTGCCGCGCGTTGATATTGCTCATGTTCGTTAGTCATCCGGCGGCAACGGGCTGTTCATTCCGTAGGAATATGGTGAGGGGTTCAATCTCGAAAGTGATGCTGCAGAAAGGTACTGCTTCGGATTTTAAGATGTCTGTATTAGTCATTATTGGAGTTCTGATCGCCGTGCCGTAGATTTGGCGATAGCCGGGAGGCAGCGTGTTAAATTCGGATGCCGTGACCGAACAGCAGAAGAAGCTCATCGATGACATCGTTTACCTGCGAGGGCGAATCATCACGTCGTATTCTCAGGTTGAATTCCTGCTCGCCGACATCGCGGTCAAGCTGGAGCTGAAGTTTCCCTACCTGATAGCGTCGCGCCTCAAGGCTGCGAAGCGCATAGCCGAGAAGGAGGGCTTCGAGACCTATAGGAAGGAATTGGAAGAGGTCTGCGATGGGCTTGGCGACTTTGACGACATTAGAAAGTTCATGTCCCATGGATGGGCGGATCTCGAAGTCGATCGGAATGGCAATCACAAATTCTCGCTGAGGATGTATGAGCGAAAGGGCGAGGGCCAGTTCGAGTTGATGCAGGCCTCATCGACGCGGGAGCGCTTGCTGGAAGCAGCTAACGACATCAACGCTTACACCAATCGGGTCATCAACCTCTTCCATCGTATTTATCTGGAAAAGGGATTGGAGAAGACAAAATAAAGCACTCCGAGCAGGCTCGTTCTGGCGCCGAAGGGTGGGCGAGGAGGCGCCGAACCTCTGAAACTTAGCTGACTTCCAATTGCGGGACAGTGCTTATGCCCGTTCGCTCTTCCGAAGCAAACCGACGTCGGGTGCAGGATTCATTCCTGCGCTCGTGGGCCAGGATTAGTCGTCCGGTAGCTTGTCAAATGCGGGCCCACCTTCGCCCTTTGGGCTTCGGCGCGGCAGCCTTCGCCCGCTTCGCTTGTCATTTATGGCTCCGGCTTGCCGAGCCAAAGCTCGCTTCGCGAGCGAAGGCTGGTGGGCCCGGCAGGACTCGAACCTGCAACCAGACCGTTATGAGCGGCCGGCTCTAACCATTGAGCTACAGGCCCCGCCGCGAGGCGGCCGCGAGAGGCACGGCCGGCAACGGTGCGCGGTTCGTTTACAGGGACGGAGGCGGGGGTGCAATGCTGGCTCGGGCGGATGCAACCGCCGACGCGGCAAGGTCTAATATTTTTGAATAACCGAAATTGGCGATGATGCCCTTATAGTCCTGTTTTGCCCGACGGCGCAAGCCCGCCCCCGCCGAGCCTTCGCCCCCGCCCTCTGGCAATCGCGCCAGGGGGTGTGCTTTCGATTCTATAACCCCTTGTAATCCCAAGATCTTTCTACTGTGCATGGGGTTGTTTTCGCATTTTTTGTTTGGAGGGGTCTTCCGATCCCCTCCGATGTCGCGTTGGCGCGCGGCAGTTCCACTGGCCTAGTCCACCGACACGCCGGCGAACTCCACCACCTTGCGCCACTTCTCGGTCTCGTCGGTGACCAGCTTGCCGAACTCGGCCGGCGTCATCGGCTTGGGGATGCCGCCGGTCTCGGTGAGGCGCGCGACCAGCTTCGGGTCCTTCAGCGCCTCGTTGACGGCCTTGTTGAGGATCTCGATCACGTCGGCCGGCGTGCCCTTCGGCGCGGAGATGCCGTAGAAGCCGACCGATTCGAAGCCGGGCAACGTCTCGGCGATCGCCGGCACGTCGGGCACGCTCGGCCAGCGCTGCGGCGAGGTGACGCCGAGCGCGCGGACATTGCCGCCCTTGGCCTGCTCCATCGCGGAGGGGAGGTTGTCGAAGATCAGCTGCACCTTGTTGGAGATGATGTCGGGGAAGGCGATCGCAGATCCCCGATAGGGCACGTGCACCATGTCGCACTTGCTCATCACCTTGAACAGCTCCGCCGACATGTGCACCGAGGTGCCGTTGCCGGACGAGGCAAAGGAGATCTTGCCGGGGTTGGCCTTGCAGTAGTCGATGAACTCCTGAACCGTCTTGGCCGGGAACGCGTTGGAGACGACCAGCATGTTGGTGAGCTGCATGATGCTCGCCACCGGCACGGTGTCGCGCAAAAAGTCGAACGGCAGCTTCTTGTAGAGCGAGGTCGAGATCGCGTTGTTGGGCGCGACGAACAGCAGCGTGTAGCCGTCCGGCGGTGAGGTGATCGCGGCAGCGGCCGCGATGTTGCCGCCGGAGCCGGTGCGGTTCTCGACGATGAACTGCTGGCCGAGGCGGTCCGACAGCCATTGCGCCATGATCCGCGCCACGATGTCGACCGGGCCGCCGGCGGAGAAGCCGATGAGCCAGTGCACGGGACGGTCGGGATAAGCGGCGGAGGCGGGAGGTGCGGCGCCCAACAGCGTTGAAAGGAAAACCAGCCCGAAAACACTGTTACGCAAAATTCGCAACATGACGCCTCCCATTGTTCTATTGTCGTTGGGCTGCATGCTTTCACAAAATCGGGGCGCTGCCTACATCGCCGCAAGTCGATGTTGACGCGCCCCCGCCGGGACCGACCATGAGATTCGCGATCACCCTTGTTCTCGGTGCGGCGCTGCTGGTCAGCCCCGCCGCCGCTCAAACCGGAGGCAACGCCATTCCGACCACGACACCCGGCCTGACGATCAGCCTGGGCACCGCGACGCCTGGCGGCGGCTTTCCGCTCTATGGCAACGCCTTTGCGCAAGCGATGAACGCGGCCGATCCGGAAACGATCATCGCCCCGCGCAACACCAAGGGCAGCAACGAGAACATTCCGCTCTTGGAGAAGGGCGAGCTCGATCTCGCTCTGGTCGCGGGCGAGCCGGCCTATGAAGCCTTCGCCGGCATCGGCCGCGCGCCGGTCCGGTTGAAGATTCTCACGGCGATCTATTCCAACCCTGGAATGTTCGTGGTGCGCGCGGACAGTCCGTACAAGACCATCCGCGATCTCGTCGGACAGCCGGTCGCATTCGGTGCAAAAGGCTCGGGCCTGCCGATCCTGGCGCGCTACGTGCTCGATGGTCTCGGCCTGAAGCAGGACGAGGACTTCAAGGCCGTCTATCTCGACCGCGCCGGCGACGGCCCCGCGATGGTCGAGGACGGCCGCGTCGCAGCACTCTGGGGCGCGGGCATCGGCTGGCCCGGCTTCGCCGCGGTCGCCTCGAGCGGATCAGGCGCGCGCTTCATCGCGCCCAGTGCCGAGGACATCACGCGCATCCGCGCCAAGCACGCGTTCCTCAAGCCGCTCACCGTGCCCGCCGGCAGCTATCCGAACCAGTCCGCGCCGATCGCCTCGCTGGGGTCCTGGAGCTTTGTGCTGACCCGCGAAGATCTGCCTGACGACGTCGCCTATCGGCTGGCGAAGACGCTTCATGGCGTCGAGCCGACATTCTGCAAGCAGCTCGCGCAAGCCTGCGAGACCACGGCCGCAAACACGGTCGCCGCCGCGCCGAAGCCCGAGCTGATCCACCCCGGCGTGATGAAGTATTTTCGCGAGATCGGGGTGGTGAAGTAGGGCGCTTCCTTCTCCCCCTGTGGGAGAAGGTGGCGCGAAGCGCCGGATGAGGGGTATCTCTCCGCGCGTTCCGCGAGAGCTGGTCGAGCGGAGACAACCCCTCACCCGGCTGCGCTACGCGCAGCCACCCTCTCCCGCAAGGGGAGAGGGTACACCGTCAGCGCGGCTTCGCTACACCCTCACTTCTTCACCATCGCGCACGCCGGGTCCGGCGGGCCAAACGCCTTGTCGCCCGAGATCGTCGTGAGGATCTTGTAATAGTCCCACGGATATTTGCTCTCCTCCGGCGTCTTCACCTGCACCAGCCAGAGGTCGTGCACCATCAGATTGTCCTCGCGTAAGCGGCCGTTGCGGGCGAAGAAATCCTCGATCGGCTTTTCCCGCATCTTGGCCGCGACCTTGAGCGGATCGTCGGTGCCGGTCTCCTTGATGGCGTTGAGATAGTGCATCACGCTCGAATAGACGCCGGCCTGCCACATCGACGGCATCTTGTTCATCTTGGCGAAGTAGCGCTTCGACCATTCTCGCGTCTTGTCGTCCAGATCCCAATAGAACGAGGTCGTCAGCAACAGCCCTTGCGCGGCCTGCAGGCCCAGGCCGTGAATGTCGGTGATCAGCGCCAGCAGCGCGGCCATCTGCTGGCCGCCCTTGAACACGCCGAACTCGGAGCCGGTCTTGATCTCGTTCATGTTGTTGGGCGGACCGGCGGCGATGCCGATGATCTTGGCCTTGGAGGCCTGCGCCTGCAGCACGAACGAGGAGAGGTCGGGCGTTGCCAAGGGTGGCTTCACCGAGCCCAGCACCTTGCCGCCATTGGCGGTCACGACCGCGGAGGCGTCGCGCTCCAGCGAATGGCCGAAGGCGTAGTCGTCGGTGATGAAGAACCAGCTGTCGCCGCCGCGCTTGACGACCGCGTCCGCGGTGCCGACCGCGAGCGCGCGGGTGTCGAACACCCACTGGATCGCGTAAGGCGAACAGAACTTGCCGTGGAAATCCGCGGTGCCGGTGGAGTGGGTGATGAACAGCCGCTTCTTCTCGTTGGCCATGTTCTGCACCGCGAGGCCGACCGCGGAGACCGGCACGTCGACGATCAGGTCGACCTGGTCGACGTCGTACCAGCGCCGTGCAATCGCGCCGCCGATGTCGGCCTTGAGCTGGTGGTCGCCGACGACGATGCTGATCGGCTTGCCGAGCACGGTGCCGCCGAAATCGTCGATCGCCATCTGCGCCGCCGTCACCGAGCCCTGGCCGGTCGGTGCCGAGGCCGGACCGTTCATGTCGGTGAGCACGCCGATCTTGACGATTTCGTCGGACACCTGCGCCATTGCGGCGCCGGGCATCAGCGTCGCCGCCAGGAACGTCGTTGCAAAGCCGGCAGCAACCGGCAGTCCAAATCTCGTTGGCTTCATGCTCGTCCTCCCCTGATCCGGCGCGTTGGCCGGTGTGCCCCGGGTATGGCCCGGCTGAATTGGTTTCTTTTGCAACTATTTGGGGGCGGGCGTCAACGTCAGCCGGCGAAGCGGATTTGTCCGGCCGGCGAGGGATCGTAGCCGGTCAGCTCCGCGGCGCGCTGGAGCAACCGCTTTTCGCTGAGGAACCGGATCAGGCCCTGCATGGCGGGGCGGAAATAGCTGCGCTGCCGCATCGCGAGGTCAAAGTTCTCCCAGACCAGCGGCACGAAATCGAGGCCGGCCGAGCGCGCGGACGCACGCGTCGCGATGCCGCAATCGGCTTGTCCCGCGCGGACGATCTCGGCGAGATCCGGCCCGGTCAGGGCCGGGGTCTCGATCCGGCGCAAATCGCGGGTCGAGGCGCCGGCGCGCTTGAGCAGCACATCGAGCAGCATCTGCGCGCCCGTGCCCTGTTGCCGCATCGCCATTCTGGCCCCGAGCGCGAGCACGTCGGAAAGGCCGCGCAGCCGCTTGGGATTGCCCGGCGGCAGCACGAGACCCTGCTCGCGGCGCACGAACGCGACCAGCAATGCATCATGCAGGTCCGGAGCGTCTCGCAGGACCGTCGCATTGGCGTCGGCGGCGAGATTGCCGTCGGCATCGAGGCTGTGGAAGTGCATGGCCACGGCCAGCACCTCGTCCCGCTGCAACCGCTCGAGCCCGCGCGCGCTGCCCTCGCTCATCGATCCCAGGCCCGAGCCGGATTCGCGCAGACTCCAATCCAGAAGCTCGTCCTGGCTGCCGCCGACGACCGGCGGCGGCTCCGCGATCAGCATGCCGGCCGGACGCGCCAGTCCGGACAGCACCCAGAGGTCGAGCTCGTGCCGCGGGAAGAGCCACTTTCCGGTTACCTTGGTGCAGGGGATCGCACCGGTGGTGACGAGTTCGTAAAGCTTGCGTTCGCCGAGCCGAAGATAGTCGGCGGCTTCGCTGGTCGTCAGGAATTCCATCCTGCATTCCTATGCAAATTCTTGCTTCTTTTGGTGCTCGACGCAGGTGGAATCTGCATTTCAAGTTTTGTCCGCCACGACCATGCCCGATCATCTCGCTGCTTTGCAACACATCCCCACGCGCGATCTCTGCTTTGGTGAACGATCCTGAATCGCTCGCGTGGGGCGGATCTTGCGGCAGTCGCGCGCGCCGCATTGCCGGAATTTCCCGACACGGCGGGCACAACGAGCAAACGCGTCACGAGTGCGGCGCAATCGATCATCATCATGATCGCGTCATAGCCAGTGGGAACCCGATCATGGCCGTCCGCCGCCTCTCCATTGCACTCGCGCTTCTCTGCGGCCTCGCCGCGAGCGTTGCGGCGTCATCCGCGGAGGACCGCGCCATCGTCATGGCCACGACCACAGCGACGCAGGAGTCAGGCTTGCTCGACTATCTGCTGCCGATCTTCCGTGAGAAGACCGGCATCGAGGTGACGGTGATCGCGCGGCGCGCCGACGAGGTGCTCGACGGGGCACGAAGGGGCGAAGTCGATGTCGTGCTGATGCATGCACGGCCGCAGGAGGAGAAATTCGTTGCCGACGGTTTTGCGGTGAAGCGCTTCGATGTGATGTACAACGACTATGTGCTGATCGGGCCGAAGAGCGATCCCGCCGGCGTGAAGGGCAAGGACATCGCGACCGCGCTGAAGGCGATCGAGGCCAAGGGCGTGCCGTTCGTGACGCGCGGCGACCGCTCGGGCACGCACGCCGCGGAGCTCGCGCTCTGGATCGTCGCCGGCATCGACATCGCCCGCAACAAGGGCGGCTGGTATCGCGAAGCCAAGCAGGGCATGGCCTCCGCCCTCGACGCAGCGCGCACGGCGAACGCCTATGTGCTGTCCGACCGCGGCAGCTGGATCGCTTTTCGGGAGCGCGGCGATCTCGACATCGTCGTCGAAGGCGACAAGCGGCTGCTCAATCAGTACGGCGTGATGCTGGTGAACCCCGCGAAGTTTCCGAACGTGAAGAAGGAGCTGGGGCAGGATTTCGTCCACTGGCTGATCTCGCCCGACGGGCAGGCGGCGATCGCCGGATACAAGGTCGACGGACAACAACTGTTCTTCCCCAATGCGGACAAGTCGGGCGGCTGACGTTCGTATCGCCAGCGGTTGCCAAACCGGGCGATGCGTGGTCCATCATGACGCATGACCCAGCGCCTGCCGCCATCGCTGACGCCGCTCGACGCCGCGCTCGCCGCGTTGCTGACGGGGCTTGATCCGGTCGCGGCGGTGGAGTTGCCGCTGAGCGAAGCGGCCGGCTGCATCGCGGCCGGCAATCCGCTGCTCGCGGCCCGACCGTCCCGTGACGTCGCTGCCGCCGACGGCTGGGCGCTATGCGCCAATGATCTGGTCGGCGCGTCCTCCTATTCACCGCTGCCTCTCGCAACAGCGCCCCCTTGGGTCGACGCCGGCGACGCGATGCCGGCCGGATGCGACTGTGTGCTCGATGCCGACGCAGTCGAGGTATCTGGTCCGCTAGTCCAGGTGTTGGCGGAGAGCGTGCCAGGGCAAGGCGTCAGGCGCGCTGGAAGTGACATCGACGGACGCACGCCTGCCGCGGCAGAGGGGTATCCGATCGGTCCTGGCGCTCCGCTGCTGGCGCGCGCCGCCGGACTGGACCGACTGAGCGTGCGCCGTCCGCGGCTGCGCATTATCAATGTACCAGGCGCAACGGGGACCATGCATCTGATTGCGGACATCGCACGCGCCGCAGGACTGGATGTGCAAACGCACGAGGCCGGCGCGCGAGACGCGGGATCGATTGCGGGGGCGTTCGGCGCGCCCACCTGCGATCTCCTGCTGACGATCGGCGGCAGCGGTCTCGGTCGCAAGGATGCAGCCGTCACGGCGCTGGCTCGGCATGGTCATGTGATCGCCCATGGTCTTGCGCTCCAGCCCGGACGCACCGCCGCAATCGGGCGGCTCGGAACCATTCCTGTCGTCGCCTTGCCCGGATCGCCGGATCACGGGCTTGCGGTCTGGCTTGCGCTCGTGCTGCCGCTCCTCGACCGGCTATCGACGCGGCTGCCGCGCCGACAGATAGCCTTGCCGCTCGCGCGAAAAATTGCATCAAGCGTCGGGATCGCCGAAATGGTCCTGCTGGCCGAGGAACATCATGCCTGGGTGCCGCTTGCGGTAGGAGAATGGCCGCTCCAGGCAATTGCCCGTGCAGATGCATGGCTGCTTGTTCCCGCCAACCACGAGGGATTTGCAGCGGGCGCGCCGGTCGATGCCTATCTGATTCGGGAATGATATGGGTTTAGCATGACCATGATCCCGCAATCGCAAGTCCGCAGCGCGCTCGAGCAGGAGCAGTTCCTCAAAATCCTTTCCCGCGAGGAGGCCCTGGCTCGCTTCGAGGCCGCGCTGTTTCCGCGCGCGCTTCCGAGTGAAACGCGCAAACTCGGTGCTGCGCTCGGCGCGTCGCTCGCTGAAGACATCACTGCGCCAATCGACGTGCCGCCGTTCGACCGTTCCAATGTCGACGGCTTTGCGGTGCGCTCAGCGGACCTTGCAACAGCCGGCGAAGGCGCGGCGGTTCGCCTCGGGCTGAATGGCGAGACCATTCACTGCGGCATCGTACCGGCGCTGCAAGTCGCCGCGGGAACGGCAACGCCGATTGCCACCGGCGGTCCGCTGCCGCGCGGTGCCGATGCCGTGGTCATGGTCGAGCATACCCAGCCGGCAGGATCGGGGGCGATCGACGTCCGTCGCGCGGCCTCGCCCGGGCAATTCGTATCCTACGCAGGATCCGATATCGCGCGCGGCGAGGCGCTGCTGCGCGCCGGCACGATCATCGGCTCGCGCGAGGTCGGCATGCTGGCGGCTTGCGGTCTTGCCGAGGTGAGCGTCGTGCGCAAACCTCGTGTTGCCGTGATCTCCACCGGTGACGAACTGGTTCAGCCCGGCGCGGTGCTCGCGCCTGCTGCGATCTACGACACCAACGGCGCGATCGTCACTGCTGCGATCGACGAGAACGGCGGAGAGGCGGTTTTCCTCGGTGCCATTCCCGACGACGAAGTTCAGCTCGAAGCCGCCATGCGACGTGCGCTCGCGGACGCCGACATGCTGGTGCTCTCCGGCGGCACGTCGAAAGGCGCGGGCGACCTGTCCCATCGCATCATCGGCCGGCTCGGTCAGCCCGGCATCATTGCGCATGGCATTGCGCTCAAGCCCGGCAAGCCGCTGTGCCTTGCGGTGTGCGACGGCAAGCCGGTGGTGATCCTGCCGGGATTTCCGACCTCGGCGATGTTCACCTTCCACGACATGATCGTGCCGGTGCTGCGCAAAATGGCCGGACTGCCCCCGCGCTCCGATGCCAAGGTGAGCGCAACCGTGCCGGTGCGCATTGCTTCCGAGCTCGGCCGCACCGAATTCGTCATGGTCTCGCTGGTCGAAGGCAAGGACGGCTTGATCGCCTTTCCCTCCGGCAAGGGGTCCGGTGCGATCACTTCATTCGCGCAGGCCGACGGTTTTCTGCGCATCGACGCGCTCGCCGACCAAATGCCGGCCGGGACCGAGGCCGAGGTGACGCTGTTCACGCCGCATGTGCGGGTGCCCGATCTCGTCATCGTGGGCAGCCATTGCACTGGCCTCGATCTCGTCACGGCGCAACTCGCGCATGCCGGCCTGACCGTGCGCTCGATTGCGGTCGGCAGTCTCGGCGGACTTGCGGCGGCACGGCGCGGCGAATGCGATCTTGCGCCGATCCATCTGTTCGATGACAAGAGCGAAGCCTACAATACGCCTTACCTCGTTGAAGGGCTCGAGCTCGTGCCGGGCTGGCGGCGGATGCAGGGCATCGTGTTCCGCAAGGGCGACAAGCGTTTCGAAGGCCACAGCGCGAAGGACGCCGTCGCCGCGGCGCTCGCGGATCCCTCCTGCATCATGGTCAACCGCAACCAGGGCGCCGGCACGCGCATCCTGATCGACCGGTTGCTCGGTGGTGCGCGCCCGGACGGCTATTGGAACCAGCCGCGCTCGCACAACGCGGTGGCCGCAGCGGTCGCACAGCATCGCGCCGACTGGGGCATGACCATTGCGCCGGTCGCCCATGCGGTCGGCCTCGGTTTCATTCCGCTCGCGGAGGAGCATTATGACTTCGCGCTGGTGACGGCGCGCAAGCAGCGGCCGGCAGTGCAGGCCTTTCTCGCTGCACTCAGTTCGGACGAAGCGCGCGCCGCGCTGGAGCGGGCCGGATTCCGACCGGCGTAGCGCTTGATTAATACGCCGCATCCAGTGCGGCCAGCCGTTCGGCTTCCGCGATATCCTCGACCGTGTTGGCATTGAAGAACGGATCGAGCGGCTCGGTCGGCCATGTTACGGTCGCGAGCGGATAACGCGCGGTCCAGCGATCTATCTTGCGGAGGTCTTCGACCACCAGAGCGTGACGCAGTTCGTCGCGCAAGCCAACGCGCCACAAGCCGATCACCGGATGCGATTGGTCGCCTGACGCTGCGACGGCGAGCTCGGCATTCGCCGCGATGCGTTCTTCATGCAAGCGCGCGACCAGATCGCGCGGCAGGAATGGGCAGTCGCCGGCGGCACTGAGCACCCATTCCACCTCAGGCCGGTTCGCCGCGGTCCAGTCGAGCGCGGCAAGGATGCCGGCGAGCGGACCGGGAAAGTCGGGCACGTCGTCGGCGACGACCTGCAAACCGAACGTGGCGAAGCGGGCGGGATCGCCGTTGGCATTGAGGATCAGCCCGCTGCATTGGGGTGATAGGCGCGCGATCACGCGTTCCAGGATGGTGCGACCGCCAATGGTGCGCATCGGCTTGTCGCCGCCGCCCATGCGCCGCGCGAGGCCGCCGGCGAGCAGCACGCCTTGCGTGGTCGGACAGCTAATCGTCACCACCTTCACCCTTGCGCTTGTGCTTGGCCGATTCCTCCTCGACATAAGCGAGGTTCTGGTCGTAGACGATGCGCTCTTCCCCCGACAGCGCGATGAACCGCTTACCGCGCGCGCGTCCGACCAGCGTCAAGCCCACCTGCCGGGCGAGATCGACGCCCCAGGCGGTGAAGCCGGAGCGCGACACCAAAATCGGAATTCCCATGCGGACCGTCTTGATCACCATCTCGGAGGTGAGCCGTCCCGTGGTGTAGAGGATCTTGTCGGATGCATCGACGCCGTGGCGGTACATCCAGCCCGCGATCTTGTCGACGGCGTTGTGACGGCCGACATCCTCGGTGTAGCAGAGCGGCTCGCCCTCCCTGCACAGCACGCAGCCGTGGATCGCACCAGCCTCCAGATAGAGCGAGGGCATGGTGTTGATGGTCTGGGTCATCTGGTACAGCCAGGAGGTACGCAGCTCCGCTTTCGGCAACGCCACGCTCTCGACCGCCTCCAGCAGATCGCCGAAGGCCGTGCCCTGTGCGCAGCCCGATGTCTGCGTGCGCTTCTTCAGCTTGGCTTCGAAATTGGTGTGGTGCTCGGTGCGCACCACCACCACCTGGAGGTCGTCGTCGTATTCGACCTCGGTGACCGCGTCATTATACTTCAGCATGTTCTGGTTGAGTAAATAGCCCAGCGCCAGATATTCCGGATAGTCGCCGATCGTCATCATGGTGACGATCTCCTGCGAATTCAGGTAGAGCGTCAGGGGGCGCTCCACCGGCACCTTGATCTCGATCCTGGCGCCGGACTGGTCGGTCCCGGTCACGCTCTCGGTGAGACGCGGGTCGTCGGTATCAGGGACGATCAGGGGCACTGGGGCTTTGTCGATTTTCATCATGGCCGCGACGTTAGCATGACATTCGGGTCAAGCCGATATAAGCATGCTAGCGAGAGAACGAAATGCCGCCTATTCGTCATTGCGAGCGAAGCGAAGCAATCCAAGCTGCCGCCGTGGATGCATTCCTGGATTGCTTCGCTGCGCTCGCAATGACGGAGGAGAGAGTGGTTCCATCAAGGACCGGGTCGCTCGCGGAGACGGAGCTGGAATGAAAGTCATCGGCCTTGCGGGCTGGAGCGGTGCGGGCAAGACCACGCTGTTGACGCGGCTGATCCCGCATTTCAATGCGCTTGGCTTGCGCGTCTCGGTCATCAAGCATGCGCATCACCAGTTCGACGTCGACGTGCCCGGCAAGGATTCCTGGCGCCATCGCGAGGCCGGCGCGGCCGAGGTGCTGGTTGCTTCGTCAAATCGCTGGGCGCTGATGCACGAGTTGCGCGGGGCGGCAGAGCCGCGTCTGCCGGAACTTATGAGCAAATTGTCGGCGGTCGATCTCGTCGTGGTCGAGGGTTTCAAGCGCGAGCCGCATCGCAAGATCGAGGTGCATCGCGCCGCCAACGACAAGCCGTTGCTGTTTCCCGATGATCCAGGAATTTTCGGGATCGCGGCCGACGTCGCCATTGAAACCAGACTGCCGACCGTCCATCTCGACGATATCGCTGCAGCCGCGGAATTGCTGCTGCGCGCCGCGATGCCAGTCGAGGAAGCGGTCGCGAAAAGCGCTGCGATGCGCTGACGAGGCACCATGGCTCAACTGTCGGACGATTGTTTTGCCTTCGGCGGACCGATGATGTCGGTCGACGAGGCCGTTGGCCTGATCACGACGCGCGTCAACGCGATTGTTGATCTCGAAACCGTGGCGCTCATTGATGCAGATGGGCGGGTGCTGGCCCGCGATATCGCGGCGCCGCTTCCGTTGCCGCCCTTCACCAATTCCGCTGTTGACGGCTACGCCGTGCGCAACGCAGATCTTCCGGACAGCGTCGAGCGGGCACTCCCGCTCGACGGCCGCATCCAGGCCGGCGGTCTGGCACTGGCGCCGATCAAGGCCGGCCACACCGCGCGCATCTTCACCGGCGCGCCGATGCCGCCGGATGCCGAAACCGTCTTCATGCAGGAAGACGTGCAGGTCGATGATGCCGGCCGAATTGTGCTGCCGCCAGGGCTCAAGCCGGGCGCGAATGTCCGCCCTGCGGGAGAGGACATTCCCCAGGGCCATATCGCGCTGCGCGCAGGACAGCGCTTGCTGCCGCAGCATGTCGCGCTCGCGGCCGCGTTCGGCCTTCTCAGGCTCGACGTCGTCAGGCGCGTCCGTGTCGCGGTGTTCTCGACCGGTGACGAACTGGCCTCGCCCGGCGAGCCGCGCGCAGCCTCGCAGCTGTTCGACTCCAACCGCTTCATGCTGATGGCGATGCTGCGCCGGCTCGGCTGCGACGTCAGTGATCTCGGCATCTTGCGCGACGAACGCACTTCGCTTGCGGATGGCCTGAAGCGGGTAGCAGGCAGCCACGATCTGATCCTCACCACCGGCGGCGTCTCGACCGGGGAGGAGGATCACGTCAAGGCGGCGGTCGAGAGCATCGGCTCGCTGGTGTTGTGGCGGATGGCGATCAAGCCGGGACGGCCTGTGGCGATGGGCATCATCGAGGGCACGCCGCTGATCGGATTGCCCGGCAATCCCGTCGCGAGTTTCGTCACCTTCGTGCATGTGGTGCGGCCGACGGTGCTGGCGCTTGCGGGCAGCCTGCCGGCGCCGCTGTTGCCGATTCCGGTGCGCGCGGCATTCACCTACAAGAAGAAGGTGGGGCGTCGCGAATATGTTCGCGCCTCCTTGCGGCGCATGCAGGACGGCGCACTCGAGGCAATCAAGTTTCCACGCGAGGGGGCAGGGCTGTTGTCCTCGCTGGTCGACACCGACGGCCTCATCGAGCTCGATGAGGAGGTCACGCGCGTCGAGCCCGGGCAGAGCGTGGGTTTCTTGTCCTATGCCGACTTGCTCTGAATCTGGACCTTGTCTTGGCGTTGACGCCATTGGCCCCTCCCGCCATGTTGCGCCGATGACCAGAACGACGCTCGATCTCACCGGACTGAAATGCCCGCTGCCTGCCCTGAAGACGCGCAAAGCGCTGAAGCCGTTGCAGCCGGGAGATCAGCTCGAAGTGTACTGCACCGATCCCCTGTCGGTGATTGACATTCCAAACCTGATCCGGGAGACCGGCGACATGGTGGAGATCACCGAGCGCAGCGAGGCGCGTATCGTGTTCTTGATTGAGAAGGCCAATCGATCGATAGAAAATATCAATGGTGCGCCGCCCACTTAGCCGGCGGTCACTCGGTTGATACCTACCTTTTGTCTATCGACATCGATCACCACTTCTGCCCCAATTGAGTTCCTCCGCCGAGACGCGGAGGTCGAGTCTTGCCTGCGATATGCGGAGCAAATGGGCCATCGAAAGAAGCCCGGCCGTGGTGTCGGGCATAGCCCCCAAGGTTAGGGGTTTAACGTCTCGGATGCGCGTGACGATCCTGGCGCGCGTCGATCATTGTGCGGAGCAGCAGGGACAAAGGCTGCGCTGCAGGCTGAGGAACAGGACCGTCGTGGCAGGCCGCTCAGAAGGGCGGCTTTAGGGGAGGAATGCATGTCTACCATCGAGAGCGCTGGAACACTTTCGGGTGCCGGCGCAGGTTTTCTGGATCGCGAGCGGACCATCGCGACCGCCGGGTTCAACCGCTGGCTGGTGCCGCCGGCTGCGCTTTGCATCCATCTCTGCATCGGCATGGCCTACGGCTTCTCGGTGTTCTGGCTGCCGCTGTCGCGCGCGATCGGAGTGACCGCGCCGAAGGCGTGCGCAGAGATGTCGCTGTTTCAGGAGCTGTTCACGACCAGCTGCGACTGGAAGGTCGCCAGCATGGGGTGGATGTACACGCTGTTTTTCGTGCTGCTCGGTATCGCGGCTGCGGTCTGGGGCGGCTGGCTGGAGCGCGTAGGCCCGCGCAAGGCCGGCTTCGTCTCGGCGCTGTGCTGGTGCGGCGGCCTCTTCCTCGGTGCGATCGGGGTTTACACCCATCAGCTCTGGCTGTTGTGGCTGGGTTCGGGCGTGATCGGCGGCATCGGTCTCGGCCTTGGCTACATCTCGCCGGTGTCGACGCTGGTGAAATGGTTTCCGGACCGCCGCGGCATGGCGACCGGCATGGCCATCATGGGCTTCGGCGGCGGCGCCATGATCGGCGCGCCGCTGGCGAACCTCTTGATGAACTACTTCAAGACTCCGACCTCGGTCGGCGTCTGGGAGACCTTCGTCACGATGGGCGTCATCTACTTCGTGTTCATGATGATCGGCGCGTTCCGCTATCGCTTGCCGCCGCCCGGCTGGCAGCCCGAGGGCTGGACCGCGCCGTCGAAGGCCAATGCGATGATCTCGAAGGCCAACGTCCATCTCAACGACGCGCACAAGACGCCGCAGTTCTGGCTGATCTGGTGGGTGCTGTGCCTGAACGTGTCGGCCGGCATCGGCGTGATCGGCATGGCCTCGCCGATGCTCCAGGAGATATTCGCCGGCAAGTTGATCGGCCTGCCTAACGTCGGCTTCAACGCGCTCGATGCGGGGCAGAAGGCGCAGATCGCCGCGATCGCCGCGGGCTTCGCCGGATTGCTGTCGCTGTTCAACATCGGCGGCCGCTTCTTCTGGGCATCGCTGTCGGACAAGATCGGTCGCAAGAACACCTACTATACGTTCTTCATCCTCGGCATCGTGCTTTACGCGCTGGCGCCGACTTTTGCGGCGATGGGTTCGAAGCTCCTGTTCGTGCTTGGCTTCGGCATCATCCTGTCGATGTATGGCGGCGGCTTCGCCACCGTGCCGGCCTACCTCGCCGATATGTTCGGAACCCAGTTCGTCGGCGCCATCCATGGCCGGCTGCTGACGGCGTGGTCCACCGCGGGCATCATCGGCCCCGTCGTCGTCAACTACATCCGCGAGTTCCAGCTCGCGGCCGGCGTGCCGCGCGATCAGCTCTACAACACGACGATGTACATCCTCTGTGCGATGCTGATCGCAGGTTTGATCTGCAACTATCTGATCAAGCCGGTCGATTCGAAGTGGCACATGAAGGAGGCCGATGTCGCCAAGTTGCAGGCTGCAAGCGCCAACGCCGCCGCCGCGGGGCCGCACGGCTCCTACGGCATCGGTTTTGGCGGGCTCGACGCCAAGGCGGCGATGTTCTGGGCCTTCGTCGGCGTCCCCCTGCTTTGGGGTGTTTGGAAGACATTAGAGAGCGCGGTCAAGATCTTCTGACCGCCGTCGAGACGGAAGCGGGATGCTCATCAGGCGTCCCGTTTCGTTGGCCTTTCAGACATCATCAAGAATGGGACTTAGGGGATTGAAATGATTCGCAACCGAACTTGCCTTCGAATTTGCCTTGCGGCCGTGTTGGTCGTCGCTGGCCTTCATGCCGCATCCGCGCAGACGGCAACGACACCGGCGGCGCCTGCTGCAACGACCGAAGCCAAGCCTGGCAAGATGAAGCTCACGATGCAGAAGCTAAAAGACATGAAGGCGAAGTGGGCGGCCAACAAGCCGAAGCTCAAGGCCTGTCGCGCCGACGTGAAAGCCAAAGGCCTCGCCGGCGATGACCGCTGGTTCTACATCGAAGAGTGCATGAGCAAGACCTGAGATCGGGTTCCCTCCGACGCTTGCGTAAAGGGCATGGCGGGCGACCGCCTGCCTCCTAAATCACTCTAGAGACGCTCTAAATTGTCTTGCATCTGGCATACCAGAGATTAGAGTTGCGTCGAATTTGGCTTGGTCGGCGGGACTCGGGAACTGGTGGTTCCGCTGATCGAATCAGGAAACGAAGGCGCATCGCTTGGCGATCCGGCCTAAACTCATCACGCATTTGAAGAGAACGCGACGTCTCCATGAGCAGCAACGACGACGTTCACAAGGTCAGAGAATTCGAGCATCCGGGTCAGGGACGGAAACGCGCCAAGTCCACGCCCAAGGGACGGCAGGTCGATCCCACCGCCGCGCATGAAATCGCGCAACTGCTCGGCGACAGGCCGCGACGTCGCGATCTCTTGATCGAATATCTGCATCTGATCCAGGACAAGTACCGCCAGATCTCGGCCGCGCATCTCGCCGCGCTCGCCGACGAGATGAAGCTTGCCTTCGCCGAAGTGTTCGAGACCGCAACCTTCTACGCACATTTCGACGTGGTGAAGGAAGGTGAGCCCGATATCGCACCGCTGACGATCCGCGTCTGCGATTCGCTGACCTGCGCGATGCTCGGCGGAGAGAAGCTGCTTGCCGAGTTGCAAGATGCGTCCGGTCCCGGCATCCGCGTGGTGCGTGCGCCCTGCGTCGGTCGTTGTGATACGGCGCCTGCCGCGGAAGTCGGACACAACTTTGTTGACCACGCGACGGTCGCCGATGTCATGGCGGCGGCGAAGGCTGGCGACACCCACGCGCATCTGCCCAAATATATCGGCTATGACGCCTATGTCGCCGACGGCGGCTACAAGCTGCTCAATCGCCTGCGCTCGGGCGAGCTAGCGACCGACGACCTGCTGAAGGCGCTCGACGACGCCTCGTTGCGCGGTCTCGGCGGCGCCGGATTCCCGACGGGGCGCAAATGGCGGGCGGTACTTGGTGAACCCGGCCCGCGCCTGATGGCAATCAACGGCGACGAAGGCGAGCCCGGCACGTTCAAGGATCGCGTCTATCTCGAAAGCGATCCGCACCGCTTCCTCGAGGGCATGCTGATCGGCGCCCATGTGGTGCAGGCCTCGGATATCTACATCTACCTGCGCGACGAATATCCGGCGTCGCGCGAAATCCTCGAGCGCGAGATTTCAAAGCTCCCGCCGGGCGGTCCGACGCTGCATATGCGCCGCGGCGCCGGCGCCTATATTTGCGGCGAGGAATCCTCGCTGCTCGAGAGCATAGAGGGCAAGCGGGGCCTGCCCAGGCACAAGCCGCCTTATCCATTCCAGGTCGGCCTGTTCGGCCTGCCGACGTTGATCAACAACATCGAGACCTTGTGGTGGGTGCGTGACATCGTCGAGAAGGGTGCCGATTGGTGGAAGGGCCACGGCCGCCATGAGCGGCACGGTCTGCGCAGTTTCTCGGTCTCGGGCCGCGTCAAGAATCCGGGCATGAAGCTCGCGCCTGCTGGCATTACCGTGCGCGAGCTGATCGACGAATATTGCGGCGGCATGGCCGACGGCCAACAGTTCTATGCGTACCTGCCGGGCGGCGCATCCGGCGGCATCCTGCCGGCGGCGATGGACGATATCCCGCTCGATTTCGGCACGCTTGAAAAATACGGCTGCTTCATCGGCTCTGCCGCGATCGTGATCCTGTCGCAGAAGGACAGCGTGCGCGCGGCTGCGTTGAACCTGATGAAGTTCTTCGAGGACGAGAGCTGCGGCCAGTGCACGCCGTGTCGCGTCGGAACCCAGAAGGCCGCGGCTCTGATGCAGCAACCGGTCTGGAACCGCGCTCTCCTGGACGAATTGAGCCAGGCGATGCGCGATGCCTCGATCTGCGGGCTTGGACAGGCGGCATCGAATCCGCTGTCCACTGTGATCAAATATTTCCCTGACGAGTTCAAGGAAGCGGCCGAATGACGAAGATTACGTTCGAGCTCGACGGCAAGCAGGTCGAGGCCAATGCAGGCGAGACGATCTGGCAGGTCGCAAAACGCCAGGGTCGCGAGATTCCGCATCTGTGCTATTCGCCGGCGCCGGACTATCGCCCCGACGGCAACTGCCGCGCCTGCATGGTCGAGATCGAAGGCGAGCGTGTGCTCGCGGCGTCCTGCAAGCGCACGCCATCGGTCGGCATGAAGGTGAAGACCGAGAGCGCGCGCGCTGTTTCCGCGCAAAAAATGGTCATGGAGCTGTTGGTCGCCGATCAGCCGGCGCGCGAGACCTCGCACGATCCGGACTCCAAATTCTGGCATTGGGCCGAAACCACGGGGGTCACCGAGAGCCGCTTCCCCGCCGCCGAGCGTTGGGCGACCGATGCCAGCCATCCGGCAATGCGCGTCAATCTCGACGCCTGCATCCAGTGCGGCCTGTGTGTGCGCGCCTGCCGCGAGGTCCAGGTCAACGACGTCATCGGCATGGCCTATCGCAGTCATGGCTCGAAAATCGTGTTCGACTTCGACGATCCTATGGGCGAGTCCACCTGCGTCGCCTGCGGCGAATGCGTGCAGGCCTGTCCGACCGGGGCGTTGATGCCGGCGGTGATGCTGGACGAGAAGCAGACCCGCGTCACCTATGCCGACAAGAAGGTGGATTCGCTTTGCCCGTTCTGCGGCGTCGGCTGCCAGGTGACCTATGAGGTCAAGGACGAGAAGGTGATCTATGCCGAGGGCCGTGACGGCCCGGCCAATCGCAACCGGCTTTGCGTCAAGGGCCGCTTCGGCTTCGACTACATCCACCATCCGCATCGGCTGACCAAGCCGCTGGTGCGGCTGCCTAACGTGAAGAAGGATTCCAACGACCAGGTCGATCCGGCCAATCCGTTCACGCATTTCCGCGAAGCGAGCTGGGAAGAAGCGCTCGACATCGCGGCCAAGGGCCTCGTCAAGATTCGCGACGAGAAGGGCGTGAAGGCGCTTGCCGGTTTCGGCTCGGCGAAGGGCTCCAACGAGGAGGCCTATCTGTTCCAGAAGCTGGTGCGCACCGGCTTCGGTTCGAACAACGTCGACCATTGCACACGTCTGTGCCACGCGTCGTCGGTCGCGGCGCTGTTCGAAGGCCTGAGCTCGGGCGCGGTGTCGGCGCCGTTCTCGGCCGCGATGGACGCCGAGGTGATCATCGTGATCGGCGCAAACCCGACCGTGAATCATCCTGTCGCCGCGACCTTCATCAAGAATGCGGTCAAGCAGAACGGCGCAAAGCTGTTCGTCATGGACCCGCGCCGGCAGACGCTGTCGCGCCATGCGACCAAGCATCTGCAGTTCAAGCCGGGCTCCGATGTCGCCATGCTGAACGCGATGATCCACACGATCATCACCGAAGGGCTGACCGACGATCAGTACATCGCCGGCTACACCGAGGGGTTCGAGGACCTCAAGGAGAAGATCAAGGAGTTCACGCCGGAGAAGATGGAGCCGATCTGTGGCGTCCCGGCGCAGACCCTGCGTGAGGTCGCGCGAACGTATGCGCGGGCAAAATCGTCGATCATCTTCTGGGGCATGGGCATCAGCCAGCATGTCCACGGCACCGACAATGCGCGCTGCCTGATTGCGCTGGCGCTGATCACCGGCCAGGTCGGCCGCCCCGGCACCGGCCTGCATCCGCTGCGCGGCCAGAACAACGTTCAGGGCGCTTCCGATGCCGGTCTGATCCCGATGTTCCTGCCGGACTATCAGCCGGTCGGCCGCGACGACATGCGCGGTGCCTTCGAGAAGCTGTGGGGCCAGGATCTCGATCCCGTGCGCGGCCTGACCGTGGTCGAGATCATGAATGCGATCCATGCCGGCGAGATCAAGGGCATGTATATCGAGGGTGAGAACCCCGCGATGTCCGACCCCGATCTCCAGCATGCGCGCCAGGCGCTGGCCATGCTCGATCATCTCGTTGTGCAGGATCTCTTCGTCACCGAGACCGCGTTCCACGCCGACGTCATCCTGCCGGCCTCGGCGTTTGCCGAAAAGGAAGGCTCGTTCACCAACACCGATCGCCGCGTGCAGCTCGCACGCCAGGTGATCAAGCCGCCGGGCGATGCGCGGCAGGATCTCTGGATCATCCAGGAGATCGGCAAGCGCATGGGCCTGCCGTGGAATTATGCCGGTCCCGGCGATGTCTTCACCGAGATGGCAGAACTGATGCCGTCGCTGAAGAACATCACCTGGGAGCGGCTGGTCCGCGAGGGCGCGGTGACCTATCCGGTCGACGGTCCCGACGTGCCCGGCAACGAGATCATCTTCACCACGGGATTTCCGACCGCGAGCGGCCGCGGCAAGATCGTGCCGGCTCACGTCATCCCGCCGGACGAGATCCCCGACGCCGAATATCCGATGGTGCTCTCGACCGGCCGCGTGCTCGAGCACTGGCACACCGGCTCCATGACCCGCCGCGCGCAGGTGCTCGACCAGATCGAGCCCGAGGCGGTCGCGTTCATGTCGCCGAAGGACATGCACAGGAAGAAGCTCGCGCCGGGCGATTTCATCCGGCTCGAGACCCGCCGCGGCGCGGTCGAGGTCAAGGTCCGGTCCGACCGCGACGTTCCCGAGAATATGGTGTTCATGCCGTTCTGCTACGCGGAAGCGGCGGCGAATTTGTTGACAAATCCGGCGCTCGATCCGTTCGGCAAGATCCCGGAGTTCAAGTTCTGCGCGGCGAGAGCCGAGCGCGCCGAGTTGCGGGACGCGGCGGAGTAGGACGCGCCGTCATTGCGAGCGAAGCGAAGCAATCCAGACTGCCTCCGCGGCAAGATTCTGGATTGCTTCGTCGCTTCGCTCCTCGCAATGACGGTGATAAACCTGATCCATGTCCAAAGCCACCCCAGCCACACGCGCGCTCACAGCCGCAAAGGTTGCCTTCACCGTCCACGCGTACGACTATGATCCCGATGCCGAGAGCATCGGCCTCCAGGCGGCTGCTGCGCTTGGCGAAGACCCCGCGCGTGTGTTGAAGACGCTGATGGCGCTGATCGATGGCAAGCCGGTCTGCGTGATCGTGCCATCCGACCAGGAAGTCTCGATGAAGAAGCTCGCCGCTGCTTTCAGCGGCAAGTCGGCGCAGATGATGAAGCCGCCGGAGGCCGAGCGCCTCACCGGCTACAAGGTTGGCGGCATCAGCCCATTCGGGCAGCGGAAGCCCGTGCGCACCGTGATCGAGCAGAGCGCGGTCGCGCATCATTGCGTGTACGTCAATGGCGGTCAGCGCGGACTGCAAGTGCGGCTCAGTCCGGGCGATGTGCGGGACGTGTTGAAGGCGATCGTCGCAGAACTGGTCGCCTGAGCGCGCGCTCTGCTACTGCTTTTGCAACAGCTTCAGCCGACAGCGTAGCGCTTCGCGGATGTGTGCACGCGCGAGCTGCTCCGCTTGGCCGCCGTCGCGAACCGCGATTGCGTCGATGATGGCCTGGTGCTCGCTGTGGCTGGTCGAGGGACGGCCTGTTACCGTGAAGGTGGTCGGACCGAGCAGCGCGATCCAGTCCTGCAATTCCCGCGAAGCGTTGTCGAGATAGCGGTTGCGCGCGGCGCGGCAGATCGCTTCGTGGAAGGCGCGGTTGAGCCTTGCCATTTCTCCTGCCATCTCGGCCGGGTTGGTCTCGGACGCTTCGACAAAAGTCTGCTCGATATCTCGGAGTGCATCGATTTCGGGCGTCGAGGCGTGCTCGGCCGCAAGTCGGGCAGCGGCGCCCTCCATGATCTCGCGCATGGCGTAGAGCTCGAGCACCTCCGAGATGTCGAGGTTGCGTACGATCAGGCCGCGGCCGCCGGCAGGTTCGACGAACCCGCGTGCCGCGAGCCGCCCCAGAGCTTCCCGCACCGGCGTACGGCTGACCTTCAGCCGCTGGGCGACCTCTTCCTCGCGCAGGCGGTCGCCCGCGCGGTAGCTGCCGGCCTGCAGCGCCTCGCAGAGTGAGCGGAACACGGCTTCGCCGAGCGCCACGTCGCCGCCGCGCGCGATCGAGCCGCCTGCCTTTGTCGGGCGTCTTGCCATCCATCCTCGTGGGCTCGCGCATCCTGCCCATGCAGCGGTGGCGCTTGCTGCACGTCTGTATATCTTTGTATACAAAGGTGCGCAATGGCCCCGGATCTGACCGGGGGCCGCCGGCGGGCAGAATGTCTCCAACTTCGTCGCATCGGGCAGACGGCATGAGCAGCAAATACGATGTGCTGGTGATCGGCGGCGGCAACGCTGCGCTCTGTGCGGCGATCAGCGCGCGACGCGGTGGGGCGTCGGTGCTGGTGCTCGAAGGCGCGCCAAAATTCTATCGCGGCGGCAACACGCGCCACACCCGCAACATGCGCTGCGCCCATGACGAAGCGACCGAAATCCTGACCGGCCCCTACACCGAGGAAGAGTTCTGGGAGGATCTCCTGCGCGTCACCGGCGGGCAGACCGACGAGGTGCTCGCCCGGCACATGATCCGTGAGTCCAAGGACATTTTGAACTGGATCGTGGAGCAGGGCGTGCGCTGGCAGCCCTCACTCGGCGGCACGCTGAGCCTCGGTCGCACCAACTCCTTCTTTCTCGGTGGCGGCCGCGCGATGTTGAACGCACTTTATCTCACCGCCGAGAAGCTCGGCGTCGAGGTCGAATACGACGCCGAGGTCACCGACCTCGTGATCGAGGACGGCATGTTCCTCGCCGCCCGCCTCAAACGGCCGATCAAGGGCAACACCGAGATCCGCGCGACGTCGTTGGTCGCCGCCGCCGGCGGGTTCGAGGCCAACATCGAATGGCTGAAGCAATATTGGGGCGAGGCCGCCGACAATTTCCTGATCCGCGGCACGCCCTATAACCGCGGCTCAATCCTGAAGATGCTGCTCGACAAGGGCGTGCAGGAGGTCGGCGATCCCACCCAGTGCCATGCGGTCGCGATCGACGCTCGCGCGCCGAAATTCGACGGTGGCATCATCACGCGCCACGACTCGGTCGTGTTCGGCATCGTCGTCAACAAGCACGCGCAGCGTTTCTATGACGAGGGCGAGGACATCTGGCCGAAGCGCTACGCGATCTGGGGCCGGCTGGTGGCCGCGCAGCCCGACCAGATCGCCTACATCATCTTCGATTCCACGGTGGTCACGAGCTTCATGCCGACGCTGTTTCCGCCGATCGCAGGGCAGACCGTGGCTGAGCTCGCCGCCAAGCTCGAGATCGATCCGGCCGCACTGGAAAAGACCATCACCGAGTTCAACGCCGCGGTGCAGCCCGGCACCTTCGACCACACCATTCTGGACGACTGCCGCACCGAAGGCATCACGCCGCCGAAGACGCACTGGGCGCGGCGGATCGAGACGCCGCCTTACCTCGCCTATCCGGTGCGGCCCGGCATCACCTTCACCTATCTCGGCACGCGCGTGACCAGGGAAGCGCGCATGCTGATGGCTGACGGCAAGCCGTCGGCCAACATGTTCGCTGCCGGCGAGATCATGGCCGGCAATGTGCTCGGGAAGGGCTATGCCGCTGGCATGGGCATGACCATCGGCAGCGTGTTCGGGCGGATTGCAGGACACGAAGCGGCGCGCCACGCGAAGAACTAGGACGAAGAAAAGACGAGGGAGGAACCATGTCACGCATTGCGATTTCTGCGATAGCGGCGCTGCTGATCGTCGGCCACGCCCATGCGGCCGAGCCGATCACGCTACGAGACATGGGTTCGTTCCATGTCGGTGGCCGTCTTGTCGAAATCTCGGGCAAGCCGGTGAGGGAGGTCGTGTTCGCGCCCGGCGGAGTGCCGGCCAAGGTCGATCCCAACGGCACGTATCAGGTCGAGCAGATGTACGTGCAGTATTTCCTGCCGGCAAACGAGAAGGGTGCCTATCCTTTGCTGATGTGGCACGGCGGCGGATTGACCGGCGTCACCTACGAGACCACGCCCGATGGACGCGAAGGCTGGCTGAATTATTTTCTACGCAAGGGGTGGGCGGTCTATAACTCCGATGCGGTAGAGCGCGGACGCGCGGGCTGGGCGCAATACCCAGATATTTTCAAGAGCGAGCCGGTCTTCCTGACCACGGCCAATCCGTTCGAGCGTTTCCGCATCGGTGATGGGCCGAATTCCTACGATCCCGATCCAGCCAAGCGAAAATTGTTGCCGGGCAACCAGTTCCCCGTCGAGGGTTACGAGAATTTCGTCAAGCAGAACGTACCGCGCTGGACCACGACCGACGATGCGACCATCGCCGCCTATATCGCCGAGATCGATCGCGTCGGCCCCTCGGTGCTCCTGTTCCACAGCCAGGCCGGCACCTTCGGTTTCAAGGTCGCGCAAGCCCGACCAGACAAGGTCAAGGCGCTGATTGCGATCGAGCCGGCAGGCATCGGCGATCCCGCCAAGGCGGATGTGCTGAAGAACATCCCGACCCTCATCATCTACGGCGACTATATCGAGCGCGATTCCCGCTGGCCCAAGATTCGCGCCAACGGCATCGCCTTTGCGGACGCGATCAAAGCGGCCGGCGGCAGTGTCGACATCGTCGATCTCCCGCAGGCCGGCATCAAGGGCAATTCGCATATGGTGATGATGGACAAGAACAACCTCGAGGTCGCCGCCCTGATCCAGAAATGGCTCGAGGGCAAAGGCCTGACGAAGTAAAGCCATGCACGGAACCAGAATTTTGGACGAAGCCGACCGCCTGATGACGGTCTGCAATTCCTGCCGTTACTGCGAGGGTCTTTGCGCGGTTTTTCCCGCCATGGAGATGCGGCGCGCCTTCTCCGACGGCGACCTCAATTATCTCGCCAATCTCTGCCATGGCTGCGGCGCCTGCTACGTCGACTGCCAGTTCTCGCCGCCGCACGAATTCAACGTCAATGTCCCGCAGACGCTGGCGATCGCGCGCGCGGAATCCTACGCGGCTTATGCCTGGCCGCAGGCGCTGTCCGGTGCCTTCGCGCGCAATGGTCTCGTCATCAGCATCGTCGCCGCGCTCAGCATGGCTGCCTTCATCCTCGGCTTCGCGGCACTGAACGACCGCAGCGTGCTGTTCGGCGTGCACACCGGCCCCGGCGCGTTCTACAGGTTGATGCCGCACAACGCGATGGCGGCGTTATTCAGCGCCGCTTTCCTTTATGCGATTTTCGTGCTGGTGATGAGCGTGCGTGCCTTCTGGCGGGATATCGGTCCGCCGATCGGCGGCCGTGCGGACGGCGGCTCCATCTTTCAGGCAATGCGCGATGCTGGTGAGCTGCGCTATCTCCATGGTGGCGGCGTCGGCTGCTACAATGAGGATGACAAGCCGACCGACCGGCGCAAGCTGTATCATCACCTGACCTTCTACGGCTTCCTGCTCTGCTTCGCCGCGACCTCAGTCGCCACGCTGTATCACTATCTGCTCGGCCGCGAGGCGCCGTATCCGTGGTGGGATCTGCCGGTGGTGCTCGGCACCCTCGGCGGCGTCGGTCTGATCATCGGGCCGATCGGCCTCGTTATCGCCAAGATGCGGCGCGATCCGGCGCTGCTCGACCAGCAACGCTACGGCATGGATATCGGCTTCATCGCCATGCTGTTCCTGACCGGCTTCACCGGCATGCTGCTTCTGCTCCTGCGCGAGACCGCAGCCATGGGGCCGTTGCTTGCGTTGCATTTGGGCGCAGTGTTCGCACTGTTCGTCACCATGCCCTACGGCAAGTTCGTGCACGGCATCTATCGCTTCGCAGCGCTGGTGCGTTACGCGCAGGAGCGTCGCGAAGAAGCCGGCTCCTGAGATTCAGACGGTCGGAAGCGGCCGTCGCGCAGGAAAGCGATCGTCTGTTCGATCGCGGCGGCGTGACGCGGAAGTCCGGTATGGGACGCCTTGACGACGATATGGTCGGCCATGCCTGCTACTATCGTGCTTTGCACTGAGACCCGTCCGTCATTCGGCTTCGGCAGAATGAAGAGACCTGCCACGGGATCGATGAAGCGGCTTCCCGCGATCACGGCAACGGGATAGTCCACGGCGGGCGGGGCGTCGGACCGGGGCGTGGACGTAGTAGTAAGCTCGAGCCCGGCGGGTCCGTAGAATGCGCTGTAGAGGCGATATCGGATGAGGAGATCGGCGACCTCGCTGCCGCCGTGTGGCGTGCCAAGCATCACCACGCCGGCAAGCCGGTCCGGACGGTGTTTTGCGATATAGGCGCGCGTCACCAGACCCCCCATGGAATGTGCGACGAAATACAGCGGCGCGTCACGTTCGGCGAAGCGGGCGATTTCCGGGTGGATATCGTCCGCGAGCGCCGTGATCGGTTTGCTGCGGCTGGCATAGTCGATGTTGAGCGTTGCGAAGCCGCTTGCCCGGAGCGCCCGTTCCAGTCTGGTCAGGGACGCCGAGGTGCGCGCGATGCCGTGAAGCAGAACCACTCCCGGGCATCGCGCCCCGCCTGATTGAGGCGCCACGTGCATCTCTCTTACGCCACCTCGCGCTCCGGCGCGGACGCCTGCTCGCGAGCCATCGTCGTTGCGGTGACGTAGTCGGTCTTGCCGGTGCCGAGCAGTGGCACCTTGTCGACCACCATGATCGCCGCGGGAACGGTCAGCTCGGACGCGCCGATGGCCTTTGCCTGGCCCTGCATCGCACTGCGCTCGGCATTTTTTTCCGTCGTCAGCAGCACGATGCGCTCGCCCTTGCGCGGGTCCGGGATCGACACGGCAACCGATGCGGCCTGCGGCCACAGCGCCGCCGCGATGTTCTCGACCGCGGACAGCGAGACCATTTCGCCGGCGATCTTGGCAAAGCGCTTGGCGCGGCCCTTGATGGTGATGAAGCCGGCCGGGTCGATCGCCACGATGTCGCCGGTGTCGTGCCAGCCCTCGGCGAGCGGTTCGAGCACGCCGGGATTTTCGGCCCTGAGATAACCGAGCATCACGTTCGGTCCGCGCACCGACAGGCGGCCGCCGTCCTCGATGCCGGGGACCGGGTCGAGGCGGCTTTCCATCAGCGGCGACAGGCGTCCGACCGTGCCGGGACGATTGGCCATCGGCGTGTTCATTGCCAGCACCGGCGCCGTCTCGGTGACGCCATAGCCTTCGAGGATGCGGATGCCGTAGCGCTCCATGAAGACCTGTCGGGTGCGATCCTTGACCGCTTCGGCGCCGGCGATCACCAGGCGCAGGGTGCGGAAGTCATAGGCATGCGCCGAGCGGGCGTAGCCGGTGAGAAACGTGTCGGTGCCGAACAGGATCGTGGCGCCGGTCTGGTAAATCAGCTCGGGCACGATCCGGTAGTGTAGCGGCGAGGGGTACATGTAGATCGGAATGCCCGCGAGCAGCGGCATCATCATTCCCCCGGTCAGCCCGAACGAGTGGAACACCGGCAGCACGTTGAACACCTTGTCATTGGCGTTGGCATCGACCCGCGCCAGCGCCTGTGAGGCGTTCGCAAGGATGTTGCGATGGGAGAGCACAACGCCCTTGGGTGTGCCTTCCGAGCCCGACGTGAACAGCACGACGGCCGGATCGCTCGCCTGGCGGACGACGCGCGGCGTAGTACCGGCGAGCAAGCCCTTGATCTTGTCGGCCGTGCCGATCGAGGCGCGGACATCCTCGAGATAGACGACGCGAACTTCCGCGGAGATCGCCGCCATCAGCTTGTCGAGCTTGCCCTTCTCGATGAAGGCCTTGGACGTCAGCACGGTCTTCACCTGTGCGGCCTTCATGGCGGCGAGCACGTTGACCGGGCCGGCCGAGAAGTTGAGCATCGCCGGCACCCGGCCGATGTTTTGCAACGCCATGAAGACGACGGCGACGCCCGCGGAATTCGGCAGCAGCACGCCGACATTCTCGCCGACAGCGGTGCCGTTCTCCAGCTTTCGGCTCAAGACCTGCGCGCCCAGGATCAGCTTGCGATAGGTTAGCTTGGTGCCGAGCGCGTCCTCGATGATGACCTTGCCGGTGTCGCGGTCGCGATAGGCGTGTCCGAGCGCCTCGAACAGGGTGTGATCGAGCATGGCGTTCTTCACCATCGCGTCGATCATCACGTCCTGAAGTGCTGCGCCCGCGGCATTGCGGCGCGTCTTGCCCTTGAGCGACGGATCGACCGGAAGCTTGACCGGCGGCAGGATGGTGACGGTCACTCGCGGAAACCACGTGCGCTTGATCTGGCTACCGTTGAGATAGCTGAGATGCGAGCGTTGGGCGCCTTCGATGCGGACCGGGACGACTACCGCGTCGGCCTTGTCCGCGATCATCGCGGTGCCGTCATAGACCTTCATCAGCGAGCCGGAGACGGTGATGCGTCCCTCCGGGAAGATCACCACCGGCTCGCCGGCGGCGACGAGCTTGATGAGATCGCGCGCGGCGAGCGGCTTGCTGGGGTCCATGGTGTAGTGCTTGACCACCCGCAGGAACGGCTTGGCCCACCAGGCCTTGGCGATGCCGGTATCGACTGCGAAGCTCGCGTCAATCGGCAGCACGGCGTGCAGCAGCGGGCCGTCGATCAGGCTGACATGGTTGGGCGCGATCAGCATGCGCGTGCCAGCAGGCGGCAGGTTCTCCAGCCCGCGGACCTCGGTGCGGAACAGCGCGCGGAACAGCAGCCCGCCAAAGTCGCGCACGCCTTCTTTGCCCCACTTCGTCAGCACGAACCAGACTGCGCCGAAGCTGGCGACGCCGAGACCGAAGAAGATCCAGCCGATGTGCAATCCGCCGGCCTGCAGCAGCGCGACGAAAAGCGAGCCGGCCACCATGAAGGCGGCCTGCAGCACGTTGCCGGCGGCGATGATGCGGGCGCGCTCGGAGGGGGCGGACCAGGCCTGGACGGCGGCGAAGGACGGCACGACGAACAGCCCGCCGCCGAATGCGAAGGCGACGAAGTCGAGCAGCATGCGTAGGCCCGCGAACGAGATCGCGAAGTCGCCCGCGGTGATGTCCTGCCCCTTGGTGGTTATGCCGATCGCCCACGCGAGGTCGAGACCGGCAAACCCCATCATGATGGCGCCGATCGGCACCAGCGCGAGGTTCGGGCGAACGTGGCTCAAATTCGCGGCGAACAGCGAGCCGATGGCAATGCCGATTGCGAAGATCGCGAGGCACAACGTCACCACGCCCTCGGTGCCACCGATGACCTCCTTGACCAGCGCCGGCAGCAGCGAGAGCACGATGGCGCCGACCAGCCAGAACCAGGAGACGATCACGGTGCCGTCCCACAGCCGGTGGTCGGCGTACAAGGTCTTCAGCAGGCCGAGCGTCGAGGTCCAGGGATTGGCATTGACCGGCAGATCGGGTGCAGACGGCGTCGTCGCGGGAATGCGGGAGGCGAACGCCCAGGACAGCAGGGCCAGCACGACCACGGCCGATGCGACCCAGCCCATATGCGCGGAGCCGGCCACGAACTGGCCGCCGGCAACTGTGCCGAGCAGGATGGCCATGAAGGTCGCGCCTTCGACCAGCGCGTTGCCGGTCGCGAGCTCGCCGAGCTCGAGCTGGTCCGGCAACATCGCGTATTTCACGGGGCCGAACAGCGCGGCGATGACGCCGAACAGCGCGAGCGCTGCGAACAGCAGCGGCACCGAGTGTAGGAAGAAGCCGGCCGCGGCAAAGCCCGCGGCAAAGATCTCGGCGAATTTGAGCCGCCTCGCGACGACGGATTTGACGTATTTGTCGGCCAGCTGGCCGCCGAGCCCGGACAGAATGAAATAGGGGAAGATGAAGACGGCGCCTGCGACCGTCACCAGCGCATCTCCGTGGCCGGTCGCGGCGCTGTAAAGCAGGATGATGACGAGTGCGTTCTTCAGCACGTTGTCGTTCAGCGCCGAGAAGAATTGCGCCCAGAACAGCGGCGCGAAGCGGCGTGACGACATCAAATCCCTGATCATGACTAGTCCTGTTTTGGAAACGCTGTCTGAGGTTGTTTCATTGTCGGATGGGCGTCGGGATCGGAGGAGATGCGACGGGCATTTGCGGGTTGACGACAATCGTCCCGGCCTGCTCTGCGCCTTTACCTTCCGATCCTGTTGGTCTCCGCGTGGCGACGTTTGGTTCGCAAATGGCTGGTCGTGGCTCTATCACGCCCGGCAAGGAGGCGTGCGCGCCTCAGGTGAGGTGGGCGAGGCGGCGAAAGGGCGAGAGGCGGCCGAGCAGGCTGATACGGCGGCTCTCATGACGGGCACGGCTGCGGTTGGCCCGCCACATCCGGAAGGTCGCGCGGCGCTCGGTCAAAACGCCGGCAATGTCGCAGGCATTTGCGATGCGATCGATCGGCCCCATCGCGAACCGCAGGAGGGCGCGGCCAAATCCGGTCACGAGAGCAGTGGCGTCATCGACGAAGGTGGAGGCGATATCAACGGTGAGGGTTTGCATTTTGCAGGTCTCCAGGTTAAATTGAACATTGTTCAAGTGAGTATCCTGAGAATGAACAATGTTCAAGATGAATCGTTGCGGAACCGAAAAAAATCTCGCCGACGGCAGCAGATCGTGGAGATCGCTCGCAGCATTATTGCGACTAAGGGACTGAAATCGTTGAAAGTCCGGGACGTCGCGGACGCCGCCGGCTGCTCGGTTGGAAGTGTCTATAACGAGTTCGGCGACTTCGATGGCGTGATCCTGACCGTGAATCGGGAGACCGTTAATGCGCTGACGGTGCGGCTGGGCCAGGTTCCGGCCGAGGATCCCATTCGCCAGCTCTACGGGCTGGCTGCGACCTACCTCGAATTCTTTGCGGAGCACGCCAATCTGCTGCGCTCGCTGTTCGAACATCGGATGGAGGACGACCGCCCTTACCCCGATGACATCCTTCAGATGGTGATGGACGCCTTCGCGCTGATGCATCCGCCCCTGGTGCGGCTGCTTCCGAATGCAGACGACGTGCAGATCGCGCTGCTGTCACGCACCCTGTTTTCCGCCGTGCACGGCATCATCTCCCTCGGCCTCGAAGAGCGCATGGTAGCCGTGCCCCCGCAGATGCTGCGCCAGCAGGTCGAACAATTTCTCGATGCGCATCTCGCGGGGCTCGGGATTCTGCCAGTACGATAAAGTGCTGAGCGCTGCTACGCGCTGGCGGATCTGCGCTGCCGCGAGGTGACGACGACGACGTCCATTGTCCCGTTGTCGACCTGAACACGGTTGCGTCCGTTCTCCTTGGCGCGATAGCAGGCAGCGTCCGCGCGCCGCATCGCGTCCTCGAGCGTGGTGTTGCCGTCGGTGATGTAGGCAACGCCGATGCTGGCGGTCACTGCAAAGCAACGATCGTCCCAGGCGAAGACGGATAGCTCCAGCGACCGGCGTAGCCGTTCGGCGATGTCCACGGCGTCGTACTGCGTGCATTGCGGCAGGATCAAGCCGAATTCGTCACCGCCGAGCCGGGCCACCAGGTCATGCGGCCGTCGCTCCTGCTGCAGGAGACGTGAAATCTGGCGGAGCAGGCGATCGCCGGCGAGGTGACCGCAACTGTCGTTGACGTCCTTGAACTGGTCGAGATCGAGCAGGATCAGGCCCAGCGAAGCCGCCGCGGTGTCCAACTCGTTTTGCAGGCGGGCCTCGAACGCGCGACGGTTGGACAAGCCGGTCAGCCAGTCGTGCGAAGCCTGATGCGCCAGGCGCTCCTTCTCGGCATACAAGGCATCCTCGAAAGCCTGTCGTTGCAGCACCAATCGCCGTGTGTGCCAGATGAGGAGCAGGATCAGCGTCATGGCTGTGACGACATTGACGCCAGTCAGCGTCATCTTGATTGCGCGCGAGCCTTCGCCGAGAACGGTGGAGAATCGCTTGGCGTGCACCGTGAACTGAGTGTTGAGCTCCGAGAGCCGCGACGACAATAATTGCAGGCGCTTGCTGTCCTGAACGGGCCCGCTCTCAAGCTCTGACCGGATGACCTCGCCGAACACGCTCAGTTCCAGCAGCATGGGGTCGGTGGCAGCCCACTCGCGGATCGCCTCTTTGAGAAAGCTGACTTGCTTGAAGTAGCGGAACAGCCAGATCAATCCCGGCACGTCATCGGGATGGTTGCCGCCTTGCAGGAAGCCTATGCGGGCGGCCTCGACGTCGACCGGATCGCGCTCGAGCGCCCAGCGCGCGAACTCGTCGCCGATGGGAACGGCGAGCGCGGCCTGATATTGCGCAAACTGGCTGGCATCGCCCGAATGCAGATAGAGATTGAGGAAATAGACGGCGTTCTTCTGCGAGCGCGACCACAGCGCTTCGCCCGCGACATAGGCGCGGACGGAGGACATCACCTCCAGGCTAAACCCGGCGATCGCCGCCTGCAGCAGGACGACCGTGACGAAAGGCGAGACGAGCTTGATGACGTGAAGGAAGTTGCGTCCCTTCGTTGATGGCGCTGTTCTGCGAAACACTTTGCGTTCCCCAAGTCGCTCAACGACCCCAGCGGAGCGATCCGCTCATAACGCGGATTACGCGCGAAAGGTGCTTAACTCGACTTGAAAATGCCAGGAGACCACGTCGCAGGGTGAAGGCGTCGTGAAGTGGATGCTTGCAGATCGTCGCAAATGCCGCCGAACCGGAACTGACGCGGCATCGGCCCGCCGATGTCTCGCATTCGCCCCAGGTGGTCTACCTGATGGAGAGATTGCTCTGGCGCTAGACCAGCACCGGCTTGCGCACGCGGCCGGCATCGCCGAATACGCGCAAATAGCGCTCGATCTCCGAGGGCAGGCCGGTCGCCTTCTCGGGATTGTCGGAAAGCTTGACGGCCGGATGTCCGTCGACCGACGACACCTTGCAGACCAGCGAAATCGGATCGAGATTGAACGAGCCGTCCGGCGTGCAGCCGACGAAATCATTGGTGAGATTGGTGCCCCAGCCGAAGGAGAGTCGCACCCGGCCGGCGAAGTGGTGGTAGGTCTCCTCGATCGAGCCGACGTCCATCGCGTCGGAGAACACCAGCAGCTTGTCCCTGGGATTGCGGCCCTTCTGCTCCCACCATTTCATGATCTCCTCGCCCGCCTGGATCGGCGGCGCGCTGTCGGGACGGAAGCCGGTCCAGTCGGCGACCCATTCCGGCGCATCGCGCAGGAAAGCTTTGGTGCCGAAAGCGTCGGGCAGCGCGATCAGGAGGTTGCCGCCATAGGTCTGGCGCCATTGGTCAAGGATGCGATAGGGCGCCCACCGCAACTCCTCGTCGTCGCTGGCGAGCGCCGCCGCGACCATCGGCAGTTCATGGGCGTTGGTGCCGATGGCTTCGAGATCATTGTCCATCGCGAGCAGCACGTTGGAGGTGCCGATGAAGGACGGGCCCAGGCCTTCCTTCACGGCCTCCACGCACCATCGCTGCCAGAGGAAGCCATGGCGGCGACGGGTGCCGAAATCGGACAGCCGGAGGCCATCCAGCTTGCGCAGGCGTTCCACCTTGCTCCACAGCTTGGCCTTGGCGCGGGCATAGAGCACGTCGAGTTCAAAGCGGCCGCGGCCCTTCATCGCTGCGCGCGAGCGCAACTCGTTGAGGATGGCGAGCGCAGGAATCTCCCACATCGTGGTATGGCTCCACGGCCCATGGAAGTGCAGCTCGTACTGGCCTTCGACCTTGCGCAGCTCGTATTCGGGCAGTCGGAATTCGGCGAGCCAGCGGATGAAGTCCGCCGAGAACATGTGGGTCTTGCCGTAGAAAGTGTTACCGGCAAGCCAGATCAGCTCTTTTTTGGTGAAGCGGATGGTGCGGGCGTGGTCGAGCTGGGCGCGCAGTTCGCCCTCGTCGATGATTTCGGCGAGCCGGACATGGCGCGACCGGTTGATGACCGAGAACGTTACCTGCTGATCCGGGTAAGATTCCCGAATCATTTGCAACATCAATAGTTTGTAGAAGTCGGTATCAAGCAGGCTGCGGATGATGGGATCCAGCCGCCAGCTGTGATTGTAGGTCCGGCTCGCAATGTCGGTCACTGTCATGGGCGAATTCTAGCGTGGCCGCCCCGGCGCAACCAGTGGGTTTGACGGGGATCAGGTTTTCGCGGGGACGGGGTGCGAGGCCGTCGCCGCCACGGTCTCGAGCTGGCTTCTGATCCAGCGATGCGCCGGGTCCTTCTGATAGCGCTGGTGCCAGACCATGAACATCGGCAGCTCGGCGAGGGTTCGCGTGCGCGAGGCCAGCGGAATCCGCATCTGCGCGAAGCCGTGCATCACACCGGGCGCCAGCAGGCTCGGCATGCTTGCCAGCATCTGCGAGCCGCGCAGGAAGGACGGCACGCCGGAGAAGCTCGGCACCGAGATCGCGATGTCGCGGTGGAAGCCGTTGGCTGCAAGCCGGCGATCGAAGTCGAGCCGCTCATTGTCAGTGTAGACCACCGTGATGTGACGCCCCGCGAGATAGGCGCCGCGTGTAGCCGGCGCGGCACGCGCTTTGGGGTCGTAGTAACAAACGTAGTGGTCCTGCAGCAGGCGCTTCTGCACGATGTCCACGCCCGACGGCGGCAGCGGCGTGATCAGCAGGTCGCAGCGGTTTTCCCGCAGCATCGCCGGCGAGGGCGACTGCGAGGGGGTCACGCGCAGGTTCAGGCTCATCACTTGCGCGGCGACATGGTCGAAGAACCGCGGCAGCAGCAGGTCGCGCTGGAAGTCGTTCGCGGCGATCGTCAGCGAAAGCTGCGCGCTCGCCGGTTCGAACGTGACGCCGCCGGCAAAGCTGCGCATCTCGTCGATCAGCGCCCGCGCCTTTGCCGCGAGCGCCTGGGCGTGCGCCGTGGCCACAATGCCGCGGCCGGATTTGGCAAACAGCGGATCGCCGACGATCCGCCGCAGATTGTTCAGGCCGTGGCTGACCGCGGATTGCGTCAGGCCGAGCCGCGTTGCGGCCGCTGTCACCGAGCCTTCTTCCAGCACGGCCAGGAACAGCTCCAGCGCGTGGCCATCGAGCGCCAAATGATCGATTTTGTTCATGTAATTCATTATAATCGATCTATTTATCTTGAGAATAGCCGGCGCCATCATCTCCCGATAAATCGTGCGCCCCAACGGGGGCCAGAGGGAGACAACGCCGATGCATGCCCAGGCGCCAGCCTTGCGGGATCCCCGCCTCAACCGCCCCGAGCCGTTCGCGCCGCCGCTCGGTGACGGCGGCTTCTTCCAGCGCGACCGCTCCATGCATCCGCCAGCGCACGCGCCGGGCTACAAATCCTCGGTGCTGCGTTCGCCGCGCCACGCGCTGCTGTCGCTTGAGACCTCGGTCTCGGAGATCACAGGGCCGGTGTTCGGGCACAACGATCTCGGCCCGCTCGACAATGATTTGATCCGCAACTACGCCAAGGACGGCGATCCCGTCGGCGAGCGCATCATCGTCCACGGCCGCGTGCTGGACGAGGCCGGCCGCGGCGTGCCGAACACGCTGGTCGAGTTCTGGCAGGCGAATGCCGGCGGCCGCTACCGGCACAAGAAGGACACGTATCTGGCGCCGGTCGATCCGAATTTCGGCGGTTGCGGTCGCGCGCTGACCGACGACACCGGCTACTATTATTTCCGCACCGTGAAGCCAGGACCCTATCCCTGGCGCAACTACGTCAACAGCTGGCGTCCCGCTCACATCCACTTCTCGGTGTTCGGCTCGGGCTTCGCACAACGTCTGATCACCCAGATGTACTTTGAGGGCGATCCCCTGATCCCGGTCTGCCCGATCCTGACGACGATCCCGGACAAGGACGCGCTGGAGCGCCTCGTCGCGCCGCTCGACCTCAACGCATCCACTCCGTTCGACTCGCTCGCCTACCGCTTCGACATCGTCTTGCGCGGCCAGCGCTCCACTTACTTCGAAAATCGCACCGCAGGGAACTAGGTCCATGCCGCAGCCGCTCAACTACCTCAAGGAAACCGCCTCGCAGACGGCCGGGCCCTACGTCCATATCGGGTTGATCCCGGCCATGGCCGGCTTCGACATTTTCGAGAAGAACTTCTCCAACGTGCTGGTGGCGCCGAACACGCAAGGCGAACGCATCACGCTGGAGGGCAAGGTGATCGACGGCAGCGGCACGCCACTTCGCGACGTGCTGCTGGAGATTTGGCAGGCCAACGCGACCGGCCGCTACAACCATCCGGCCGATCGGTCGCGCGGAGTGCTGGACGAGGAGTTTCGCGGCTGGGGCCGCGCCGGCTCCGATTTCGAGAGTGGTCTCGTCACCTTCGAGACCATCAAACCGGGCGCGATCATCGACAAGACCGGCCGCAAGGGAGCTCCGCACATCAATGTTTGGATCGTCGCGCGCGGTATCAACATCGGTCTGAACACGCGCCTCTATTTCTCGGACGAAGAGGCCGCCAACGCCGCCGATCCGGTGCTCAACCTGATCGAGCAGCCGGTCCGGCGCTCGACTCTGATCGCAAATCGCAGCGAACGCGCCGGCAAGATCGTGTATTCCTTCACGATCAATTTGCAGGGGCCGGAAGAGACGGTGTTTTTCGACGTGTGATGGTCTCAGGTCTCGTCGCCATGGAGCTGCGCGCGAAAGGCGCGCGGCGACACGCCCGTGGCGGCGGCGTAGACCCGGCTGAAATAGGCGGGGTCCTCGAAGCCAAGTGCATAGGCGATGGTCGAGACCGGCAAATTGGTGTAGACGAGGTTGCGCCGCGCCTCGCGGATCAGCCGGTTGAGGATCAGGTGCGAGGCGGTGTCGCCGGTTGCTGCCCGCGTCACCCGGTTGAGATGAGTCGGCGTGATCGACAGCGCACTCGCATAGTCCGCAACGCTCCAGCGTTCCAGATGATGCTGTTCCAGCAGCGCCTCGAAGCGGCGGAATAGTCCGCTTTCAGCCGTGCCGTTGCCGCCGCTCTCGCCGGTGAGCGCGCGGGCCACCAGCCCGATCATGGCCGCCGACAGTGCACGCAGCACATGCGCTCGGCCGAAATCGCGCGCGGCGTGTTCGGCAAAGATCTGCTTCATGGTGGTCCGGATCTGCGGCGTGCCGCGTATCACGGCCGAGCGCGACAGGGCACCTCGCAGTCCTTCGGAGGCGAGCAGCGCTTCGTCCAATATTTCCGCGGCGATGGTCAGCACCCAGCCCTGGGTATCAGGCACGAAACGGAAGCCATGGACGTGGCCGATAGGCACGTTGACGATTTGCATCGGCTTCAGCTGCACCACGCGTCCATCGAGCGTAGCCTCGCCGCCGCCGCGTTCGATCAGCAGCACCTGATGCAGCCGGGCGTGGCGGTGCACGGCCAGCGTCCAGTCGTGCAGCACCGAGCGCGAGGCAATCGTCTCGCAATGCACGACATCGGGCAGATCGCCGGACTCGCCGAACAAATTGTAGACCCGGATCGCCGGGGCGGGGGCTGCGTTTCTCATGTTCGAATAGTACAAGATAAAGACGAAAGCCTCCATCGGTCAGCGGCGCTGAATCTGCAAGAAAGTGCCGAGGAGGACGTAAAAATGAAAGTTCAGGTTTGTATCATCGGCGGCGGGCCGTCCGGGCTGCTGTTGTCCCAGCTCCTGCACCTCAAGGGCATCGACACGGTCGTGTTGGAAAAGTACAGCCGCGACCACGTGCTTGCCCGGATCCGTGCCGGCGTGCTCGAGCACGGCTTCGCCAGGCTGATGCGCGAGGCTCAGTGCGGCGACCGGATGGACCGGGAGGGCGAGATCCACAAGGGATTCGAGATCGCCCATGACGGCGTGCTCTCCCAGATCGACCTTTACAAGCATTCCGGCGGTAATTCGGTGCTGGTCTACGGCCAGACCGAGCTGACGCGCGACCTCTACGAGGCGCGCGACCGCCTCGGCGGCAACGTCGTGCATAATGCCGAGGACGTGACGCCGCATGACCTGACCTCGGACCGGCCGTACGTGACCTATCGTTCGAATGGCGAAACCGTTCGAGTCGATTGCGACTATATCGTCGGCGCCGACGGCTTTCACGGCGTCAGCCGCAAGTCGATCCCGAAGGACGTGCTGCGGGAATACGAAAAGATCTATCCGTTCGGCTGGCTCGGCGTGCTGTCGCGCACGAAACCGGTGTCGCCGGAGCTGATCTATGTGAAGCACGAGCGCGGCTTCGCGCTGTGTTCCCTACGGTCGCAAGTGCTGAGCCGCTACTACGTCCAGGTGTCGCTCACCGACAAGGTGGAGGACTGGGGTGACGATGCGTTCTGGGCCGAGCTGAAGCGTCGTTTGCCGGACGAGGTCGGCGGCCGCTTGATCACGGGGCCGTCCATCGAGAAGAGCATCGCGCCGTTGCGCAGCTTCGTCGCCGAGCCGATGAGCTACGGCCGCCTGTTTCTCGCCGGCGATGCCGCCCACATCGTGCCGCCGACCGGCGCGCGCGGGCTGAACAGCGCCGCCTCCGACATCTATTATCTCTACCACGCCATGCTCGCGCACTATCAGAACGGCGATGATTCCGGGCTTCAGGGCTATTCCGCCAAGGCGCTGGCGCGGATCTGGAAGGCGCAACGATTCTCGTGGTGGATGACGATGCTGCTGCATCGCTTCCCCGACCGGCTCGAATACGAGGACCGGCTCCAGCAGACCGAACTGGAATATCTGCTGTCGTCCGAGACGGCGCAGCGTCTGCTGGCGGAGAATTACGTGGGGTTGCCGTTCTAGCGTGGAGTGGACCCGAAAAGCGGTGCGACGCCGCGCTACTTTCCTTCTAGAATATTCACCGGCGTCCAATCCGACGCCGGTGGATTTGTAGCGAGCGCAGTCGCGCGCTTGCCAAAAAGCGCTGACGCCGAATCCATTTCCGCCGTTCGCCCGAACGCATCAGCCGCCTTCGCAAACTCCCTTGCCCGCCAGCACGCCAGCCCTTCCGCATACGCGGCGGCAATTTTCGTCTGCCCGGCACTCTCCGTGCCCTTCTCCGCGAGGGGCTCGAACACCTTGATCGCCTCGCCGCGTCCTATCACTTTGATGGAGTCGAGCTCGCGCCATTTGAAAGTATTGCCTGTCTGCGCGACAGTCGTTTCTGAGGCCATGATTGCGGTGCCGTAGTATTTGTTGGCGCCTTCGAGCCGCGAAGCGACGTTCACGGTGTCGCTCATCACGGTGTAGTTGAAGCGGCGGCGGGAGCCGATATTGCCGACCACGGCCTCGCCGCTGTTGAGCCCGATGCGGTGAGACAGGCCATGGCCGGCGAAGGCGGCGCTCCCGGCGTTGAGCTCCGCCAACTTTTCGTGACATTTCAGCGCGGCATGGACCGCGTGGCGCGCATGCGCGGGATCGTCGGCGGGCGCACCGAACATGGCGACGATGGAATCGCCGATATATTTGTCGACATAGCCGCCATGGCTCTCGATGATGTCGGTCATGGCCGACAGATATTCGTTCATCAGCGTCACCAGCTCGCCCGGCGTCATCGTCTCGGCGATGGAGGAGAAGCCGCTGAGATCGGAGAAGAACATGGTGACGTTGCGCATTTCGCCGCCGAGCGCCGGCATCTTGCCGGAGGCAACCATGGTGTCGATGACTTCGGGGGCGAGATAGAACGCAAAGCTCTTGCGCAGGAAACGCTCGTCACGATCGGCCAGCACGAAACGGTAGCCGATCATCATCGCGAGCGCGGCGAGGCTCGCGAGCGCGGGCTCGGCCAATGGTAGCGCCAACGCGTGCACGAATGCACCGACCGCTGCGGCGGCGTAAACGGCGGTGAGGACGAACCAGGCGATCATCGCGCCGCCGGGCGCGAGCATGCAGGCCGCGCAGGCGATGATTGCCGCGAGCGCGATCGTGACAATGGTCCGTGCCGGAAAGCCGAGTTCGCTCACGGCATCGCGCTCGATCAAGTTCCGGACCGCGGTGGCATGCAAGAAGACCCCGGCGATGTCGCTGCGGGCCTTTTGCGCGGCGTTCGCCGAGACGGGTAGGGCGCATCGCGGCGCCGGCGATCCGTCATACCCGCCAGACAGTCGCATCGAGGTGAGCTTGCGATCATCGAAATTGAGGACGGTCCCGAGCAGCACCACCTTGCCTTCGAAGGCATGACGGAAGAAGTCGCGGTCACCCTTCTCGACGCAGGCACGCAGGTCGGCGAAGGAATAGGCCGGCACGTCACGACCCATGCCGCGGAAGTTGAGCGTCAGCGTGTTGGGGACCGCGCTTGGGATCGTGTAGCCGGATAGTTCCGTCGCGTCGGATGGTCCGATCTCGGGCCTTGCGCCGAGCGTACGCGCGGCGAGCTCGACCGCCATTGCGGGGGCCGGCTTGCCGTTGATCGCAAAGCTCAGCGGCATCCGCCGGATAACGTCGTCGCTGTCGGTATGGACGTTGAGCGCGCGGATATTGTTCTTCACCACTAGTTGCTGCGCGCGGTCAGGACTATCCGGGTGGTCGTTACTGAGGACCTCGCCGAGCAACAGCTTGCCGCTGTCGGAGAGCTGCCGCAGTGCGATCAGGTAATCGCGGTCAAATCCCTTGATCCGGCTGCCGAACGAGGTATCCCCAAAGGGAATCTCCGACTGCTCGATCGAGCTTGGAAAGATGACGTCGAAGCCGATCGCCCGGGCGCCGCCGTCGTCGATGCTACCGAGAACCCGGCCGATCTCGCGCGTCCAGGTCTGCGTTGGCGATCCCTTGAACGGCGGAGTGTCGTAGGTCTCGCCGTCGATGGCCACGACGACGACGGGTGATGTCGCGGGATCGCGGTGGTCGCCGACGAGCTTGCCGCGCAGTGCCGTGAGGACGTCGAGTGACAGGCCCTGCAGCGTCTGCAAAGGCGGAGACGTCACAACGGCGCCTGCAAGAAGCGCAATCAGGATCGCTGCAACGATGTCCCGTCTGCCGATCCGCCGCATCGCCCTGTCGCTAGCTGCCTATTCGAGCCGCAGCAGGCGTCCCACGATCGGCTTCGGCGACGACGTGGCGCTGGGATCGACCTGGAAGGCGTAACGCTTGGTGCCGAGGATGGCGAGATAGCTGCCGCCCGGCGTCAGCGACTTCCCGGCCTTGGCGAAGTCATAGAACTTGCCTCCGACCATCGTCTCGCTCTTGAGGGGAACGCTGATGGTGGGCTCCTTGCCATCGGTGCGTTCGATCACCAGGGTGCTGCCGCTCTTGGCCTGCACCAACGGTGCGACGCCGTAGAGCGTCGGCAGCTTGGCCGGAGCGCTGCCCTTGGCGTCCGACCGCATGGTGCGGAAGGTCGTCGCGGCACTCTGGTTCGCCTCGCGCTCCGACAGTTTTGCCGCGTTGGTATCGCAGGGCACCTTCTCCCGCTTAACCTCGCCGAGTTGCACGGTGCTCTGCTCGGTGCCGACCATGACGACGCCTTCGCTGATAGTCTCGCGCTGGCACGATTTGAGATAGCTGAGCGTAATGGTTGCCTTGGGCCCCAGCTTGATGATCTTGCCCGGCGCCACATAATCCATGAACGCGACACCGTCGACCTTGCCTTGCACGTCCTCGACGATGGCGGCCGGGCTCTCCGCCAAAGCCGGGGCAGCAAGACAGCACGCGCCGACAACAGCGCCGATCAGGCTTTTCATGGGAATTCTCATCCAATTCGACCGATATTTGCCCGGTCCCCGTCCAGGCCCGATGCTTAGCAGCGAAACGCCCAGGCAAGTGTGACCGGAATCACTCTCAGATATTGGTGCACTCTATCAGGAAGAGGTTCAAACGGGCGACCGGAGAAAACACTGCGCCGGCAAGCTGTTGGCCGGATGGATAACATCATTCGGCTGGGACGGCCTCGACCGGGTGCCCTCCGCTGCACTCTCTATATTCACAATGGGCGCGAGCGTGGCCTCGGTCTTCTGATATGGCGTCGCCTGCTGACCGGCGGCGATCTCGACCACTTCCTCCCAGCGCGACAGGAAGGCCTCGACACAGGCCGGGTCGAACTGCCGGCCCTGGTTTTCGACCAGATAGTCTCGCGCCACGTTCAGCGGCATCGGCTGTTTATACGGCCGTCGCGTCGTCAAGCCGTCGAAGACGGCGACGACCGATGCCGCTCGTGGTTACCGCCCCCTTGAGTGACGGCCAGAATTGGGGCAGGACTTTCCGCAATAAGTTTCAACAATTTCTCATTTATGCGTCGTAATCTCGCGGTCATGGAAAAGCGCAAAGTACGCCGACGGCGCGTCTTCAAAGCCGCAATGATCCAATTTCCCGGAGGCGCCTTCAGTTGCGTGGTGCGTGACCTCTCGGACGTCGGAGCCCTCTTGGAGGTACCAGGTCAAATTGGTATTCCGCACGAGTTCAGTTTAAGCATTCCGACGGCGGAATTGCAGCGGCCGTGCCGAGCCGTGTGGCGCTCGGCCAAAGGCATCGGGATCGCTTTTGTGTCCGAGGAGACAGTTTTGTCGTAGACGGAAATCTGACTTTCTCCCACGGCTGAAGCATTTCAGGTACAATGCTCATTAGGGGTCGGTTGTGGCATTGTGCTTCTGGTTGAGGATTGATCGCTTATCCGCATGATGATTGCGGACATGCTGGCGGAGCTCGGTCATAGCGTCGCTGGTGAAGCTAAAGATTGCAAAGCGGGCTCTTGTTTACATCTGCATCGGGCATCGATGCAGCCATTCTCGATATACTGCTGGAAACACATAGTTCTGAACCGATCCCAGAATTGCTGAAAGGGACGGGCATTCCGTTTGCGTTTGCTAGCGGATACGGTGCCGACGGGTGCCTGAAAAACCATTCCCTCTCGAAGAGCTTGAACGCGGTTGAGCGTCTCTGTTGCGCTAGCAAAGCCCAGCCGTTTGTTGCAGGACGCGGGCGCTCCGAGAACGGCTTTCGGCATGGGAGGGACGACTGGTCGGGGCTCCCCAAGGTCACCGTACCCGGCTGGAGGCGTCGGCACGAGGAAGCCGTTGACGCGCGCAGCCCGTCTCGCTGTGTCAGACGCCGAACGAACGCGTTATCTGCTTTGCCATGACGAGAACCGCATCGATATACTTCCCGTTTGATACTTGATGATCGCATAACGCCAAAAAAAGTAGCGCGAAAGTAGCAATCATGCATGCTTTGAGCATAACGGTCTCTCCCACGAAGAGACTGCCAACCGAGCAGGTCTAGACGATAACTAGCGGAAACGAAGTCGCTGCCGCGACGAGTTGCTGGCTCTCGACATTAGAAATGACCTATTAAGGTTCCGTAAAATCAGAACTAAAGAGGCAAGTGCCGGCGGGACTGCAGATCTCTGCCGTCGACCCGGCGAGTGCGCCTGATTAGCCTTGCCGCCGCTCACGTTGCGCCACTCTCGAGATCGAAGCTGCCGCTTAGCGGACTTGAAGCCCTTCTGCCACCGGCCAAAACTGGCCTGCTTGCTGATCACTTTTGGACGATTCCAGTTTGCTTTCTGACTATCCCAAGGGGAGAGCGCGGTGCCCGCTGTGCCACCGGCGCAATAGGTTGCCATTTGCACAAAGCTTGGCGATTCGCGAAAGAAGGTCATGAAGGCGGGCGAGAATAGTGGCAGCAAAAGCGAACAAAAGTACCCCGCCGAAGCGGGGTTGTTGATGCGATGCTGGTCAATGCTAACCTTTAGCCATGCATTCTTTGACATACGCCCGCTTCTTCGACAGATGGAGCCCCTGCGTAGAAGCCTCCTTCTTGCAAACCTTCTGCCTCGTGAGCCACTCGGGGCTCTGCGTCGCACTCCCTGCAAGCGCAGGCGTGGCGATTGCGGCTGCCAGCGCAGCGGCTGTGATAATGGAAATGTATTTCATAAAATCTCCAGAAGTGTGATGCACCGAGGACCATGTTAGGTTCCCTGATCACGAAGGCAATGTAGAGGGCGCTCAAAATAGCATCAAACTCGCTCGCGTTTTGAATAATGAAGAGGCGGCCTGGCGAAGAACCATGCAAGCGCGCGCTACCTCCCGTCTTCTGATTTCGGCGAAGTTCGTTTTCATGCCGACTTCTGGTCGTCCACACAGCCGAAAGTTGGCGAGCCGTCGTCCACCGGCAACAGGCACGACGCGTCGCCCCAACTTCCGCTTGTGGCCCTGTCCGCCCTCGATGATCAACTGCAGACTATAGGGCGCTCGTGACCTACGTTCGTCGTTAATCAACCCCGCTGAAGGGCACGCGCCCACACGGCGGTGGAAGGTTCGGGGATGCCGTACCTTGCAGTACCCAGGTCCGGGTGGTTCAAACAATGCAGCGGAGCGCGCGCTGCGGTTTTCCGGAATTCCTTCAAGCGCCGGGGCTGATGTCGATTGCCGCTGTGCGCCGGGTCGAGACCGCCGACGACGGCATAGAATTGTTCTGAGTTTGTCGCCTGCGTTGCGCATGCGGCACCGGCAATTGAGCAATCAGCTTTGCAGTCCGTTAACCGTGCCGCAATACGCGGCGTATGGGTCATTGTCACGCCCTGGAGTTGATTGCAAATACATCTGAATACTATGACGGATGTTTTTCATGCTGAGCGACGGCAAATATGCGGCCTGGTTCAGGACTCCGCGTGGCCAGGGCACGGGCCTTGTGGACCTTGTCGACGGGCGGATCTCCGGCCGTGACAGCTTCTTCACCTATGGCGGCTCCTATCAGGTCCATGAGCAGGGTTTCACGGCCGTCCTGACCGTTAAACGTCATACCGAGGGCAACCCGAGCGTATTTGGTCCCGATGAGGTCGAGGTCAACCTGACGGGCAAATGCAGCGGCGCGATGGCTACTTGCTCGGGCACAGCGCGAGAGGTGCCAGAGGTTCGGTTCGAGTGCACGCTGATCTATAGTCAGGAAGGAGCACTGCCAGCCGATGCCAAGAGCGCGGTCGTCAAGCTCAATCCCGATAAATTGCCCAAGGGGCTCGACAGCCGGTCGCGGTCGCGGGCGCGGGCGCCATTCGCGCCCGGGTGATTGGGGGGCGTCTCCCGGGTGCGAGTCGGTAGGTAAAGCAAAGCCGCTCGGACGGGCGCCCTCGAGTAGCGCCGTAGCGGGCGGGCGGCTTTGCAGTGGTCACAGGCAGTCCTCCGGCAGGATCAGGTTGCGACCCGGCAACGCAACCGACAAAGTTGCCACCTTTAATCTGGCCTGGCTTCAGGATCGCTAGGTCGGAATGGCAGCCAAAGACGGCATCCCTGGACGTTCTGCTCTGCCGGAGAACCGACCGCTCGACAAGCTGGCCTGCCTCCGGTCTGATGATGTTTCCAGAAATCGACAGCCGCACGCGATTACTCCGGCAGCTGAGCAAAGAACTCCCCGCTCGTCCTGCTCGCTCGCCCCCGCTGCTTTCGAAAGCGCTGCAAGCGAGCGTAGACCGCCTGACGCGTGCGGCCCAGCTCTTCTCCGATCTCGTCAGCTGTGGCGCCCTCGCCGAACAGCGCGAGCAGTCTCCCCTCTTCGTTCGGCAACCACGGACGCGTTAAGGAGCGATTATTGGTCATCCGCAAAGCCCTGCAACGTTCTAAATGCGCGGCGGCGCCGGTCGGCGCGACGGGTCCGGAGATCGGGAGGGCCGCTCTGTGCGTGGCGGCGCTGGCAAGCGGCCTGGCTCAGGCGCGCGGTTTCCGCGCGTCATCCATGCTGCTAGACGCGCGTAACTTCGCCTGAGAGCAGGCACCAACCAGGTCGATACATCATCGCGGTCCATGCCGTCCAAGAATGCCTTGAATCCCTTTAAGAAACATTCATGGCTGATCCTCAATGGCACGGAGCCTCCCGATGATCGAAACTGGACCGGTTGAGACGATACTGCAGGACGTTGCACACCGGCAAAGCTCACCCCGGGTTTTCAATCAGCATCACCGCCAAATTCCAGACTCCCGCGCGATCTCCATCGGGTTTCCACCGGAAGATGCCCGCCACACCAGAATCGCGCTCGCTCTTCTGCGAAGCCGTTGAGCGGGTGGCGCATCCGGTGACGAGGCGACTGGGCGGCGACTCCCCTGTAGATGGCGGCAACTGCGTCAGCCCGCTCCGACAAAAGATCGGCAGGCCGTACGCTGGCGACCAAATTTCATGCTCGCGGCGGCGCCGCCGAGACCCCCAACCAATAGGCGGCCAACCGCTGGCAAAGGATGAGCCTGTCTTCGAGCTGCAGGGTGCGAGCGTCCATGATTATCCTTCGAGCAGATAGTCCGCGAGCTCATAGAGAAAGATCAGCCAACCCAAGGTGCTGAGCGTTATGGCTACGATGTACGTGATCTGGCGCGCTTTGTCGGACATTGCATCTTTCGATCAGCCCTCCAGCTGTAAGCCTTGATGGGCGGCCCGGCTGCTCAGAAAGCTTTCGCGTTACAACCGCCTTCGCATGAATTTTGCCCGCCGGCGTGCCGACACGGCAGCGCGCACGCCGTAGCCGCACAGGCCACCGGCAAGAAATGCGCCGAGCGCGATCGCGACTACCAAACTCAGATCGACCACAATCCGTCCTATGCCAAGTTTTCCCTAACGTCTTGCTGGCTGGAAGCGTTCCTCCATGCTCCCCAGTATCCTCTTGGGCCCTGCGCCCGGGCGCGTATTGGCCGCCCCAAAAGTGCGCGGACGGCGCCGGCCTCACTGTAGCTGGCGCGTATGCGTTTGGCGGCAGAGCTTGACTTCCCGAGGCTGGCGCCCCGTAATCAGGTATTCGGAGTCGATTATGGACATCCGTATTTTGCTTTCTGCATTTGTTGGCGTTTTTTGCTTCGTTTTGATCCTGGCTTCGATCACCACCTACAGGCACATTTCGCATGGGTCGGAGCCGGTCATTTCAAGGCCAAGTTGACGCTCCGACAAACAAAAAGACCGCTCAAAGGCCTCTCTGCTGCTGACTGGGCTGACATCAGGCGGCGCTGACAGCTGATGCTCAGCTATGTCGGCGACAAGCGGCCGTTGAACCAACTCCGCAGAAAGCCAGCATCATCACGCTCAATTGGCAGGTGCGGGGATCGCGCTATGGTAGTGACCGCGACGTTTCCGAAGTGGTACTGAGAAGGCCAATTAGAAGCGGCAGATGCGGGCAACGCAGCAGTTATATGCGGCTGCGGGACGCCGCTGCCTGCCTGTAGGGCACCTCGGCGCCACGCGTTGCTCCTGTGTTTCCAGGGATTTCGCCGAGGTTACGAAATGCTTCGTGCAAAACTGGAGAACAGGTCCGCGCTTCTCGCTAGTGGACGCGACTTCCTTTGTCACGGCTTTGCATACGCCGCACCTCACCGGCGGGACGCCTCTTCGCGATCGTGCCTGCGATCGACACACGTAATTCGCACATTCAATCATCAATCTCAAAAGAGACTTCATGATGGTTTGCCGCCTGCGGCTGGCGGAGGAGCACATGACTTACCTCAAACCACCGCGGGACGATGGCTGCTCGGCAGCTGACACACTCGCCGACTTCTATTTCGTCTCGCATAAGGGCGTGCTACAAGGCTCCGCTATCGGCGGCGACGCCGAAGCGCTCGGCTCCCGTGCTCCGGACCAGGTGCGGACCTCCAGGCACGGGGGCCGGATTGGCGCTGAATTGCCATCGTAATTGGCGCAATGGCGCCCGCTTGTAGTGGCGACCGTGGCTACACGTCTCGGCAAGCAATACCGAAATTGTCACAAACGAGAGCGAACGACTCCTTTGCCTTCGCATCCTCGAAGCAAAAACGGGTTCCGACCTCCGCGCGATCGATCCACCAATCAAGATTCTTGCCTTTGGCGATGCGGGAAGCTTCGCCGCGCAGGAGGTCCAGTTGTCTTCCGGCAGCATGAACGACGAGGCAATTTTCTTTGGGCACTACTATCCTCCCATGGCGATCAGAAAGTCGCGATAAATCCAGGCAAATTGGATAAATAAATTGCGGTGGCGGGCCATCTTGATTCTGGCGCAAAGCACTGTGAACACGAACGCTGCAGCAGGTGAGTGCTGCGGCCGGCGCGTCAAAATCCGGGTGGAAAGCTCGAAGCCCCCGGTGAACCTCGTACCGGAGATTTCCGGGCTCCGATATGATCTAGTTCACAAACGGCAGCGTGCTCAACATGCGTCGAAGTGCGGGTGTATCAAGCTCCTCGGCGGCGTGACGGCCTTGAAAGGCGATCGCGCTGTGACGCGTCCTCTCTGCATGCAGAGCTGGGCGAGGCCGCTGCGTAATACGGTATTTTGTCCCGGTACCAGAGTCGCGCTGCCGATCCATCCGTTGAGCAAACGAGGGAATGTATTTTGGGCGCATCCGAGAGCTTTGAGGCCGCTGTCCAGCCGGCTCTCCGAACGGTCGCGAAACTCTACGCTGCAAGTTGAGGATCGGCAAAGCTCTCATCCGCCTCGGCATCCGGGCCCAGGCCGTCCAGGCTCGCGATCAACCAGCGCTGTGTCATGACAGCGAATATTGCACCGCATCGTCAGAAGTGGTGATTGACGGCCAAGCTCAAGGAGCGCCCACGTGAACGCCACGAGCAAGCTCATGCTGACTTTGCGGGGGTAGGAGCCGTTGCTTGCTCACGGAGCCCTTTCGCGTGCGCGCCGAGGCGTGCGATCGTCGTGACGATGGAGGCAATCAGTGCGGTCCAGAAGCACACGTCGAACGCGATCAAAAGTAGTTTGCGCATCTTGCTGCTCTCGCCGATGAACGGACCGACGCGGCCGAATATGTTGGCGCGCCGGCTCCGCCATGAGGGCCCCATCGGGGCAAAGCACGGTTTGAGCACGCTAGTTTGTGAGCGTCGACAACCGGACTCTCGGATCAAGCTTGATATTGCGCGGGCAGGTTGATTCTGGAAAGCCGGCCGCGAAAACTCGGCCCGGCTAGACCACGAGGTCGCAAGCAGCATCAAGATGTTGTTCTACCCGTCGAGCCAAGCATCGATGCGAGGCTTAACAACTAGGAACCTAACCAAAAACGCCGTAGCAAGGACGAAGAATACTGCGGTAGTCGTGTGCATTGCGCTTGCTCCTGCAGGCCCCGTTACTTTTAATAACCCGACGCCTCACGTGTCGGTTGTTGCGGTTCTGGGCCTGTAGTTAAGGCCCCTGCCGTTTGGCTGCTGACCTGACGTCGGGGGCCCAAAATCGAGATCGCAGATAAGCTTTCTGGCTCCCGAGTTAGATCCGGGCCGGGCAGGCGCGTGCTTGGGCAAGTGGTTTCCTCCGCTAACGCGAAAGGGCCTGCCCAGGGCGAGGCGCTGTTTCAGGTCGAGGCAGACATCCAAGAAATGTCCTGATCAGGCATCACAGGGAAAGCTATGGCTGAGCGCGCTGATCTCGCAGCTACGTGGCCGTGTTGATCTCATGAGTCGAATCCTCCAGAAAGGGGCCACCGCTGGAATGTCCGATGTATGCCAGCCGACGTACTGGTGCTTGCGCTGCGACTGAGATGCGTGAATGGAATGCTGCATTCAACGAGGCGCGGACCGTCGAGGCGACGCTTCGATATGCGACCTTCGAAGACGGGAAGGTGGCGACATTGAGGAGCTCGGTCGTATGGAAGAAATAGCAGCACGAGATGCGATGAAATGAATCGACGGCCTTGTAGACATGCCGCCCGTGCTATCGCTTGCGGTTGAATTCGCCGGTAGCTCTCGGTTTATTGGATAAGTGCTTCCAGGTGCGAGCTTTAAGCCTGCACCTGAGCCAGGTTATCCGGTTGATTTAAGCGGATGCGCCTTCTGGTGCCAGGCCCAGGCGGTGCGGATCACGGTCGACAGATCGGAATGTCGCGGCACGAAGTCCAGCACTTTTCGGGCGGCCGAGGGGTCTGCGACGAGATAGGTGGGATCACCGGCGCGGCGCGGCTTGACGACATGCGGCACCTCGCGTCCGGTCTCCTGCCTGATGGCAGTGAGGATCTCGCGCACCGAGAAGCCTGAGCCGGTGCCGAGATTGAAGCTGCCGCCAGCATGCCCCAATTCCAGCAGCTTCAAAGCCGCGACATGGGCAGCAGCGAGATCGGCAACGTGGATGTAGTCGCGGATCGCGGTTCCGTCGGGCGTGTCGTAGTCGTCGCCGAACACGGCGAAGTCGACATGCCCCTGCAGCGCCATCATCGCGCGGGGAATAAGATGCGTCTCGTTTTCACGCAATTCGCCGATGCCGCCTGCCGGATCGGCGCCGCTGGCATTGAAATAGCGCAAGCAGAATGCGCCGAAGCCGTAAGCTGCACGGTAGTCGGCGAGCATGCGCTCGATCATCCACTTCGATGCGCCATAGGGGTTGATCGGCGCGCAGGGGAAGTCTTCCGGCAGTTCCTTGGAATCGGCATTGCCGTAGACGGCGCCGGTCGAGGAGAACACGATACGATGGCAATCCGCATTGCGCATCGCCTGCAATAGCGACAGCGTGCCCTGCACATTGTTGACGTAGTACTTTTGCGGGTCGGTCATGGATTCGCCGACGAGGCTCGCCGCCGCGAAATGCATGACCGCCGTGATGTTGTGCTCGGCGAAGGCGCGCGCCAGCGTGGCGCCGTCGAGCAGATCGCCTGTTACCAGCGGGCCGGCGACGAAGCCGCGATGACCTGTCGACAGATTGTCATAAACGACGGGCTGATAGCCGGCCGCGGTCAGTGCGCGGCAGGCATGCGAGCCGATATAGCCTGCGCCTCCCGTAACGAGGACAGTCGGTCGGTCGGTCATGTCTGCTTACCTCGAGGTGAAATCAACGATCGTCCATGCGTCCGCCGCCAGCACCAAATCGGCACACAGCACGAGCACCGCAAGCGTCGGCAATGCAAGGCGTTTGCGGCGAAGCCGGCCCACAGTGGTGCCGAAGGCGGGGACATGCCGCGTGGCGCCACGGGACACGACGTCACTCAAGGAGAGGGCTTTCCGAAGTGATCTGTCCCAATGCGATTGCCTCAGTTGAACGGTTGATCGATCGGACGAGCATAGATCGATCTTCGCTGTATGCAACCCACCGGCGGCTCGGCAGGATTGTCCTTCCTCGTTTAGCTCGCATTGACCCTATCACCGCGAAAAGGTGGGCGCGCGCATCGCGGCAACCGAAGCTTTAAGCACGAAAAATAAGCTGAGGCCGAGTAAAGGAGTGACCGAAACATGGCACAGATCTGGATGACTTATGACGAACTCGCCGGGCTTAGTGGCTGCACGCCTGCCGAGGCCAGAATGCGGGCCATCCATCTGTCACTTGACCGCCGCAAAAGCCGCGATGGCGCAACCCGCGTTAAGCTCGATCTGGCGCTGACGGCTAAATTTTTCGCATCTGTCCGGGACGCCGATTTTGATCTGGACGGCGCCATCGAGGCACTCCAGGCCACCCATCGGCAGATGGCAGAACTCCTGACGCCGAACCAGTTCCTGGGCCAGCGCCGCTCGGCTTAGCCCCCGCAAGCGATCGCTCAGGCTTCGGGTATGAGGAGCCGAGATTCTCGCGAGAGTTGTCCCGAATCAGGCATAAATCTCCATCCGGAATTTCCATTGCGGGCCGGGGTTTAACCGCAGCGGGCGCAGAGCCTGCAGGAGGATGCCATGAGGAACGACAGCGATCGGGGCTACGCGACACTGGTGGGAGCGGCGATGCTGGGTGGGCTGATCATCATGACGGCCGCAACGGCAAACGCAGAGCTCGTGAAGTTGCAGGCCGATTTAAAAGGCAGCAATGAAGTGCCTCCGAACAACTCGTCCGGGTCAGGCAAGGCGGAAGCGACCTACGATACCGAGACGAAAGCGCTGACATATATGGTCACCCTATCTCGGCCAGACGGGTCCGCGTTCGGCGCGCATTTCCACGGCCCCGGTGAGGCCGGCAAGAACGCCGGAGTCGTGCTGCCATTCAAGGCCGTCCAAAGCCCGATCCAGGACAAAGCCACTCTCACGGACGCTCAGGCTACGGATTTGCTCGCCGGAAGGTGAGTACGCGAACATTCATACCGCCATAAATCCCGGTGGTGAATTGCGCGGGCAGATGATGAAGTTAGGACCGAATTACTGTGTCGCTGATGACATGGCTGGCGCCTGCGTCGCCAACTTCAGGACGGAGGCCCGGGTAAGAAGGCCAGGATCGTCTGGGCGAGGATGACGCCGACGATGCCCCCCGCCGCCTTTTGCAGCACGTCGAGGAAACCCGGATCATGGTCGGGCGTCAGCGCCTGCAACAGTTCAAGCCCCGTTGCGACGGCCACGACGAGCGAGCAGGCCAGAGCGAACCGTCCGGGCAGCAGGAAGGACAGAAGAAAGCCCAACAGGCCATAGGCGCTGAAGCGCTCGATGACGACGACCCAATAGGCTTCGGCATGGCCCATGAGCGCCGGCCTCCCCGCAAGCCTCGCCAAGGTGGCGTAGACGACGAGGGCGAGGCAAATACCCGCGGCTGCAAAGAAGTGGTGCATTGCCCAGCATAGCCCGTTGAGCGGCGTTCCGATTCGAAAGACGAGAATATCGTTAAAGCGCTCGTGCATGCCAAACAGAGTGTCGAAGTGATAGGTTTTACAGGTGGCGTCTTGGCGATTGGCTCGAATTCCGTCAGGCGACCAACACCATGTCGTCGATCGAAGATGCCGCGATGTGCGCGGAGCAGCATGACTCCATCAACTCACTGAACTTCGGGAACGGCAAAGGCGCTGAGACGAGATTACGCTGCCCACTTCGACGCCGGACGAAATGGCGCGGACCTATTCCTCCGGCTCGATGCCTTCCGCGAGCACCGTATTTGAAGGTCCTCCGCAGGCGCTACTAGAATTTCCGCGATCGCCGCGGTCGATGCGTCCATGGTGATCGTGTCGACGAAAAATTTCTTGAGCCTCGAACGCGCGGCGGCAGCTGCATCGAGGTTAGCAGCAGCATTGATCTCAGGGGCCAGCCGGACGTCTCAGACATTGCCATTCCCAATCTGAGAGAGGAGTAATGGTTCCGATGAGACGGTGGCGGTTTCCGACGGAATGCAGCAGCGCACTGACGAGATACGGAAGATGCTACTCAGTCGTCACCAAGAGGACGGCTGCAGGGCCTGGGTTCAAATATCAAGCTTAATTTGCTTGTTCGATTGCGGTCGGGACGCCGGTGGCTATGGTGGAGTATCGGACATTTCCCCGTCCGGAACCCCGATGGCATAGTCGACGTGCGATCATACTCGGCGCGTCGGTCCTATTCTTCATGGCAACGTCGCGAGCCTCACTTGGAAAAGAAAACGCGCGATTCTCCACTCGATCTTTTCGAGATGCGTCGACGGATCACGGCGCTTCGAGCCCAGCATTCAGATAATGCTCGAGTTACGTATCTGTTGAATCGATTGCTGATCAAGATTGCATATCTGACTGAACCGGAGAGCGCAACTCACGCGGCCCGTCTGCGCGAAACATTCGCAATGACGATGGCTGAGATTGAGAAGACCATCGTGATCAACCGAGCGGTACCCGGTAAGACCAATAGCTCGATCGCGCCGCTTGTGACCCTTGCCGCGCGCCGACGCTGAGGTCGCCTGACACAATCCTGTCTTGAATTATAGCCTGGAAGTAGGGCGGGATTATTCCGCGCCACGCGGCTGGCCAACCAAGACTGGAGCGGTGCACCTGCGCCAGACCAACTCACAACGAGGACGCTTCCGCATTTCGTGAATGCAAGTTCAAATTGGACTGGACTGGAGATTTTCTCCCATACAATGAGCTTGGCCCCGTTAGCGGACATCGGACCGCGCGTGCCCTAGGTGTTAAGAAAGCCCGAAGCTGGCGGCCAAGTACGAGCCGCTGCTCCGCTACATGTACCCAAGTCTCGCCCAGCGGCCGATATTCGCTCGGAACGTCGGGCGGGCCGAGCTTTATCTTGCGAGTACCCCAGCGATTGTACGGGAAGAAATGCCAAGATAATGCCCGACTCAGCTCTCTGCTACAGCCAAACTGGCAGTTCGGGAGATGGAGATGCCCTGTCTATCAAGTCAGCAATCTTACACTGCGGCTGTGGCGTACGCTCTCGTTCTGGCGTGTTGGTGCTTTTGGGCGCGGCCACCAAGCGAAATTTGAAGCTGGAGCGGACACTCGATCCTGTCCTACCCACTGTCATCCGGATGGAGCGATGACCATGTCGCCGCCGCGACCTTCGCGACTTGGGTCAGCCCCATGAACCAATTGTTTGCCGCTCTGTTGATCAGTGTATCCCTAGCACTGACGGGCTATTTAGGGATCGCTGCTTGGCGCTTCCGGCTTCGCCGTGCCGGGGACCGAGGTGATTTTTCCGCTATCGCATAAGCTCGCGCTTCGCGGCGTTTCGAGGGGTGAGGAGAACGTGATCCAAGCGGATAGGGAAACGGTCGCCGGGATCAAACGCAATAACCGCTGGAGAAGGTCGAGAAGCTGGAGAAGGTTGGCAAGAAGCCGCGGCGCTCGCCGCGCGCACTAGCCGAATGTCGCAACGCCGCTCGGCGAGCTTATTTCTCGCCGCCAGCAGGCGACACATTGAGACGGTCGCAACTTACCGCTTACTGCGACACGAGCGTGATGTGGTCACCATCGATCCGTGTGCGAATGCCATTGACCTGAAAACGCATGATCTTGCCGGCCTTGTTGTAACCGAGCACGGCTGTCCCGCCATTCATGAACTCAATGGTGTGGATGACGAAATCTTCACGGTTCGAGAGGTCGTAGCGTCTGATGCGCGTAATGTTATCCAGTGAGATCTTACGAATAAGAGAAATGTGGACGCGAAGGTTACTCGACCCGCTCGCGACCGAAATTGCCGCGGATTTGCGAATATTACTCATACAAATGCTCCTACTGTTCTAGCGAGCATTTCAGATTGTTTCACCTCGTTTTACCAGATGTCAACCATCATCTGGCGCCAGTGTTTGCCTGAGCATTATGCATGTGGCCGCCTCCTGCCCCGATTGGGAAACCCGCATCCGCGAGGGACGCTCGCTGATGCCGGATCTGCCGCTGATCATGGCAGAGGCCGACATGGGGCTGGCGTTTTTCGATGAGTTGGCTACCCGACGTTCCCTGCATCCCGCTGGCTCGGCGACGTCTCCGGCGAATGGTTCCGCGACCTGGTCCGCGCCGTGTTCGGCTTCTGGGATCCGGTCAACAGGGTCCGGATGATCCGCGATTTCTTCGCGTTGGTCCCGAGAGGTCGAAGACGACCTATTCCGCCGCGCTGATGCTGGTCGCGATGCTGATGAACCACCGGCCGCGCGCGACGGCTCTGTTTCTCGCGCGTTGGATGAACCCGGACCGCTGGCCGTGGGTGATGCCGAAGATCAACCGGCCGATTAGGGTCGCCTCGATGCTGGCCGATTTCACCAGTGAGTGCGAGAAGGGCGAGGAGCCATCCGCATCTGGGCTTCGCAGCATCTCAATATCGAGATCGGGACCGGCACCAAAGACGACGGCTGGAGCGGCGCGGATCTCTGGGATCAGCAGGTTGACGAGAGGCTCGATCTGGAACCACTGTTCGTGCGCAAACGGGTTATCTCTCGTCATCGATGGGCCAGTTCAAAAATTGAGCATGGATTGAGTCGTAAGTGTCTTCGAGTGTCTCGGCGCAAGGCCGGCATGTAACCAGCGTCAATCCGAGCAGGATGACAATCGCTGTCGCGACGGAAAATGCTTTGGCTGCTGCATTGGTCATGGCTGAACGATATGCCTAATTTCGTCTCTGCTCCAATCGTTCGTGGTTCCCGGGTTTCCATTCCGGTCTCAGTCCTTCACTCCTTCAGGGGAGATTGACTTGCAGCCCTCATGGCAAGTGACCGATTTCCTCTTCGGTATCACGCGGAAGGAATCTGGCTTCCCAGCTCAGGCGATCGGGAAAAAAGCTGGACAGCCTGTGGCAAGCGCATCCGGGCCCCAGCCGCCTCCACAACAAAGTTCGCTTCTGCTTCAACGGTATCTTGAACGCCATAAATTTCTCTGGCCTGCTCAATCTGCTGCGTTGCTAGAACGGCCAGTGCCCACTCTTTCACGATTAGAATGTCGTCAGGTGCATGCACGTTTGAGAGCTGACGAATGCCGATGCGTGTCCAGCTCAGAGACAAGGATTTTGCTCTCAACAACATTTGCAGGAGGCGCGTGTCGGCCGGCGGATCGCGGCAAGCGTTGCCTACTGGCCTGCTGGGGTCAGTATATGGGCAGTCCCGCTAGAAGCGGCGCGTATGTGGCGAGCCTAGCCGAGGTTACCGAGGCGACATCGTGATACCTTCCATCCCGAAGTTTCATCTGGACCTTGATGGTCGAGATAGGAATGGAGCTTGCCAAAGAGGGGTGCAGAGAGATGCGACCCTCCAGAATTTCAGGCTCCGCCGCATCATCACCTATTCTGGGTGCGAACGTCGGAACGTAGAGGTCACGTTTCGCGTTTTCTCGCACGGCGGCAATGCGTCGTGGCTTGTCGTCCGTGTGAACCAAAACATCCGCTTTTAATAGCGACATCCAGAATTCCTCGGCGTGATGGGGCGGCTTAGCCCATTGCCCATCCCTTCCACAAAGAATTTCACTCCCCCAGGGGGGAGTGGCTCGACCTCCCTTAGGGAGGAGCGGGACATAGAACGAGTTGCAGCTGTCTGAAAAATTAAGCGACGGCGCCATGGCATCTCTATGCGCCTTGCGTTTGATCCACCACAAATGCTTGCGGTTCCTGGCGACAGGGCGGAACGGCTTCCGTATCCCGCTCCTTCAGTGGCTGCGGGTCGCTCACCTTCAAGGGAGAGGTTAGCAGCGGCTGGCGAGTTCGCGGAAGCGCCGCACTATGACGTTGGCGTACTCTTGCCGGCGTTGGTCCAGTTCCTTGCGCTGCTCGGAGACGTCGTGGCCATCTCGTTCAAGCACTTCGAGCAAAATCTCCCGACCCTCGATGTCGGCTAAGCTCTCGGAGAGAACTTGCTGGGTCTGGGAGATCGTTTGCTCTGTCACGGGTGCCTCACTGTCGACAGCCAGCATAACGAACGTCTCCCGAAGCGCAGTTTGTAAGATCTGCGCCACTTTTAGCGGTTTCATTCACTCCTTCAGGGCGAGTGCGCCGCTACCTTCAAGGCAGCGGATGCACCCCTCAGATCAACGGCAGAAGATGCCAGGCCGCTTTGAGTTGCGAGAAAAGCTCCGCATTGACGACGGATCGAGCGCTGGATGTCGCGATGCATTAAGTCGGTTTAGACCGTCCGCGTGGGATGGTCGTCGGCTAATGGCCGAAAAGCCAATCGCAACGGCAATTCCTGCGCGCGCAATGGCATAAAGCCAACCGAGCGTGGCGACGGCAACTAGTGCCAGAAATCCCAAAGTGAACGTTCGACTGGAGCGGGACGTGCTGCCCGCCGTAGCATCATCTTCAGTTGCCATGCTGGCCCGCCGACTGTTCTCCTTTGAGTATAAAGACATGCGGCCCACCAATTTGTGAGCTATCTCACAGCGTTTTGCCGCCAGTTACGGGGCTAGGTGAGGTGACAACGAGCTCAAATCTGAGACGTTCCAACGCTTAGCGGCACTCGTCCGCTACTTCAGCGCGTCGGTTCGCTGCCTTCAGGAATTAACGATTCCTCAGTCCGGCATCAGCAATGGTGTCAAATGGATTGTTTTCGCGGAATCTTAATCGGCACGCCCATAAGCTTGGCGTTGTGGGCGCTGATCTTGTGGCCTCTCTGGCGATAGTCCATGTCTGTCGCCCTTCAGGGAAGGCGACAGAGGTAGCCTCCATCAGGACTTCGGGTAAAATCCGTGACGACTTGCGGGCACGACCACCGTGTGGGCATTCCGAGCAGAAGCAGAGCGCGATAAAATTCTACTCCTCCGCCGAATGCTATGCCGCACGAAGCGAGGAAAATTAGAGCCTGCAAATCAAACGGATCACTGACCGCGATCTCAACAGGCTACCGGCCTATCGGTGAAGTTGGGAGGGCTGGCTTGGAGGCGCATCTATCGACCGGAAGATCTTGGCTTTATCCCACGGGCGAGGCATCTCTTTTGCCAGTAGCTCATCCCGGGCCTTCTGCTCGGTCCGAATTCTTTCCCATTCGGCTTTGTCGTTTGCGGTCCATTCATAAGCGAAAGCGCTCGAACATGATAAGAGCGCCGCGCAGAGCAATATTGAAAAATGTCTCATCGGGGCACCGTGTCACCCAATCAAGGCGTCAATAAGTAGTGCACTGCACCCCTGGAATGAGACACGGTAATTGCGGTGGCGCCCCACGCCGGTTGAGATATACGAGGCGCTTCAACGACGGAAACCGCCGCCGGGAGAATTGCCGCAGAACCACTTTCCTGAGTAGGGCCGCCGTCAAAATGCTGCAAGACAACTGGCGAATAGAGCCCGACCTCGCCAAAAGTAAATTGAACGTCCCCATTCGTCTTTCCCGGGACTATCGCGCTCGAGCTGGTTCGCCTGCGGTACGCACTAACCGGTCCGCCTTGACGAGCACACGATCATCTTTCGGTTGCGGTCGCAATGAAAAGCTGATCGCGACAAATGCAACGCAAAGAACTGCACTTACGGCCACTACGCGCCGGTAGGTTGATCTGTCGGCATCGCGGAGTGATGGCGGAGGTGTGACGCTCCCGACCCGAAACTCTGCCCGGAGAGGCTTTTGTAATTGGGCTATTTCGCGATGTTCAATGGCTAGAGCGCGACAGTGCGCGGCCATCTCGCGGTAGTGCTGCCGCGAGGATCGATCCATCGCTATCTCGGCGCGCTTCTCAAACATTTGGGCGCGCTCGGCAAGTTCTTTTGCCTTTGACATCGGACACCTCGTTCTAAGGCGAGCCGCAGAAAATCATTTGTGTTGGTCGGCCTTCCTCCCCACCAGGTTCAAATCTCGGCCTGCGGGAGGCCGAACTCTTCCGATACTGGAAGATTTGGCGTGCAGCGTCGTCCGGTCTGCGGTGAGGCGCCGGTCCACTCCCATCAAGTGTCAGTAGGGATGCGACGAAACAAGCGTTTTCCCCGTTGCATGGGGTTCTCAGAGCGGGCAATCGCGATCTGCAGTTTTGCGGCGCTGGTTCGTATCGAGGATTGGCTACGCCCCATCTGCTCGGCTATTTTACTTCGTCCCAGGCCAGAAAGCACGAGTTTCCGAAGCTTGCAATCTTCTTCAGCTGTCCAAGGTTGGGTAACCACCAATCACGGTCCTCGCCTAGTTGATCTATGGTCCTGCAAAGTTCGCAAACACCCGGCCAAAAGTCTATCCGCCTTTCCTTCAAGGGCTGCAGGCCGCTCCCCTTTAGATTGCGCACGGCCTGGATAGTTGACCGCCGCGGACTAGTCGGTCCGCATGACAGACGCCAACCGAATGCTGCTGGCGCAGCTCAACATGATCGAGCGCCTCGCCGGCTTGATCGAAACCAAGCGCACCTCCACACGCCGAGCGAGGCGCAAGATCGCGCGGCTTAAGGCGCAGCTGAGGCGCATTGACCGCCAGACTCGGCAACAACCGAAATTTCAGTAATCCACTCCTTCAGGGGGAGTGAGCCGCTTGCTTCAAGCGAGAGCTAACGCTTTGAGCGCAAATAGTGCTGAGGCGTTAATTCTCCGAGCAAGTCTCCGAGATCGTGTACCTCAACGGCTGCTAGGCGTCTTTCGGTGACACAGAGCTCGTCTACCGGGATATAACGCACAACGAAAAACTCAGCATGGACCGTGCCTCCAGGCACCTCGATATGAAGAAACTAAGTTGTTCGTGCAGCTCACGAACTGCACACTCTAGGAACGTCTCGCTTCCTTCGCGATGGCCGCCGAAAAATGCGATTTTGCCGGGACAGAGGATGCCAGGAACGTCGTCGCGCAGCTGCAGGAGCAACCTGCCGGATAAGCAGCCGCGATTTATCGAGGCTTCGATGGGATCATGGTTTTTAGCGTAGCTGTCACAGCAATGCCTGGCAACTACGGTTCAGGGGCGCTGCCGGCGAACCACTTCCTCCTTAGGGTAAAGCGAGAAATCCGAAAATGCTCCTGCTCCTCCTCAACCAGCCAAACGGCTCGCCGCCGGCCGTCTTCGTGCTCTGTGCCCGCGTCGCAGTGCTGGCATTGCTGTCACGATGACTGATCTTCAGTCGACGAACCGCGTTGCGCTGGCCAAAGTCCGCGAAACCACCTTTGGCATCACGCCGGCCAGTCCGGTCTTCAAGGCCATCCGGCAGACCTCGTCGGGCCTCAACGCGAACCCGAAAACCGTCATCACCTCCGAGATCCGCAGCGATCGCCAGGTCTCCGATCTGATCTTGGTCGACGAGGACGCCGGCGGCCCGGTCGGCGGCGAGCTGGCGTTTTCGGTCGCCGATGACGATCTCGATGAGGCGCTGCAGGGCACCCGGTCCAACAACCCTTCGATCACGGTCGTCACCTCCGAAACCGGGATCTCCGACGTCTCGACCACCACCATCACGGTTGCGGCCGGCGGCGCTGCGTTCCTGCTCGGCATACTGACGCAGACGCAGAACCTGCCGACTGCGGCCAACAACAAGCTGGCGCGCGTCAAATCCTCGACCGCAACCACGATCGTCTATCCGGCGGCGAACGTTCTCTGCCGATGCCGTCATTCCGGTCAGCGCCAGCGTGCGCCAGGTCGGATTACAGGGCGTCAGCGGCGACACCACGGCCGGGATGTCGGGTGGCAACGGTCTGGCCTCCACCACGCTCGATCTCACCACGCTTGGCATGGTGCCGGGCTCGCCTCCGCGCATCGAACGACGTCGAGCTTTCTCGAAATGGAAGTGCGTTGAACTTTAGCGCGTCAATGGTCGAGCGCTTGGGGTGTTCGCTTTCAAGTTCGTTCAGCGGAGCAAACCAGCTACTTCATGTCCCAATGACAGGAGCGCAGGACTTGCGGATGAGCCGCCAATGCACGTTATTTGGCGGCCGCAAGGATGCATCGCCGTTCGGACCGCCCGTTGGGACGTCGCCAAATTCCAGATAGCCTTGCTGGCTGTGAACGTATCTGTTGGGCATTTGCCTGCGGCATAGGCGTTAGGCGAGCCTAGAAGAACGGCAAATGCCACAAGCATCATCTTCGCACGCATCGCTCCTCTCCCGATCAAGCTGAAAGCCTCTGCGGCCCGCTCGGTTTTAACGTGTCAGACGGTCGATATACAAAAATTACAGCTTGTTGCTAGGTTTCGCGCCTGCGGCCCATTGAGAAGGCCCCGATTTCAACAACCCCGTATTGTTTTAACGATTGGTACTGCGCTCAAGTTGTTGCGGGCGAATAGTCAATGAGAGTATGCGTATGTGGGACGAGGAAGATCCTTCACCAGTTCGAATGCCGTTTTACCGAGATACGAAACGACAAGCACGCATTGGCGCACGCAACTCCGAACAGCTTTCCGCGCCACCGCCGAGCGCTTCCTGATCGGGGCCGGCGTTAGCTGCATCCTGACTATGCCGGCAGGTGATCGCTCAGGGCACGCCACCCCAAGATGCTAACCGCGCGTATGGGTCTTATCGGGCTAGTACTGGCCGCGCAACTGACTAACGGCGAAAAGCACGTCGGGCCGTTCGAGGATTTCAACCAATTGATCCAGAATGACGCGCTCGTTGGTGCGGGGTTGAGGCTTCAGATACTCTTCAAGAACACGCTGTGCATCGCTGACGGCTTGAAGAATTATTTGGTCGCCGCGCATGCCAATCTCCACGATGGACCAACTTAAGCGACCAAGCATGTCTCAGTTTGGTTCCAATTGTCTTAAAACTTGCGTGCGCGGATTGAGAAGTGACCTCCCTGACAAATCGGGGTGACCGAATTTTGTGCCAACCAGGCCGGAAAAGAGAGCGATTTCAATCACGGCAGGCATGGCGGTTGCCAAAACTATCGCGTAAAAACAGCAAGGTGCGCGGATCCGGGAGACTAATTTAATGCCTGCGCGACGTCGAAGCCGAAGCACGCCGAGCGCGTCGCCACTGAACCGCTTGCAAGTCTGAAGATCCTGGAGCGCATCAAGCTCGCGGCCTGGCAGCCGATTCAATGTTTAGCTAGTCGATCTTCTTCGAGACTTTTGACCTGAGCGAAAGACCGAGGCGCAGAGCCATGCGTTTGATCGCGTCGGGCGATCGGCCGAGTTGCTTCGCCGCCTCTTCCAGCGAAACGGAAGCCTTTGCTAGTTCCATGAGGCGGCGATCTTCCTTGAACGACCAGGGCTTGCGCGCCATAACTGAAGAAACCTTTCAAACATAGCGACAAAGCCGCCAAGCGGACCCATGTTCGCTCGACGGCTTTACTTGGGTGCGGCCGGGCCTGAAGCCCCGTGAAAAAGGGATAAGCGATCCAGAGAGCACTCCGCAATGAAGACCGCGAATTAAGCTAACTGTTCAACCTTAACGGGCGAAGTGGAGCGCGAAAACATCCGTAAAAGCACGGGAATGTTAAGCGGCGAGGGGAGCCTCGCTTTTCAGCTTGGTGGCCGCTGAGCCAGAGACGACCCCGCAGTTCTGCTGTTGAGACGCACTCGAATCTTTCTCGATTCGCCGCTCACCAGCGGCAGCTGGCCTATTCTTGGAATGAGGTGATTTGACACGTTTGCGCATATGGATGCGGATACGATTGATCCGAGTGAGCAGCGCCGACCAGGGGCTTAGGCTTCCTGCACCACGGCGGTGAGCGCCTTCTCGGCCATGCGGCGCGGCTCCAGGAAGCCCGGGAAGTAGGAACCCTTGCGCAGCTTTGGAATGCGCAGTTCGACCGCGCCGCCGCGGGTCACCCAGATCCGGTCGCGGTAACCGTTGCGCTGGGCTGGGCGTTCGGGGTTCTTCTCGCCATAGGTCGCCCCGGTCTGGCCCTCGACTTTCAGCTCCATCAGACGCTGGGCGGCAAAGCCGATCATCTCGCGCAGCAGATCGGCATCAGGGGTAATATGTACGAGCGTGCGCAGGTTCATCACATCGTCGGTCTTAGGTGGGTTTCTCCGTTGCGTTGGCGTGTCGCAACCCGGTCCTACTGGACCGCCCGCCCGCTACGGCGCTATTGGGGGGCGCGTCCGGGCGGCTTTGCTCTACCGAGCTACACCACACATCAACTCAGATGTAAGGCTGGGACGCCTGTGCAGCTGGAAGTGCGAAAAGTGGACGCGAGTTTAGTGTTTGTTAAGTACACTTGTTTGATGTTTCCATCGTACGCTCAGTTCGGCGAGATGAACCTATGTTTCAGTTTTTTCGGGGAGCTTTCCATCGTCCGAACGATAGGAGACCGGACGGGCGTTTATTTAGAGCTCGTTCGGCGACGCGGGATGGCGAAACCGACAAAGGTCGCATAGTCCCCATCATGAGAGCCATCGAAACGGCGTTGGTCGCTGCCGAACGGGAGCAATCTGGTCTTAGTCGCAGGGTACACGACGTGTTGGCGCGCGCAGCAGTTACGATAGGTAACGGCGATGATGAGTATTTGCACCGAGAGCCGCTAGATAGGCATCATCAAAATTTGTTCGATCAGGAAATTTTGAATGGTCAGCGCCGTCTTGACCAACTGAGTTCAACGATAGCAAACCTACAGATTTTGAAAGCTGCGGCACTCAAACGGTTTGAAGAAGTATTGTTACATAGCGATGCTGGCGGCGTCTCGAGCGCGCCCTGACGGAAGTCCTCCAGCGGTCAGCATACGAGCGATCAACTTTGGTTGCGGTGCGGTCGAAGGCTCGTCTTATTTCCTGCGGCTTCGCGCCTCACGGCGCACATGCGTGCCTCGGCTGCTTATTTTCTAAGCATATTTGTTCGCAGGAGCCCGCAGTCGCCGTGTCGGAGCATTGCGCCGTTAGCACTAAATCCATCCAGAAGGCGGAGTTTGTGCCGCATGCGCGGCCCGGATCTCCGTATTGTCTTGGCCACAGATATGCCAGGAAGGACGGATACAATCCGAAATATTTCAATTTAAGTGGTTTCCATGAAAGGCTTAAGTCGGCAAATCGCTATGGCCTGTACCACCGTTCTTGCGTTGAGCGGGGAAGTATCGGCTCAAGTGACGGGCAGTACAACGACTAGCCCTACGTCTGCTGAGGGGGCCGCGCGGATTGACGTGCCGCCGTCGGGTAGTTGTATGCCTATCGGTGTGACGACTTCGGGAGAGATGGTCTTTCCTATCCAATGCAAAGAGTTTATTGAGCAATACAAGGCGCTGGATCAGAAATCCGCTGTAAGAGACGCGGACAAACCCATCTCCAAGCAATCTGTGTCCAAGCAACCGGAACTCCCGCAGAATGCCAGCACCAGACCCGACGTCGCGCCGGCAAATCGACCTTTGGCGAAGCCGGCGGAGCGCGAAGCGCGTGAAGGAGCTCCCGGTTGCAAGCAATTTCGCAGCTACGATCCAGCCACAGCCACTTACACCACTTATGACGGCAAACGACATCCGTGTAGATGAGTCGTGATCGTTTAAGAGCGCGGTATCGCAATCTCGCTGCTCCGGCGAAATCGCAACTGTCAGGATGCCGATAGGAATGGACTGAGGTCGCAGAACGGCGGCTAACAGACGTACGGAGGTTGGTGTGCGTCTGTAGGAGTGCTGGGCGATTTGGCTGTGTACCGGATTGCTCTTCGCCTACGTGTAGGTAGGGTTGCACGAATGTTAAGAGCCGCTCGGCTTCGCGTTAACTAGCGTCTCGAAATTTCAAGTTCGCGCTTTAAGCGGTCCACGATAAGCGAGAGCGCCGAATTGCAGCTTTCTATTTCTGTGTTTCCGAATTTTACCCCCCGCGCCGTCCAATTTGAATCATCGGTCGATTTGGGGCTGCATCCGCCAACCACGACACCGACAAATCCCTCACAATTCGGGTTCGATTTCCGAACGGCGGTAGTTATGGCCGTCTCCAGGTCGATCTGTTCGAAACGCGGATTTCTTCTTAGCCTTGAACATGCGAGGTCCTCGGACTGGATCCTCTTTAAGCAGACAAAAAACCGTAATTTGGAGTCAAAAAGGCCAAAAGTTAATATGTCTCGGATTGTTGTCTGACGCCACATCAAGGATGGATTTGCTCAATTGCCGAGCAATGACGGTCGTTGGACGAAGCGGTTTATACCCGCGGAAGCGAACACTTTCGCAAAAAAGGCCGAAGCGCAGTGCGCTCGCTCGTCCGACGTCTAGTAAAGACGGGGAATGGCCGACGCCGGTCGCTCGCAGTTCCAGCACCGAAATTAGGGCATCTCTCGAGATGGGGATCTGACAGGCGCAGCCCGGGGACTTCCGTCAGCTAAGCGTACGTTTGAAGAAGGCGATAGTCTCCTTCAACCCATCCTCAAGGCCGATTTTTGGCTCCCAGGTCAGGATCGACTTGGCCAATGTAATGTCGGGCTGGCGCTGTCGCGGGTCGTCTTGCGGGAGCGGCTTAAACACCAATCGTGAACGAGAGCCAGTCAATTGGAGAACTTTTTCGGCAAGCTCCCGGATCGTGAATTCCGAAGGGTTGCCAAGATTGACCGGCCCCGTGAATCCGTCCTCGGTAAGCATCAGCCTGAGAATCGCTTCGGCGAGATCGTCGACATAGCAAAATGAGCGGGTCTGTTCGCCGTCGCCAAAGACGGTGATCGGTTCGCCCCTTAGCGCTTGTACGATGAATGAAGACACCACCCGGCCATCATCCGGCTGCATGCGTGGGCCATAAGTGTTGAAGATCCGCGCAACCTTGATCGGCAATCTGTGTTGACGCCAATAATCGAAGAACAGGGTTTCCGCGCAGCGTTTGCCTTCATCATAGCAGGAACGGATCCCGACCGGGTTGACGTTGCCCCAATAGTCTTCAGTCTGAGGATGGATCAAGGGATCGCCGTAGACCTCGCTGGTAGAGGCCTGGAAGATTCGTGCCTTGAGCCGTTTGGCGAGACCGAGCATGTTGATCGCGCCATGCACTGAGGTCTTCGTGGTCTGCACAGGGTCGCGCTGGTAGTGGATCGGCGAAGCCGGGCAGGCGAGGTTGAAGATTGCATCAACTTCCGTGTAGAGCGGCAAGGTGACGTCGTGGCGGATGGCTTCGAACATAGGATCAGAGAGCAGTCCAGCAATGTTGCGGCGACTGCCGGTGAAGTAATTGTCCACGCAGATCACCTCGGCGCCGGCCGCCAGCAATCGCTCGCATAGATGCGATCCGATGAAGCCGGCACCGCCAGTCACAAGGATCCTTTTGTTCTTATAGCTTTCCATCAGCATAGCGTTTGACCGGCTAAGAGTTTCAGCAAGGAACATCATTGTTGCGTCAACTTTTCGGGAAATGGAAGAGAAAGGCTTGCTCTTCACGTAAGAGCGTTAATTCACGGGGCCTACCGCTGTGTGTCTGTAGGTCGGGTCGAAGTTCGCTACGCGCAGTGATCGGGGAACCGATTTTGCTGTGGGCGCAGGCCGAGGTTCTATTACAAGTGCAAGCCCACCAGGGGACCTCGCTAACGCACCGGCTACGCCACATCGCTTACGAGGGGCAACGCATACAGTTAGCCATCTGTGAAAGAGTCCCAGCTCCTGACGAGCCTGAACCAACGAGAACGAAGCCATCGGTCAGCGTCGTCCCTTTCTATGCTTCAGGACCTCAAGCAACAGGAAGAGAGCAAGCGCCAGGCAACTTGTGACAACGATGAATGTCTCCATTCGCTTCGACAGCTTTTTTCGGTGCGCGGCAGCAGGCCACCGCTGATCAACCTCTAAGTTAAATCAGTCCTCGGGGTTTGGCGACGCCAATAGGCGAGGCTGCGTCACCGCGGCGGGTAGGCATCCTTGTTGCGCCTCAAATGTCAAAATCATCAATTGCAGCGCTTTTGAGCGAGCAAATAGCTAAAGATCTGCTTCGTGCCCACAGGTCATCTTCATCTTGTACCGGGGATGTCATGCTGGCGCAAAGATTGCTCTCGAGGCAAACGAGAATGAAACACTTGCTGTTGCAAACCATTTTCCGTCGGGGATTCCGGTTCAAAACCCGATAATGCGACCGCAGCGACGTGCATATTAGCAGGCGCGAATTGATATCGGAGCAGTTCTTCGGTCATTTGAAGGTATGTCTCGTGAACAGAGGTTATTCGAACTCGCGCGGTACGATTGATGAACAAATTCACTTTTGAGCCCCTCAGGCTGAATGACAAAGCCCCTGGGGGAGCGTGTGAACTTCGCAATTTTGACGATGTCGGTACGTTCATGGTTTGAATCCTTCGTAAGACAGCGCTTAAGAATTAATCCTCGTTGCCCCGTTGGTTCGACGGCCAGGTTATGCAGAGGAGATCACGGCCCCGAGGCCATCCTTTTGAAAAACCGCAAGCGTCGCGTTGGTCGTGTGAGGGCGTCGCGCCGGGGCAATGTGAGGTGGCATCAAAAGAACGGTCGAGTGTTTCGACGTGTGCACTGCCTTACCGCTTCGTCTTGACCGCCGGACCTAACGTCGAGGGCAAGTTGAACGGGCGGTGCCTAAAGTTTATGCGACATTTAGAATGGAGAATTGTCGCCTAAATTCTGCGACTCAGGATGGCAGTGACACTTGCGCTCTGAAATTCATTGCCACATTCAGCGAGCTTCCCATGAACGGCGAGGCCCAATGTACTGCGTGTACCCAGGCAAGATTTCTCGTCGCTTGCCTGCCTATCTCAAGAAGATACGGGCTCAAGCTATATAAATGCACCTCATGCGGCAGCAGTCCCCTCCTTGTCAGCCGGACAATCCTCTCCAAGCAAACCATGAGGCCATCCAGATCTAAACGGCCTCACTCAATGGATGAGATGATCATTGCAGCCCGAGAACCCTCGCTTTCAGCTGTGGAATGGTCGTACCATTCGAGAGCGAAGGAAGAGCAATGAAGCAGTTGCGCGAGATAGGGCAATGGACTTCTCAGGAGGAGAACAGTTCCGAGGGCTGTTGCGTCAAGAGAGAACTGCCGACGAGATCGCATCTACGTTAGGTCGGACACGCGGCGCGATCTATTCGCGCATACAGCGCTTCTATCGGCAGCAAACGCGAAAGAAAAACTAGGGCGCGACGTGTGGTTGGCGGGCTTCGTCGGATCAGGCCGCTAACCTGCTGTCGGCAATATCGAATGATGAGGGAGCGCGCTGTGCCGCGCCGACACTTAGCGATCGACTGAGTGCAATTCACTTTTGGCTCGCGCGCCCATCTCGGAGGGTCTTCGGCGGCGGTATCGCGTTCTTTTGCGCTGGTGATAAGTTGCCGCCACCGGTGGTTGTATTCGTTGGGGTGGCTGGCTGCTGGGTCCATCCGCCGCTTTCAATACCAGGTCCCCTTGGGCCGACTTGTGGTCCGACGCCGGTTGAGGTTTTTCCGGTGCCAGCGCTACCTTGCGCGTGCGCAGCAATCAGCGGCAAAGTGAAGAACAAGACGGCGGCAACCATGCAGTATCTGGTCATGTAGCTATTCCCGAGCGTTCGGAGATGGTCAACTGTACAGCCGCCGGGCTGCTTCCGGTTCCTTGTCGTATAGCGGATCCGGGGTCGCCGATCTGGGAGATGCTGCCTCTCGCAACCCGCCCGCACGCGAGGCGCGGAATCAAGCGCATCGGTTCGCTCTTGGAATCCATTCCCGCGGGCTACTTTTAATCGATCCCACTTCGCCTTTCGTTATTTCCTCTCTGCGTTGAGGCCTGGCTAGTGTCCTGAACCAGAAGTTCGGGACATCGGGTCGTGTTTTGCCGGGGCATTGTATCGGCAGAAGCGTTCGATGG